>JAPOKA010000045.1 GCA_029977865.1 bacterium
GCCGCTGCCTCCCGCGATGGCCGCCACTTCGCCTCACGCCCACTGGGCCGAGGACGTGCTCGAGCCGCGCGTCGAGGATCCGCGCGGTCATGCGGTGGGCGTTCGCGCACCGGCCGGCCACCTGCTGCGGGTCGATCCCGACGGCGGCGAGTTCGAGATGGTCGCGGCGGGCTTCCGCAACGCCTACGACTTCGACTTCGGGCCCGAAGGCGAGGTCCTCACCTTCGACTCCGACATGGAGTGGGATCTCGGCCTGCCGTGGTATCGCCCGACGCGGGTCTACCACGTCGTCTCGGGCGGCGAGTACGGATGGCGCAGCGGGTCGTCGAAGTGGCGCAACGGCGTGCCCGACATGGCTTCGACCCTCGTCGACATCGGGCTGAGTTCGCCGGTGGGCGTCCTCTACGGTGAAGAGCTCGACTTCCCCGACGAAGATCGTTCCGCCTTGTTCATCGGTGATTGGACTTACGGCCGCATCCTTCGGGTGCGCCTCGATCCCGATGGCGGCACCTTCACGGGCTCTTTCGACCACTTCGTGACCGGCAAGCCGCTGCAGGTGACCGATCTCGAAGTCGGGCCCGACGGCGCGATGTGGTTCATCACCGGCGGTCGAGGCACCCAGAGCGGTCTCTATCGCGTGACCCACGAGAACGCCGGGTCGCGTCCGCGCTCGGAACTTGCATCCGCCGCGGGCAGCGAGAGTCGGGCGCGCCGCCGCGAGATCGAGGCGCTGCACGGCCACCCCGAGGCCGCCGCGGCAGCGCTGGCCGAACTCTGGCCGGCACTCGCCGATCGCGATCGGGCCATCGCCTACGCCGCCCGCATCGCCCTCGAGTTTGCGCCGATCTCCGAGTGGCGCTCGCAGGCTCTCGCGGAGGAGAACGACCAGATCGCGCTCGCCGCACTGCTTGCGCTGACCCGGGCGGGCGAGGCCTCCGATGCCGCCGCAGTGCTCGCGCGGCTGTCGGCGCTTGATTGGAGTTCGCTCGATCGAGCGCAGCGTCAGGCGTGGCTTCGAATCCACGAAGTCGCGCTGGCCCGTCATCCGGAGCTTCTCGACGAGGCGATGCAGCTACTGCTGCGAGCCCGCCTCGAGCCGCTGCACCCTTGCGGCGACGTCGAACTGGATCGGGCCATGTTGGCCCTGCTGATGCACCTGGACTCGCAGGACGCGGTCGCACCCGGCATCGCAACCCTCGCCTCGCCAGAGGTCGGGCCAGCACTGGACGCGGCGATGAGCCTCCGACTCTCCGACCACCTCGATGCGGCACAGCGAGCGGAGCTCTTCCGGTGGCTCGCCACCGCGAAGAACAGCGACGGCGGTCACAGTTTCCGTGGCTACCTCGACGTGATCGAGCGAGAGGCGCTCGCCCGCGCGTCCGAGTCCGAGCGCGAGCAGCTGGCGGCCTTGGCGGCACCGGCGCCGCGCGAACTGCCCGATCTCGCCGCGATCTCGGGAGGGAACCGTGCATGGACCATGGCGGGACTCGAGCCCTATCTCGTCCTTGCAGCGAAGGGCCGCGACTTCGAGGCGGGCCGCGCCGCCTACGCCAAGGCCGCCTGCGCCGCCTGCCACCGCTTCGATGGCTCCGGCGGCGGCGGTGTGGGACCCGATCTCACCTCGGCCGGCAGTCGCTTTTCGCCGCGCGATCTCCTGCGCACCGTGCTCGAGCCGTCGGCGGAGATCAGCGACCAGTACCGCAACACCAGGGTGCGACTGCGCAACGGCCGCATCCTGATCGGGCGCATCGTGCGCGACGACGACGTAGTCGAACTGATCGTCGATCCCTACACCGGACAGACCATGCGGGTCGCGGCCAAGGACGTGGTCGCTCGCGAGCCGTCGCCGGTGTCTCCCATGCCCATGGGCCTGCTGAGCACCCTCTCCCTCGAAGAGATCCTCGACCTGCTCGCCTATCTCGAATCGGCCGGCAATCCCAACCACCCCGCCTACGCGAAGTGAGGCGACTGGCTGCACCGGCGGAGATTCCGGGCCGAGCGCCTACGACGAAGCGGACGTCGCCTTGTCGATGATCGCAAGGCTCTTCTCGCGGCCTTCCTTGGCGACCTCGAGCAGGTCGCGCTTCCAGTACTCGGGGTTGTAGAGTTCGAGGCTCACGCAGCCCTCGTAGCGGATCGCGAGCAGATCCTTGAGGCATTGTTCGAGCGGCAGGATGCCGTCGCCGGGGAAGACCCGATGCTCGTCCTTGAGTTCAGCCTTCGCCGGCGCTGCCGGCGCGTCGTTGAACTGAAAGATCGCGAGGAACGATCCCTGCAGGTGGCGGATGCCGGCAAAGCCCGAGTCGCCGATGTGCATGTGGAAGACATCGGGAATGATCTTCGCCTTGGGGTGGTCGGCGTCGAGGGCGATGGCCGCGGCCTGACCGAGGCGAGCAGCCCCGGGCAGGAACTGCACGAAGACCATCGCCGGATTGATCTGGTAGTCGGCGAGGCCGATCTCGAGAAGATCCCGGTACCGCGCCGAAGCCCAAGCGAGATCGAACTCCTGCCACGGCCGCGCCGGCTGCGGCACCACTTGAATGTGTTCGGCACCGATCGCCGAGGCCATCCGCATGCGGTTGCGCGAATCGGGCAGGCTCTGTTCCCACTGCTCGCGGGTCGGCGGGATCGCGTTCCAGAGTCCGATCACGCTCGGCACGAAGAGCCCCGCGTCCTCGATGCGCTTCCGAAGATCCGCAAGCGACTTGCCGGAACGCTCCCACTCGGCGAGTTCGCCTTCCCAGGGTTCGATCGCGTCGAAGCCGGCCTCGGCGGCGATGCGGACCTTGTCTTCGAGCGGCGCCGGACGGATGGTCGCGGTGTCGAGGCAGAGCGCCCACGGGCTCCGCCCTTGTTGGTAACGCCTTCCGCTCGAAGGCGCCACCGCGGCTCGGCGACCCGAGACGGTGGGACCTTTCGATTGCGCCGAGGCGGGCGAGACCGCGGCGGCCGCGACCGCGGCGCCAGCCAACAGCACCTCGCGCCGGCTCGGAAGAGATGGATCGACGCTCCCGACCGAACTCGGCGCAGTCGACGCGGAAGGTGAATGGCGCATCGGAGTCTCCTGACCGGTCGAGACGACCGGCGCGAACCAAGTCTCGTCGAGTCGCCTCAGGTTTTCCAGCCCGCTCGAACCTCGCGCCGATTGAGCCGCCATGAGCCCGATCCACCATCCCAGGCACCCCACCTCGATCCTCCGATTCCTCGGGGTGCTGTTCTCCGGCCGCTTCGTCTGGCTGCTGTCCTCCCTGATCGCCCTGATGATCTTCGCGCCCGAGTTCGGGGACATCACCCTCGTCCACACGAGTCGGGGAAGGGTCTTCGTCTCGGATCTGATCAATGCGGTGTTCCTCCTCATCGCGATCCGGACCTATCACCACCACCGCACCCAGTACTGGATCCTGCTGGGGCTGGCTGCGCTCTCGGTCGCGCTCGGACTGATCGCTCGGTCGCTGGGCGACGATTGGCTGATCTGGCTCGGGCCACCGAGCCTGTTCGCCGTCGGACTCATCCTGGTATCGATCGGACTGCTCATCGGGACCGAGGTCTTCACCCAATCCGCGGTCGATGGCGACGCGATCTGCGGGTCGATCTCGGTCTACATGCTGATCGGGGTGATCTTCTCCACCGGCTACTCGATCCTGCTGATCCTGCAGCCGGACTCGTTCTCCATCTCGCCGACGCTCGAAGTTCAGGATCCCTCCCTCGGTCCGCATCGCCTGATGCTCTACTTCTCCTTCACCACCCTCACCACCGTCGGATACGGCGACATCACGCCGACCTCCGATCTGGCGCGATCGCTCTCCAACGTCGAGGCGATCCTCGGGCAGGCCTACCTCACCGTGCTGGTGGCGCGACTGGTCGGCAAGCACCTCGCGAAGAGCCTTGCCGACGAAGCGAGCGCCTGAGCGACTCACCCGAGCGCGAGGCCGTCGTAGCCGAGGCTCATTCCCGGCGGCAGTCGCTCGTCGAGTTCGGCGTGGCGAATGTCGTGGGTCATGTGGATGAAGACGGTGCGGTCCGCCGCGATCTCGGTCGCCGCCGCGATCGCCTCGTCGGCGGTGAAGTGGGTGGGATGGCGTCGGTAGCGCAGCAAGTCGAGCACGAGGGTCCGCAGGCCTCGCAGCAGCGGCCACGATTGCGGCGGAATCGCCGAACAGTCGGTGCAGTAGGCAAGCGGCAACGGCCCGGGCTGCTCGGAGAGCGGTTCGCCTGCAGCATCCACCGCCTCGATGCGAAAGCCGAGGATCGGCAGGCGCCCGTGCAGCAGCGGCACTGGCGTGAAGCGAAGCCCGTGCAGCAAGAAGGGACGGTGGTCGTCGATCGGCTGCGCAATCAGATCCGCGACGAAGGAGTCGTTGACGTTGCTGGTTCGCTCGAAGACGTGGCGATACGCGCGGCGCAGGCCGTCGAGCGATTCACGTGAGGCCCACACCTCGATCGGCGCCGCCATCAGCACGTTGTAGCGCCGCACCTCGTCGAGGCCCCAGACGTGGTCGACGTGGTCGTGGGTCACCACGATCGCATCGCAGCGATCGAGTCCGATCCGCAGCGCCTGCTCGCGATGATCGGGAGGGACGTCAAGCAGGATCGCCCGCGGCGTGCCGGACGGATCGAGAAAGCGCAGGCAGGCTCCGCAGCGCAGCCGCCGGTCGCGGGGATCGTCGCTGCGGCAGACCGCGCAGGCGCATCCGATGACGGGAATGCCCGAGGAGGTCCCGGTGCCGAGCAGCGTGCACACGAGCTCCCGCACCTTTCCGCAACCATCCGAGGATGTGCCGCCCATCGGACCCTCGCTCACGAGGCGGCCGCCTCGGCGCGGGCGCGGTCCCGCGGCTCGCCGCGCTCGAGTTCATCGACCATCGACGCCGCGACCGCACGGGGATCGTCCGCGTCGAGCAGCGCCGACGAGACCGCGACACCGCGGGCCCCCGCTTCGACGAGTCGAGCAAGGTTCTCCGGGCCGATTCCTCCGATCGCCAGGTGCGGCATCGCCGGATGCCGCCGCCGCAGCTCCCGCAGCAGTTCGGGCCCCGCCGGCTCGAGCCCGGGCTTGGTCCCGGAGGCGAACATGCAACCGACGCCGAGCAGATCGGCGCCTTCGCTCACGACGGCATCGGCTTCCTCGAGCGAGTGCGTGCTGGCGCCGATCAACAGCGCCTTTCCCGCGAAGGCTCGCGCCGCCCGCACCGGAAGGTCGCCGGTGCCCAGATGCACACCGTCCGCCCGCGCCGCGAGCGCGACGTCGACGCGATCGTTGACGACCACCGCCACTCCGTGGGGTCTGGCGAGGCTGATCACGCGGCGGGTGTGCTCGAGGAGGCTCCGATCGGCCATCGACTTCTCGCGAACCTGCACGCAGTCGACGCCCCCCCCGATCGCCTCGGTGAGGGTGTGCTCCCACGGGTGCCGGCAACGGTCGACGGAAAGCAGCAGGCACAACCGCCACTGTCGGCGTTCGCCGGCTCGGATCGCCCGTTCGAGGCGCGGTGCGAGTTCGTAGGCCTCGTAGCGAAACGCCTCGACCGCTTGCGCCGCCTCGATGGCCTCGATCTTCAGCAGCTCCTCGATGCTCCGAAGCGCTTCGGTGAGCCGCGATCCCGCCGCCGCGACCACATCGCCCCATCCGCTGCGTCGCGCTTCGCCGGGGGTCGAGATCGTGCGTCCGACATCGCCCTCGACATCGCGGGTGCCGGCGAGCCGGCCCCGCGGCAGCTTGGCCAGCGCCTCCTGGATTCCGTGCCGCATTCGCTTGAGTTGCGCGCTGGCCGCGGGATCGTCGAGGCCGAACCGCGCCGCATCCTCGAGCACCCGCATCGCTTCCCGGGCGCGATTCGCGTTGGCATCGAGAACGCGGTCGAATCGCTGCATGATCCGATGATACGACCCATGCCGCGGTGCGCCGCGACCGTTACACTCCCGCTCTCGGCGGGACGATCGGCCGCTGCCGCGGCTCATCCGCCCGATCGCCACACCATCGACACCGGAGACCGCACCATGGCCTTCACCCTTCCCAATCTCCCTTACGCCGAGAACGCCCTCGAGCCGGTGATCGATGCCCGCACCATGGAGATCCACCGGACCAAGCATCACCAGGCCTATGTGACGAACCTGAACAAGGCGCTGGAGGCGAGCCCGGAACTTTCCGCGATCTCCATCGACGAGTTGTGCCGGCGAATCGGCTCGGTGCCCGAGTCGATCCGCACCGCCGTCCGCAACAACGGCGGCGGGCACTTCAACCACTCGCTCTTCTGGTCGGTGATGACCTCGCCGGGGAAGGGCGGGGAGCCCAGCGCCGAACTCGCGGCGGCGATCCATGCCTCCTTCGGTTCGATGGATGCGTTCAAGGAGAAGTTCGCGGCAGCCGCCGCCACTCGCTTCGGATCGGGCTGGGCGTGGCTCTGCGTCGGCGGCGATGGAGGCGTCAAGGTCTGCTCGACCCCGAACCAGGACAATCCCCTCATGGCGGGCCTGGTCGACTGCCCCGGCACTCCGATCCTCGGCCTCGACGTCTGGGAGCACGCCTACTACCTGCACTACCAGAACCGTCGCCCCGACTACGTCGCGGCGTGGTGGGGCGTGGTCGACTGGGCGGCGGTCTCGTCGCGATTCGCGGCGGTCCGCGGCTAGCTTCGTCCGTCAAGACCTCGACCACAGCGAGGGCGATGACCGAGGGTCTGCTGCCGCTGACGGTCCCGAACTCGATTCGCGTATCCGCGTCCGGTCGGCGTCAGCCTTCGGGCACTGCGCCAGCGGGCGGAAGATCGAAGTTGATGGGCCGGAATGTCGTAGCCATCGACACGAAGGCGTCGCGGTTCGCTTCGACCGTGGCCTCCGGTCCCACCAGACGCACGAAGATCCGCCGCATCGGCGCTTCGACGATCGCAGCCAACTGCATCATGCCATCTCGCGGGGCTGCGGCGCCCATCTGCAGATAGCGGCCGCGGTGCTCGACGACGAGCACGGGAACATCGAGCTCGAACTGCTCGCGTGAAACGGGCGTGGTCGGTCGACCCTCCTCGTCGAGAAACTGTCGATTCCAGCGATCGACGTTGAGTTCGTTCGGTCCGCCGTCGCGATCGAAGTAGAGGCCAAGGATCAGATCGGCCGACTCGGCACCATCCCGTCCGGGCACGGCGTACTGCAGGTCTCGCAACCCCATTGACGGGGTTTGCCAGATCCAGGTCGGAGGCTTTCGGGTGTGGAGTCCGCCGATCTCGATCTTGGTGGGGTCATCGTTCGGGCCGGACTTGGTCCAGTTCTGCGGGTCGGTTGGATCGATGGAGATCGGCGGGGCCACCTGGGCGGGAGCGGTCACCTCCTGGCCGGGTCGTCTCAAGGGGAGTTCGGGTCTCGATGGGTCGACCGGCGTGGGTGGAACCGGATCGCCGGACTCGCTGCACCCGGAGAGCGCGAGGGCGAGGACCAGAGCGGAGAACGAACCAGATCGAATGAACGCGTGCACGGGTTGCTCCTGAAGTTCGCGCTCGACTCGATCCAACGAGCGGCTACGAACGTCGCCGATTCGCTCGCAATCGTGGTGCGGCCGATCGCGCTCGGACTCCTCGTACCATACGCTCCGTGCGGGATTGAGTCGCTCTGCGGCCTCCCGGCCGGAGCGTTTTGCAGCGTCCGGAGCCCGCCGGAGCGAACCGTTCGAAGCCCCGACTCGCCGAAGATCCGCATGCTGCACGAATTCGAGATCGCCGCGAGGCTGCTGGTCGCGAACGGGGCCAGCACCGTGTCCGGTCGCATCCTCGTACGGGAGGGGATCGTCGATGCGATCGAGTCCGAAGCGATCGCAGCCATCGATCGCCGGGTTGATCTTCGCGATCTGGTGGTGGTGCCGGCATTCATCGACGCCCACATTCATCTGGTGATGGCCGGACTCGCGCTCGAGCAGATCGACCTCTCGAGCGCCGACTCGCGGAGCGCCTTCGAAGCCGCGATCGCAGCCGGGTCGGCGTCGCTGGATCGCCGCGATCCCGCAGGTTCGCGCTGGCTCGAGGCCTGGGGCTGGTCGGCGGAACGGTGGCGAAGCGAGGGCTCCGCCGCGCCGGATCGACGCTGGCTCGCCGCAGCCGGCGATCGACCCGCGATCGCATGGCGAATGGACCGGCATGCATGCCTGGTCAACGGGGCAGCCCTCCGCCTCATCGAGGCTCGCCACCCCGGCCTGCCGGCGCTCGCTGGAGGCACGGTCGAGCGCGACGATGCCGGCACCGCCACGGGGCTCTTCGTCGAAGCCAACGCGTGGCAGCAGGTGCTGCCGCTGGTGCCGCCGCCAAGCACGGTCCAGCGACGCGACGCGGTGCGGGCTGCGGTGCGGCACCTGCACCGCCACGGCATCGCGGCGGCGGGGTCCATGGAGTACGCCACCGAGATCGTGGAGGCGATCGTTCCGGCCGCAAGCGACGCGAGGGATCCACTGCAGTTTCGACTCGCCTTGACCATCCTCGACCGAGAGTGGCCGCTCGACCTCGACCTCGCCAACCGCGTCGCCGCGGCGATCACCGCCGCGGGGCGGTCCGCCGCCGATGCCCTCCGGGTGATCGGATTCAAGGCCTTTGCCGACGGCACCCTCGGCCTGCGCACCGCCCGCATGCTCGATGCCTACGCCGACCGTGACGACGACCGTGGCATGCTGGTCGAACTCGTTCGCGAAGGCCACCTCGACGCTTGGGCGGAGCGAGTCTGGCGCTCGGGAGCCTCGCCTTCGGTGCATGCCATCGGCGACGAGGCCTTCCGACTCGCCCTCGACGCGTTCGATCGACTTGCCCCGAGCCCCGAACGCATCGCCCCGCGCCTCGAGCACTGCCAGACCGTGCATGAGCAGGATCTGAGTCGTCTGCGCGGTCGCATGCTTTCGATGCAGCCGCTGCATCGGGTGCTCGATGCGCGAATGTACGAGTCGGCGACGGGCGGGGCGCGATTGGATCGGTTCTACCGCTTTCGCGATCTGCTCGACGCAGGCGCATCCCTCGCCTTCGGATCGGACTGGCCGGTCGTGGAACCCGACGCGCTGGCGGGAATCCGCAGCGCCGTCACCGCTCGCATCGCCGACGGCAGCGTGTTCGCGGCGGAGCAGTCGATCTCGCCGCGCGAGGCGATCGAGGCCTACACCGCCGGGAGCGCCCGCTGTCTCGGATTCGACGACGCTGGCAGCATCGAGCCCGGCCGCCGCGCCGATCTGGTGGTGCTCGATCGCGATCCCTTCGCAACCGATTGGTTCGAAGCGGCACCTCAGGTACTCGCCACCATCGTCGGCGGCGAGGTGGTCTTCGATCGCGAAGGACTCTTCACCGGTGGGTGATCCGGCATCGCACCGCGAGTCCGACGCCGAGTCGGCTCGGGGCTACCATCGCCGCGAACGGGGCGACGATCGCGACTCCTGGAGACTCGGATGAGCGGATGGTGGGTCCACACGCTTTGGGATCAGGGAGGACCCGCGCTGGTCGCATCCTGGGTGATCTGGGTGATCGGTTCGATCGTGCTGCACGAACTCGCCCATGGATGGGCGGCGCTCTGGCAAGGCGATCAGACCCCCCGGGAACTCGACCGGCTCACCATCAATCCCATGGTGCACATGGGGCCCTGGGCGTTGATCATGTTCGCGGTGGTGGGCATCACCTGGGGGATGATGCCGACCGACCCGAGCCGCTACCGCTGGGGACGCCGCGGTCGAGTCGTGGTCGCGGGCGCCGGGCCGGCGATGAACCTCGCGCTCGCGTTCGTGTCCCTCACCGTACTGGGGGTCTGGCAGGGACTCGCGGATCCGCAGGGCGAATCGGCGGCGAGGGTGGAGCGATTCCTCGAGATCGGCGGCTTCCTCAACATCGCCTTGGCGATGTTCAACCTTCTCCCGGTTCCGCCGCTCGACGGGTCGGGGATCCTCGCCGGGCTCTCCTGGCGTTGGTACCGGTGGAGCCAGGATCCCCGCATCGCCATGTACTCGATGCTGATCCTGATCTTCCTCTTCTTCATGGGCGGCTTGGGCGGAGTGCTCTTTGCCACCGCCGCCGGGGCTGCCGCGGGGTACTCAGACTGGGTCGCAGGGCTGCTCTGAGCCTCGGACCGCTGGCGGTCGCCCGCCCCAAGACTCCGGTCTCGGGTCCGGGCCGGGACCTCGCGTCGGAAACCACACGGGTGAATCCGCCGTCCTTCTCCCTTGAAGCCACCCCGATGCCCGGTACACTCCCCGATTCGCATCCGCCAGCCGAAGCGAGGGCCCCACGGAGTCGTCCGACTCTCCCGGCCCGCCGAGGCCCGCTGTCGGGACGCCATCGCGGCGGCCCAGGCCCGAGGTTGGCGCTTCGTGAGGTCCCTGCATGGTTGTCCTTCGTCTCAAGCGCATGGGTCGCGCCCACAAGCCCTTCTATCGCCTCGGTGCAATGGACAAGCGGTCGCCCCGAGACGGCCGCGTCATCGAGCAGCTCGGCTGGTACGACCCCACTGCCCCCGAGGGTCGGCAGCACGCGATCAAGCTTGATCGGGTGCGTCACTGGCTGAGCGTCGGCGCCCAGCCGAGCCAGACCGTGGCAGACCTGCTGCGTCGGCTCGGGTGCGAGGCCAAGCCCGGCACTCCGGTCGCGAGCGAGAGCGCCTGAACCCGAAGACCGGCTCGCCTCGAGCGAGCGGAGTCCACCGCGATGCGGATCGACCTGCTGACCATCCTCCCCGAGATGTGTGCGCCGATGCTTGGCGCCGGAGTGATCGGCCGCGCGTTCGACTCCGGTGTCGCCGATCTGCGGATCCATGACCTCCGTCGCTTCAGCCTCGACCCCCACGGCCGGGTGGACGATCGCCCGTTTGGCGGGGGCCCGGGCATGGTCATGACGCCGCAGCCGATCGTGGATGCGGTCGAGGAGATCGAATCGCTCGATCCGCGGCCCGCCACGCGAGTGCTGCTTTCTCCGCAGGGCGAGTCGCTTCGGCAGCCGCGCGTCGAGTGGCTCGCATCGCAACCGAGGCTTCTGGTGCTCGCCGGTCGCTACGAGGGCCTCGACGAACGTGCCGTGGAGTCGCTCGCGCCGTTGGAGATCTCGCTCGGCGACTTCGTCGCAAGCGGCGGCGAGTTGCCCGCCATGCTGATGCTCGACGCGGTGATTCGCCTGCTTCCCGGCGCGTTGGGCCACGAATCGTCGGCGAGCGAGGATTCCTTCTCGGTTCGCGACGAGGCCGGACGACCGCTGCTCGACTGCCCCCACTACACCCGGCCGCGCCGTTGGCGAGGCCGCGAGGTTCCCGAAGTTCTTCTCGGCGGCGATCACGCCGCCATCTCGCGCTGGCGAGCCGACCGTCGGCTCGAGCGCACCCGCCTTCGCCGTCCCGATCTGCTCGGGATCGGCGGATGACCCCATCGCGTCCGCCGGCGTGACGGCGACGCACCGGTTCGCACTCCCCCGTCTTTTCGAGGTCCGATCATGAGCGTCACCAACCGAGCCCTGACCGTCGAGAGCGTCGTCGCCGACCAGCTCAAGCCCGCCGGCACCTATCCCCGCTTCACCATCGGCGACACCGTCGACGTCCATTACCGCATCGTCGAGGGCGACAAGGAGCGGATCCAGGTCTTCCAGGGCGTCTTCATCGCTCAGCGGGGACGCGGCGTCAACCACATGATCACGGTGCGACGCATCGTGGCGAACGAAGGGGTCGAGCGGGTCTTCCCGCTGCACAGCCCCCGCATCGCCAAGATCGAGGTGGTTCGCCACGGTGATGCCCGACGGGCCAAGCTCTATTACCTGCGCGATCGCGTCGGCAAGAGCCGTCGCCTTCGCGATCAGCGTCGCGGGCTCAAGCACGTCTCCGCCGCCACCGGATCCGAGGCGCCGGCGAGCGAGTCCGCCGAGTGAGCGACGCGGGCCCCGCCATCCGGGTCCGCCTCGCGAAGTCCTTCTCCTTCGAGGCCGCCCACTGGCTGCCGACCTTTCCCGAAGGCCACAAGTGCCGTCGGATGCATGGTCACTCGTTCCGTGTCGAAGTGATCGTCGAGGGTGCCGTCGACCCGGCCAAGGGCTACCTCGTCGACTACGGTGAACTCAAGCGGATGGTCGGACCGGTGATCGACGAACTCGACCACCGCTGCCTCAACGACCTCCCCGGGCTCGCGAATCCCACCAGCGAGATGATCGCCGCCTACCTGTGGCATCGGCTCGTCGAGAGCGTTCCGCATCTCGCCGAGATCGTGGTTCACGAGACCTGCAGCGCCCGCTGCGAGTTTCGCGGCTGAGCCCGTCGTTCAGGCGGGAAAGATCTCGCCGAAGCGACTCGAATCCGCCTCGCCCGGAAGCACCACCCTCCACGCCGATCCAAGCGATCCGACCGCCGAGGCGACGGTCTGCCAAGGGAGGATGCCCGTGCCCAACGGCACCTTTCGCGGCAGGTCCTCTTCGCGGTCGGGCGGTTCGAGATCTTCCAGGATCAGCACATCGCGGTCGGGGCGAAGCAGCGGCAGCAGCACCGCGAAGCCGCGACCGAGATGCTCGGCGGCGTCGTTCAGCATGGACGCCACGAATAGGTCTGCCGGCGCGAACGCGAGCCCGAAGCGCTCGCCCCGATGTCGGCGCAAGAAGTCGACCGCGCCGGTGAGATCGCTCAGCACTTGACGAGCGTGCGGTCGGAGCAACAGGGTTCGTCGCGAGCGGGCGAGGCCATCGACGAGGCGATCGCACGCAGACTCCAGCGCAGCGCGGCCTGGTCCCATCCAGTTGCGAGGCTCCGGCACGAAGCGACCGGGCCCCGCCGCAAGCGAGCCGCTCCAGGCGATCGCCGCTTCGGCGGGCCACGCCTCGGGCGGGGGGCATCCATCGCGAACGAGATCGCCGTCCCAGAACGCGGGTATCGATGGCGCAGTCGCGCCAGGCCGACCAGATGCCGGAACGCAGGCGGTCCACCCGGAGGAGGCGGTCTGCGTCGGCAGGAGCAGCGTGGGCATCCGGTCGATTGTGCCATGCCCGAGGTCCGAGGGCGATCGACGAATCGGCCGGCGAGGTCCGGCCGGCTTGGCGACTTCATCGATCGCCGCGGTTAGGATCGGAGGTTCTTGAGAGTCGATCACGCGATTCAGCTCGCGGCGATCAGAGCGGATGGAGCCGCTGGAGGAACGGATGATCGCTGCCGCGAGTCCCCTCGACGCCAAGGTCCTGGTCCTCAATCGCGTCTACGCGGTGATCCGCATCGTCGATGCCCGTCGCGCCTTCGCCCTGCTTGCCAAGCAGGTCGCCGAGGTGATCGCCTTCGAGAACGGCACCTACCGGAACTACGACTTCGCGACGTGGGCCGATCTTGGCTCGCTGCAGCAGGAGTTCGAGTCGGAGGAGCACGACTGGGTTCGAACCACTCGCGTGGTGATCGCGGTTCCCAAGATCATCCGGGTGCTCGGCTACGACCGCCTCCCCAAGGAGGGCGTCAAGCTGAACCGACGCAACATCTACGCCCGCGACGGCAATCGATGCCAGTACTGCGGACGATCGTTCTCGACCCGGGAGCTGACCCTCGATCACGTGCTGCCGCGGGTGCAGGGTGGCGAGAACTCCTGGACGAACCTCGTCTGCGCGTGCGTCAAGTGCAATGCCCGCAAGGGCGGGCGAACCCCGACGCAGGCCGGCATGAAGCTGGTGCGGGCCCCGCGGCAGCCGCGGCGCAATCCCGCGATCACGCTGCGGCTTGGAAGCCCCAAGTACCAGTCGTGGAAGGCCTTCCTCGACGAGGCCTACTGGACGGTCGAGCTCACCTGATTCGATGGCGTTCGGCGGGCATTCAGCCCACGAGGCCGCCGACCGCAGGAAGGTCGACCGGCGGCGCGGGAGGTTCGCTCGGCTCGGACTCGTCGGTCGCAGGAATCACCTCGGAATCGCTGGGATCGATCGAGATCGAGGTGGTGCACTGGCGGCCGTCTGCGAGGCGCTCCTCGCCATCCACCTTGCGGATGAGCATCGAGTGGGGATCGACGGTGAGGCCGAACACCGAACCGGGATGGCCGGGACTCGCTCCGACGCTGCGCAACTCGACCCGAACCATGGGCTGGTTCTCGAGTTCGACGGTGGTGATGCCGGTCGCGCGAAAGCCCTCGCCGCCCGGCCGGAACTCCCGCAGCGGCTCGTCGACGTAGCGAAGCCGCAGATGGGGCGCGATGGCGAGATCGACTTCGCGCTGTGCCTGCCGCGCCGGTCCGGGCTCGGTCGAGCCGGCTGCCGACTCCGTCAGCGCCCGCGCCCGAGTCGAGACCACGAGTTCATCGCGATCGATGCGACTGCGAGCCCGCACCGAGGTGTGGACCTCGCTCCGCTGGTCGCCGTCGATCGACCCGATCCGCTGCTCGAAGAGAAACGAGTCGGTGTAGCGGATCAGACTTCGATAGCGCTCGACCAGTTGCTCGAAGAAGCGAGTTGCCTCCGGCGAGGGCGGGTAGGCCGATTGTTCCGCGGCGGCAGGCGGGATGGGCGATGACGCCGTCACCGGCGAGACCGCGACGGAGAGGACGACGATCGCAAGCCAATGGGGAAGGCGTCGCACCGCCACTCAACATACCTGCGACCGGACTCGGCACCGCACCGGATTCCCGGGATTGACCGGCTTTCGCCCCGGTCACGCCGAGAAGAGGCCCGCATTCAGGGCCACCACGGCGGCATTGGAGAGCCCGTGGGCGATGACCCCGGGCACCACGCTCCCGGTCAACTCCCGGGCAATGCAAAAGGCCACCGCCAATGCCGCGAGGATCGGCACGAACCCGAGACCCTGAGGATGGATCGCCGCAAACAGCAGCGAGGAAACCAGGGCTGCGCCCGCAAACCCCAGCAGCGAACCCATGCGGCCGAAGGTCTCGCGGAGATGCCGGTAGAGAACTCCGCGGAACATGATCTCCTCGATCGGAGGGACCACCACCGCCGCCAGCACCAACAGGGCCAGCACTCCCTCCATGTTGGCAGACGCGAGTTCATCCTGGATCGGGTGGCTCGCGGGAGCTCCGGGGCCGAACAGGGCCGTCAGCGCCGCAGAGAGCACGATGCCAACGATCACCAGCGGCAGTCCGATCGAGTAGGTCGCAAGCCCCGCGATCGGCGGCCTCCACCATGACGGTCCCCATCGCAGACCAATGTCGTCGCACATGGTTGAGTACGCGACGCCGCGGAACCGCGGCCACGCCAGCGCCGAGAGGCTCGCCACCATGAACATCGCCGACTCGATGATGGTGCGGCCTCCCAGCAGCGATTCCGCCGCCACCTGAAGGCCGACGAAGAGCAGAATCCAGATCAGGAACGTTTCGGCGTAGATCACGCCGAATCGGCCGCCTCCCTTGGGTTCGAGCGATTCACGTCGCGTCGAGGCGCCCGGCCAGCACGCAAGCCCGGCGACGACAGCGAGGGCCATGCCAAGCGAGAGTCCGGGCGGCCCCGCGAGAAACCAACCACCCGCCATGAGCGCTCCCGCACCCGCGAGGACTGCGATCCACCACGCCGCTCCCGGCGCGACTCCCCCACCGAGCTCGGAACGCCCGAGCGGAAGGACCTTCGGCGAGATCCAACCCAGCGCGAGCGCCAAGGCCAGGGTCGGAAGGAGGACAAGACCGACGAGCCCGAAGCCTGCGAACCACACGAGCGCCGCCAGCAGCACCCGCAGCAGCACTGTCAGCTGCAGATCCCAGGTCTTGCGAGCGACGGGTCCCTCGTGCCACATGACCACCACGTCGCCGAACCACCCCAAGGACTCCCTCAGCACGGCGAGATCGGAGTCGCTCAAGGCGGCGGAGCCCTCGTTCGCGTCGCGAGCCTGCAGCCCGGCTTCGACGAGGTCCCAGGTCCGTGGCCAATCAAACTGTGACCCGACCATCTCCTGAGCAGTCTTCCGCGACGGCAGTTGTTCGAGCCCGGCGGCGGCCCCGATCGCCTCGCCGGCAAGGATCGCCTTCGCGAGGTCGATCGCGATTCGACGGTCAGGCGAGCCACTGCCCTCCGCACCGCCGGCGGTTTCTCCTCCGAAGGACCCTGCCGAGTCCGCTCCGAGGCCTGACATTTCGATCACCGATGCTCTGCCTTCCGGTGCGACCATCCGGCAGAGGGCCAAGGTGACCCTTCCCCCCATCTCGTCGATCAACCCGATCTGGGAACCAGGATCCTCGAACTCGCCGACGTCGTCCGGGGCCGGCGACCAAGCCAGAACCGTCGCGATGGCCAAGATGCCCACCCAGGCCAAGGCCGCCCGGATGGCCGAGCAGCGTCCGGCAGCCCTCGGAGCGGTCCGGGACGGCTCGAGTTCGGCTGCCTGAGGCGGGTTGGCAGGAGGTTCAGGCGGGGTCGTCGACATCGGTCTCGGGCTTCTCGGGCGGACGAACTGGGGGCCGGTGATTGCATTCGGAGGCCCTGATCGGCTTCAGAACCTTGACACTACCGGGACGACCCCTATCTTCACCGATTCGCCGCTCGGTGGACGAGCCGGGCCTGCCCGGTCTCGATCGGTCGTTCCGCCGCCGCGAGGCGCGATTTCGCCCCCGACCTTCAGGAGTGCCCGCCGCCATGCCCCGACAGACTTTCCACGCCAAGCCCGGACAGGTGCCCATGGCCTGGCGGCACGTGGACGCCGACGGCAAGGTGCTCGGACGCCTTGCCACCGAAGTTGCGACGGTGCTCATGGGCAAGCATCGCCCCGAGTACACCCCGCACGTGCTGACCGGCGACGGCGTCGTCGTCACCAACTGCGCGAAGGTGGTGCTGACCGGCAGCAAGCTCGACTCCAAGAAGTTGCAGAACTACTCCCGCTATCCCGGCGGACTTCGCGAGCGTTCCTACCGCACGGTGATGGCGAGCCGCCCCGAAGAGGTGGTCCGCGCCGCGATCATCCGCATGCTGCCCCGCGGCCCGCTGGGACGCCGGATGATCTCGCGACTCAAGCTCGTCGCCGGCGCAGAGCCCGGCATGCAGACGATTCCATTCGACGCCCCGATTCAGCCGCTCGCAGCCAACGCCGGCTGAGATCTAGGGCTTCCCCGACCTCGCGAGGCCGACGCGAACACTGCTCGCGTCGTTCCCCTCGATTGACCTCGGACCCGCGGGTCCGCGACCGAAAGGCACGACATGACCATGATCGACTCCGGAACCGACGTCGCACCCGCTCCCAAGGCTCCCCGCGGCCCCGATGCCGCCGGATGGTTCTGGGGCACCGGCCGCCGCAAGACCGCCATCGCGCGGGTGCGGGTCAAGCCCGGCAAGGGCGAGTTCATGGTGAAGGCGAAGACCCTCGACACGTTCTTCGCCGAAGAGCGCGACCGAAACAACATCATGGCGGTGCTCGAGAAGACCGGAACCGCCGGCAAGGTCGACGTGCGGGCGAGCGTGCTCGGCGGCGGATTCACCGGCCAGGCCGGTGCGATCATCCTCGGTCTCGGCCGGGCCCTGATGAACTACGACGCCACCCTCGAGCCGATCCTCCGCGACAACGGCTTCCTCACCCGCGACGCCCGCAAGGTCGAGCGCAAGAAGTACGGTCAGGCCGGCGCTCGTCGACGCTTCCAGTTCTCGAAGCGCTGATTCGATCCGACACGTTCACGAGTGCGACCGCCGCGGCATCCCAAGGGTGCCGCGGCGTTTTCTTGCCGACCTCTGCGGGGGTTCGCCAAAGTTCGCAGCGACGGCCCTGCTCCCCGTGCGATGCCGACCGATTCCCTCGAGATCGACCTCTGGATCCTGATCGGCTCTCTTGCCGCCGGTTGTCTCGGCGGGCTGGTGGGACTCGGCGGCGGAATCGCTCTGGTGCCGATGCTGGTCCTGCTGTTCGGCGTCGAGGCCAAGATCGCGATGGGTGCCTCACTGGTGGCGGTGATCGGCACCAGCACCGGCGCGGCGATCCGTCGCGGCAGAAGCAGACTCTCGAACCATCGCTTCGCGATCGTGCTCGAACTCGCGGCGACCTTCGGCGCGATCGCCGGAGCCGCCACCATGACGCTGGCGCATCCGGCGCTGCTGCTGGTGCTGGCCGCGCTGGTGACCGCACTCGAGCTTGGGACCCACCTGGCCTGCCCAGAACGCTCGGCCTTGTCGCCGTCGCGGTCATGCTGGCGACGCCGTCGCTGCATCCGATCCTGTTGCTCGCGGCGTTCGCGACCCTGCGCGACCGCCTCTACGTCCCGCTTGCGATCGTGATCCTGACCGGGCTCGTTGCCGGTTTCCTCTCCGGCTGAGTCTCAGCGACCTCGAAGGCTCGTCAGCAGCCGAACCTCTTCGACGGAGATGCGGCCTTCCCGTCGACACGATGCGTGCAGGTGCGGCGAGACTGCGGCGAACTCCGCGGCGTTCGAGGCTCGAACGCCACCGCCCGGCACGATTTCAACGACCTCGCCGCCAAGGCTCGCCGCCAGGCTCGCTGCTCGAGACGCATCCCGCGAGAGCGCCTCGCATCGGGTGGGAACGTCTGCGACGCTCGCATCCCAACCGAGCACTCCGGCGGTGACGACTCGACGGCAGCCAAGCTCATGGATCGCGTCAAGCCCCGCTTCCCGGTCGGCGAGCAGGTCGAGCGTGCGAAGAAAGGCGACCACGAGCCCAAGCGATCGAGCCCGCTCGACGAGGGTGCCGCATGCATCGAGGTCGACCGTGCCGGCGGCGGTCAAGAGACCGATCGCCACGGAATCGGCCCCCGCCTTCGCCGCTGCCTCGATCTCCGCGATCGATGCTGCCATCACCGCCGGCGTGGCGAGGAAGGCCTCGAGATCGAGCGTGGCGCGAGAATCCGCCAGCCGCGGCCGAATCATGGCGACCACCTCCACCTCCGAGGGCACTCGTCGCCGAACCTCTCGAATCAGTTCGGGAGTCGGTGTCCATCCCTCGCTGGCGAGGTCGTCGCAGAGCTCGAAGCGGTCGCGTGGCCGCAGATGCGGCGCCGCCGCTTCGGCGGCTTCGACGGAATCGATGGGAATCTCGAGCGTGAACTCGATCGGCATGGGAACGCTCCTCCTCCAACACTCCGCTCGAAGCGGTCAGACCATGTCCTCGGGACGAACCACCTCGCGGAACGTGGGCTCGTCGACGTGCCCGAGCTCCAGCGCAGACTCGAGCAGGGTCCTCCCGTGCTTGTGGGCGTGCTTGGCGACCTCACTGGCCTTGTCGTAGCCGATCGTCGGCGCCAGCGCGGTCACCAGCATCAGGCTCTCGTGCAGCAGCTTGGCGATGCGAGGCTCGTTGGCCTCGATCCCCTCGACGCAGAACTCCCGGAACGCAGCGCAGGTGCCGGCCAGAAGCTCGCAGGAGTGCAGCAGGTTGTAGGCGATCACCGGCTTGAAGACGTTGAGCTCGAAGTTGCCCTGACTTGCCGCGAACTGCACCGCGGCGTTGTTGCCGAAGACCTGCACGCACACCATCGTCATGCTCTCGCTCTGGGTCGGATTGACCTTGCCGGGCATGATGCTCGACCCGGGCTCGTTCTCGGGAATCACCAGTTCTCCGATCCCGCATCGGGGGCCGCTCGAGAGCCAGCGGATGTCGTTGGCGATCTTCATGAGCGATCCCGCGAGCACCGCCAGCGCCCCGTGGGCGGCGGCCATCGCCTCGTGTCCGGCCAGCGCCGCGAACTTGTTGGCCTGACTCGTGAAGGCGATTCCGGTGGCTTCGGCGAGTTCCTTCGCCACCGCAGATCCAAACCCCTTGGGGGCGTTCAGCCCGGTGCCCACCGCGGTTCCGCCGATCGCCAGCGCCCGCACCGCGGGCAGTGACTGCTCGATCGCCTCGATCGCGAGGTCGAGCTGGGCCACGTAGCCCGAGAAGACCTGGCCGAGCGTCAAGGGCACGGCGTCCTGGAGGTGGGTCCGACCGATCTTGACGATCGACGCAAACGCAGCGGCCTTGGCGTCGAGGGCACTTCGGAGACTTCGAACCGCTGGCAGCAGCGAGCGCTCGATTTCGATTGCCGCTGCGACGTGCATCGCTGTAGGGAAGGTGTCGTTGCTCGACTGGCTCATGTTGACGTGGTCGTTGGGGTGCACCGGCTGCTTCGAGCCGCGGACGCCGCCGGCCAGCTCGATGGCCCGATTGGCCACCACCTCGTTCACGTTCATGTTGCTCTGGGTGCCCGACCCGGTCTGCCAGACCTTGAGCGGAAACTCCTCGTCGAGTCGACCCTCCGCCACCTCGTTCGCCGCGGAGACGATGAGATTGCGCAATTCCGGTTCGAGCCGACCGTTCGCCGCGTTCGCCTTGGCGCAGGCCGCCTTGAGGAGTCCGAACGCCTGAACCACCGGAGTGGGCATGCGATCGCCGAAGGGAAAGTGGTGCAGGGAGCGTTGGGTCTGGGCGCCCCAGTAGCGGTCACGGGGAACCTCGATCGGTCCCATCGCGTCAGTCTCGATGCGGGTGGGTGCGTCGGCATGGCTCATGGAATCGTCTCCGCGCCACGGGCCTCTGCGTCCGCGCCGCAGACCCGCGAGAAGCGCCGGAGTGTATCGGGAGCGATCCTTCCCCTCGCGCAACGAGAAGGGGCCGACCCTTGCGGGCCGGCCCCTTGGATTCACGCCGTTCGGAGTCGAGCGACCCCAAGTTCACTCAGTTCCGCTTCATCCGGCGACGGATGACGCCAGCACCGAGCAGACCAGCACCAGCGAGCAGGGCCGGAGCCGGGACCGGCAAGACCTGGAAGTTGAACTCCAGCGTGCCGTTGGCGGCGTAGCTGCCGGTGTTCGAGACATCCCAGTTGTTGCCGATCGAGTTCCACGCAAGGAACTTGACGTTCGAAGTCGAGCCCTTCGAGAGGTTCATCGATCCGGTCGACCAGTCGTCAAGTCCGACCATCGCGAATCCGTAGAGGCCGGTATTGGCGGACGGGCCACCGAAGCCGAGGAGGCCGCCGGTGCCGTTGTCGATCACGTTCATGCCACCGGTGCTGTAGCCAGCGGTCGCAGCCGAACCCGCGAAGTTGTTGATCGTGAATGCGGTGTTGCTGAACGCGAGGATCGACGTTCCAGCGGCGGTGTTGATGGCCAGAACGACCACCGAACCCGAGTAGCTGGAGGCGATCGCCGAAAGGGTGCTGATGTCGGCAGCCGACATCGAGCGGTTGAGGCCGGAACCGGTCGAGAACATCAACAGGTCCGTGCTCGCCCGCAGGTCGGCCTGCTGGGCGTTTCCACCGGGGGGAATGATGTTTCCGACGTTGATGTCCAACGCGTGGACACTCGTCGAAACGCCGACGACGGCCGCAGCCGCCAGAGCCAAGATACCAGTCTTCATCTCCAAACTCCTGATTCGAGTTCCGCGAACGCCTCCCTCGGGTCACGCGACGCGAGGCGAGGGCGGTTGAGCCACTTCCGATCCCGACGGAAGTCTGCGAGAAGACTGCATTCGAAAGTCGCTGCTCGCGAGTCGTGGCACCGAGCGCCGCGGCAGATCGCAGTTACCGGATTCCCCTATGCGATGCTTCGAATGCTGGCTGCGAAATTACCGGGGCTCTTCGACATGACATCGGCGCCCGCAGTGCGCGAACTCGCTTGTGGCGGCGGTCAGCGCCTCGCTACGATCCGGACGCCAGCCCCGAAAGGCTTGCCGGAGTTGCCTAGACCTTGCAATCGTCACCGCTGCCGCTCATCGGCCTCACCGCCAGCATCGACGTGCTGCCTTCCACGAGCGCCGGCGGTTGCGACATCCGCCGCACTCGCGTGAACTCGACCTACTTCGAGAGCGTCCACCGCGCAGGGGCGGCGGCAGTGATGCTCTCGCCGGATTCAAGCTGCATCGAGGCGACGCTCGACCGGCTCGATGCGGTGATCTTGACCGGCGGCCCGGACATCGACACGCGGCCATGGGGCGTGCCGCTCCACGAGCGTGCGGAGATCATGAGCCCGCAGCGCCAAGCCTTCGACTTCGCGCTGCTCGACGCCCTCGCTCGGAGGCCGGACCTTCCCGTGCTCGGCATCTGCCTCGGCATGCAGGAGATGGGGGTCCACGCGGGCTGCCCGCTGATCCAGCACCTGCCCGACCACCTGCCCACCGGGGCGGGACACGTCGACGACCAGATCCACGAGATCGCCGGTCCCTTCGGCCGGGGTCCCGTCACCAGCGCCCACCACCAGGCTCTCGGCGATGCCGGCCCCTTCGAGGTGCTGGCGACAAGCCCCGACGGCGTTCTGGAGACGATCCGCGACCCGCGGAGGCGGTTCTATCTCGGCGTGCAATGGCATCCCGAGCGAACGTCGGACCCGGCACTCGGCGACGGGGTGATCCGGCTGCTCGTCGAGGCCGCCGGAGGCTGAGGCGGGACCGCGAGACGCGGGAAGCGCATCGCCGGGTGCAGGATCGACGCACAATCCTCGAGCCGGTACGCACCTCCGTCGAGCGACTGTGGTTCAATGGAATCATGAACCGAGTCTTCGCCTGCGCCATCGTGCTCGCCGCCGCCTCGATCGCTGCCCCCAGCATGGCGGCTCCCCCCATTCCAGACGAGTGGTTCTTCTCCGGGAAGGACCGGCCC
>JAPOKA010000046.1 GCA_029977865.1 bacterium
CGTCGACGGTGACCTGGCCCTCTTCCATGACCTCGAGCAGGGCCGACTGGGTCTTGGGGCTTGCGCGGTTGATCTCGTCGGCGAGGACGACGTTGGCGAAGATCGGGCCGCGCTTGAACTCGAAACTGCCGGACTCGCGGTTGAAGACGCTGACCCCGGTGATATCCGCGGGCAGCAGGTCCGGGGTGCACTGGATTCGGCTGAAGCGGCAGCGGACCGAGCGGGCAAGGGCGTTCGCGAGCACGGTCTTGCCCACACCCGGGACATCCTCGATGAGCAGATGACCACGGGCGAGGAGACAGAGGATGACCCGATCGACCGCCTGCAGATTGCCCATGTAGACCGAGGCGATACTCTGACGCAGGCGTTGAATCGCTTCGAGCATCGGTCTCGCCACGGGAAGGGGGAAGCGGCGAGTATACGCCTTGCGGAGGTGCTTCCTTGCGGATGGCCGCGACCTTGGTGCTGATGGACCTCACCGAGGCGGTGGTCGGACGCCGGAGTCTGCGATGAGTCCTTGCCGACCTCTCTGCGAGCGTCCGCAGGGTCGCACCTTGGAACTCCGATCATGAGTGCGGAGGGTGAGTCGAATCGCACCGAGGATCGACCGGCCCCGACGGTCTCGACCTCGCTTCGGTGTCGTCGGTGCCGCTACGAACTTCGCGGGATCGCAGTCACCTCCGCGTGTCCAGAGTGCGGCGATCCCATCTGGCAGACGATTGCCGAGGCTGTCGACTTGACGCCGCTCGCGCTCGATCCGGCGCTCTCCCATCGGATCGGGAGAGGCCTGCCGTGGCTGGCCCTCGGGATCGTCGGGCTTTCGCTCGGATCGCTGATTCCGTGGCTGACCCCGCTGATTCCATGGGACCGCGCCGCGGCGATGCCGGTCGAGGTCATGTGGCTCCTGCAAGTCGCCTGGCTGGCTGCCTCGTCGATCGGTGTGCCCGCCACCGCCTGGTCTCTGGTGGTGCTCCGACCCGGTGGGCAGTCGACCATGCCACTTGGATCGTCGCTTTCGGTGCCGTGGAGACTTCTGACTCTGGGGTTGGTTGTCTGGACGGCGCTTGCGGTGCTCGAGATTCTGTCCGTGCTGGGAGTCTGGGTGCTTCCGCTGGAAGTCTCCGCGCTAGCCGTGTTGCTCTTCGCCGCCGCCACCCTGGCCGCTCGGCTCGGACCGGCGAGCCGGCGATGGCGGGGGGGCGGATCGGCGATTCAGGAGCCCGCGACCCTGCTGATCGCCTTTGCTGTGGCCTTGCTGGCGATTGCGATTCAGATCCTGACCTCCTCCCCCCTGGTCAGCCCGACCCCCGCCCTACTCGAGTCCATCAACTCGATCAGCGCGATGGTGGCGTTGCTGGCCCTCCTGCTGGGGTTTGTCGGGGGCGGCTACCTCATCGCCAACCTGCTCTGGATCGCCCGTGACCTCCGGCGGCGAAGCCCCGAATTGGAGCGGCTCCTTTCTGTCGGCGACCCGGCGGACTCTGGCGTGTGACCGACAACGCGGGCTCCGGCTGGCGGCTGGATCGCAGGGCGGCGGGATGGGGCCGCTTCCTTGGTGCTGCGGCGAGTCGAGGCGACGGTCGACGGTGCGCCCCCCATGGCTTGGCGACCTCGATTCCCATTGGCTCTGACCGAGCCTGCCGATTCGGCAGACGAGCCGGGTAGCGTCAGGGATGCTGTCAGAGGCAGCTTGGGGCTGAGGGACGGCTCGGTCTCGGCGGAGGTGGCGATTCAGCGCAACGGGCGACGGTTTCGCCTTGTGGGAACGGCAACGATGCCTGTCGTCAGCCCGCTTCGTGAGTCGCGGTCACCCGCGATCGTGGCTGCCGGTCGCCCCGGAACTGGCGCGGCGTTTGAAGTGTCCGACGCCTCCCGCGAAGGCCTCGCCTTCCCGGGATCGACCCCGACCATTGCCGGGCCAACGCCCTCTGGAGAATCCGAACATGGCCGTGAAGGAACTGACCTTCGACATCGAAGCCCGAAAGAGCCTCCTCGCTGGTGTCGAGAAGCTCGCCGCCGCCGTCAAGAGCACCCTCGGCCCCCGCGGCCGCAACGCCCTGCTCGACAAGAGCTGGGGTGGCCCCAACGTCACCAAGGACGGCGTCACCGTGGCCGAGGAGATCGAGCTGCGAAACAAGGTCGAGAACATCGGGGCCCGCCTGGTGCGTGAGGCTGCGAGCAAGACCTCCGACGACGCCGGCGACGGCACCACCACCGCGACCGTGCTCGCCGAGGCCCTCTTCAAGGCCGGCCTCAAGCGGGTGACCGCGGGCGTCGAGGCCAACACCCTCGTCCGTGGAATGCGCAAGGCCGTCGAGGCCGCAACCGGGCAGATCGCCTCGATGTCGCGACCGGTCGCCAACGTCTCCGGCGGCATCGCTGCGGTGGCCACCATCTCCGCCAACAACGACGCCGAGGTCGGCAAGATCATGGCGAAGGCCTTCGACGCGGTCGGCAAGGACGGCGTCATCACCGTCGAGGAGGGCAAGGGCCGCGAGACCGAGGTCGAGGTGGTCGAAGGCATGCAGTTCGACCGCGGCTTCCTCTCGCCGAACTTCGTCACCGACGCCGAGGGAATGAAGGTCGAGTTCGACAAGTGCCTGGTGCTGATCCACGAGGACAAGATCGACTCGGTGAGCAAGCTGGTGCCGCTGCTCGAGAAGGTCATGGCCTCGAAGAAGCCGCTGCTGATCATCGCCGAAGACGTCACCGGCGAGGCACTGTCGACCCTGGTCATCAACAAGCTCCGCGGCGTCCTGCAGGTCTGCGCGGTGAAGGCTCCCGGCTACGGCGACCGCCGCAAGGCGATGCTCGAGGACATCGCGGTCCTCACCGGCGCCACCGCGATCATGAAGGACCTCGGGATCGATCTCGACAAGGTCACCCTCACCCAACTCGGTCAGGCCAAGAAGGTCGAGATCACCTCGGACCACACCACCGTCGTCGAGGGTGCCGGCAGCACCGCGTCGATCAAGGGCCGCTGCGCCACTATCCGCACCGAGATCGAGAACACCGACTCCGACTACGACCGCGAGAAGCTGCAGGAGCGGCTCGCCAAGCTCGCCGGCGGCGTGGCGCAGATCAAGGTCGGCGCAAGCAGCGAGGCCGAGCTCAAGGAGAAGAAGTCCCGCGTCGAGGACGCGTTGCACGCCACGCGTGCCGCGGTCGCCGAGGGTGTGCTTGCCGGTGGCGGCACCAGCTTCATCCGCGCGATGCCGGTGGTCCGCAAGGCCAAGGCCACCGCGATCGGCGACGAGGCGCACGGCTTCGACGTGGTGCTCGAGGCCCTTGCGGTGCCGCTTCGCACCATCGCCGAGAACGCGGGCGAGAAGGGGACCGTCGTGGTCGGCAAGGTCTCCGAGATGAAGAACGACGAGGGCTTCAATGCCCTGACCCTCGAGTTCGGCAACCTTGTCGCTGCTGGCGTGATCACGCCGGCCAAGGTCGATCGAGTCGCCCTTCAGAACGCCTGTTCGGTCGCGAGCCTGCTGCTCACCACCGATTGCGCCATCGTCGAGAAGCCGCAGCCCAAGCAGGAAGCCGGCGGCCATGACCACCATGACCACGGCATGGGCGGCATGGGCGGCATGGGCGGCATGGGTGGCATGGGCGGCATGGGCGGCATGGGATTCTGATCGCTCGCACGCTTCGCAACCTCATTCGATTTCACTCGCACTCATTCACTGACACCACCGCCGGCGACGCCGGCCTCATCGGAGAACCGACATGTCCGTTCGACCCCTCGAAGATCGCGTCCTCGTCAAGCCCCTCGAGCCCGAGACCAAGACCGCCTCTGGCATCTTCCTGCCCGAGACCTCCAAGGAGCGTCCCATGCAGGGCAAGGTGGTCGCCACCGGCCCCGGCAAGCTGCTCGACAACGGTCAGCGCACCAAGCCGAGCGTCAAGAAGGGCGACACCGTCGTGTTCGGCAAGTACTCCGGCACCGAGGTCGAGATCAAGAACATCTCCCACCTGATCATCCGCGAGAGCGAGTTGCTCGGCGTCATCGAGGGCTGATCGCCCGTTTCGTCTCGCCACGCACTCGACCTCGCAAGGAACTCGAACATGTCCACCAAGCAGATGAAGTTCTCCGATGCTGCCCACGCCGAGCTTCGCCGCGGCGTGCAGCAGTTGTGCGACGCCGTCGGCGTCACCATGGGCCCCAAGGGCCACAACGTGATTCTCCAGAAGTCCTGGGGCGGTCCCTCGGTCACCAAGGACGGCGTGACCGTCGCCAAGGAGATCGACCTCCCCGAGCCGTTCCAGAACATGGGCGCGAAGATGGTGCAGCAGGTCGCCAAGAAGACTGCGGATGTCGCCGGCGACGGCACCACCGCGGCGACGGTCCTCGCGGGCCGCATCTTCGAGGGCGGCCTCAAGCACATCGCCGCCGGTGCCAACGCGGTGGCGGTGCAGCGGGGCATCAACGCAGCCGCCAATGCCGCCGCCAACGCGATCGCGGAGATGGCCACTCCCTGCAAGGGAAAGGCGGATCTTCAGAAGGTCGCCACCGTGAGCGCCAATCAGGATGCCGAGATCGGCCGCATCATCGCCGAGGCGATCGACAAGGTCGGCCATGACGGCGTCGCGGAGATCGAGGAGTCCAAGACCGCCGAGACCACCCTCGAGTACGTCGAGGGCATGTCCTTCGACAAGGGCTTCCTCAGTCCCTACTTCATGACCGATCCCAAGAAGGCCCAGTGCGTTCTCGAGAACCCGCTGATCCTCATCTACGAGAAGAAGCTCGCCAACCTCCCCGACCTGCTGCCGCTGCTCAACAAGGTGGTCACTTCGGGCAAGCCGCTGCTCATCATCGCCGAGGAGGTCGAGAACGAGGCTCTTGCGGCGCTGGTGGTGAACCGGCTGCGCGGGGTGCTGCAGGTCTGCGCGGTGAAGGCTCCCGGCTTCGGCGATCGTCGCAAGGCCATGCTCGGCGACATCGCGGCGTTGACCGGCGGGACCTTCTTCAGCGAGGACCTCGGCCGCAATCTCGAGGATGTCGAGCTCAAGGAACTCGGATCCGCCAAGAAGATCGTCGTCGACAAGGACGAGACCGTGGTGGTGCAGGGCGCCGGCAAGTCCAAGGATGTCGAGGCCCGCGCCGCCCAGATCCGCGCCCAGATCGAGCGGACCACCAGCGACTACGACCGCGAGAAGCTCCAGGAGCGGCTCGCCAAGCTCACCGGCGGAGTCGCCGTCATCAACGTCGGCGGCATGACCGAGATCGAGATGAAGGAGCGGAAGGACCGCGTCGACGATGCCCTGCACGCGACTCGGGCCGCCGCCAAGGAAGGCTACGTGCCGGGCGGAGGCGTGAGCTTCCTCCGCGCGATTCCCGCCCTCCAGGATGCGCGTCGCAAGGCCAAGGGCGACGAGAAGTACGGCTTCGACATCGTCGAGGACGCGCTCTCCGAGCCGTGCCGCCGCATTGCCGACAACGCCGGCGCCGACGGTGATCTCGTCGTGGCGAAGGTCCTCGAGTCCAAGGGATCCCAGGGCTTCGACGCCGCCACGGGTTCCTACTGCGATCTGGTCAGGGCCGGGATCATCGACCCGGCGCTGGTCTCCCGCACCGCGCTGCTCAACGCGGCGAGCGTCGCGGGCCTGATGCTCACCACCGACGTGATCGTGGCCGAGCTCAAGGAAGAGGAGAAGCCGGTCGTCAACGCGGTTTCCTGAGCCGTCCCGCGAAGCGCGACCCACTTCGCGCGGACCGGGTCGGGCGAGCGCGACTCCCCTCCGCTCCCCGGCCCGGTCCGCCTCCTTGAGGGCTTCCTTCCGCCGAGCCCGCCAACGCGATGCCCACCGAACGCTGCTACTACGAGGTCCTCGGGATCGCCCGCACCGCGAGCGGCGACGAGATCAAGTCGGCGTATCGCCGTCTGGCCCTCAAGCATCACCCCGACCACAACCCCGGCGACGCCGAGGCGGAGAAGCGCTTCAAGGAGTGCGCTCGCGCCTACGAGGTCCTCGCCGATCCGCAGCGCCGCGCCCGCTACGACCAGTACGGCCATGCCGGGCTTCGCGAGACGCCCGGTCACGACTTCGGGTCGATGAACATCGACGACATCTTCTCGATGTTCGGCGACATCTTCGGCGGAGGAATCCCCGGCGGCGGCCGCCGCGGCGGCCGTCGTGGCCCGGCGCGAGGCTACGACCTCGAGACCACCGTCGAGATCTCGCTCGAAGAGGTGCTCTCGGGATGCTCACGCGAGGTCAAGTTCACGAGGCTCGATGTCTGCACGGCCTGCACCGGCTCGGGCGTCGAGCCCGGCCACGAACCGATCGACTGCACCGAGTGCGGTGGCAAGGGCCAGGTCGCCCAGGTCGGTTTCGGCGGCATGTTCCGCATGGTGACGGCCTGCCCCCGCTGTCGCGGGAAGGGCCGCGTGATCACCCATCGCTGTGGAGCGTGCCGCGGTGAGGGCCGAGTGGGAGTCTCCCGCACCCTCGACGTCAAGATTCCCGCAGGAATCCGCGAAGGTCAGATGATCCGCGTCAACGGCGAGGGCGAGCCGCCTTCGGCCGAGGCGAGCCCCAATGGCGAGGGCGTCCGCGGCGACCTTCACGTGGTGGTGCAGGTCTCTCGCCACGATCGCTTCGATCGCGACGGCGACGACCTCATCGTGGTCGAGCGCATCGCCTTCGCTCAGGCGGCGCTGGGGGCGACCCTCACCGTCGACGGGATCGACGGCGAAGTGACGCTGGAGATCCCCGCCGGCAGCCAGCATGGCGATGTCCACCGGGTCGGTGGCAAGGGACTTCCCTCGCTGCGGGGAGGCGGTCGCGGCGACCTGGTGGTGCTGCTGCAGCTGGTGGTGCCGAAGCGGCTCACCGCCGCGCAGCGGGAACTCCTGATCGACTACGCCAAGACCGACGACCTCGAGGTGCACGAGAAGGAGAGCCGAGGAGTCTGGGGGAAGATCAAGGAGACCTTTGGCGGGTAACTCGCCGGGAGCCGTCCATGAACCACGCTGCACCATCCGAAGACGCCGACGCATTCGACGCCGACGATTCGACCGGCGATGAGGCGATCGACCGCGACTTCGAGCGCGAGATCGCGGAGTTGAACGACAAGTATCTGCGTGCCCTCGCGGACTACCAGAACTTCCGGCGACGCAGCATCGAGAACGAGCAGCGCGAGCGGGTGGCGGGCGTGGCGGCGCTGGGCCGCCTGCTGGTGCCGGTGCTCGACCAGTTCGAACTGGCCCTGTCGGCCTCCGGCGACGCCGAGCGCCTGCGCGACGGCATGAAGCTGATTCGAACCGAACTGCTCAAGGCGCTGCTTGCCGCAGGGGTCGAGCCCGTCGAGCCATCGGTGGGCGACGAGTTCGATCCAAACCAGCACGAAGCGGTGATGCGCCAGCCCGCCGAGGGAGTCGGTCCCGACGCGATCTCGGCGGTCCTGCAGCCGGGGTATCGACTCGGCGAGATGGTGCTGCGGCCTGCCAAGGTCGCGCTCGCTCCCGAGCCCAACGACTGAACCGCCTCGCTGCCGCGACTTCACGCATCCTCATGCCAACCTACGAATACGAGTGCGACGCGTGTCGACACCGCTTCGAGCAGTTTCAGTCGATCACCGCGAACCCGCTGCGAAAGTGCCCCGAATGCGGCCGGCAGAAGTTGCGTCGGCTGATCGGCATCGGTGGGGCGGTGATCTTCAAGGGCGGCGGCTTCTACGAGACCGACTATCGCAGCGAGGGCTACCGCAAGGCGGAGGAAGCCGACCGCAGTTCGAGCGAGGCCAAGCCCGAAGCGAAGTCCGAGACCCCCAAGCCTGACTCGGGATCGGCGCCGGCGAAGGCGGCTCCCGCGGCGGCAGGCAGCGAGGCCGGGACTGCGCCCGCGAGTTCCGACAAGGCGACGGAATCGAAGCCCTCAGGTCCCGCGCCCTCGCCGGGCACTCGCAAGGCCAAGAGCCACGCACGCGAAGGCCGCGGCGTCGGCAACCTGAAGCGGTCCTCGAGCGCCGCCAAGGCCAAGACCTCGGCGGCGAAGGGACGAACGCGCCGCAGTTGAGAACCTCGCCGGCCGTTCCGGGCGGCGCGGTGAGGGCGCGGCCCTTTCCCGCTGCATGCCGCGACACTCCCGATCGTGGAGGAGTCGCGAAGTTCATCATCACCATGCGGCCGATCTGTCGCACAATGATCGGGTGCCGAGTCGACCTCGAACCGAGCCGCTGCTGATCGAAGCCCGCGAAGCGCGTCGGGTGCTGCTGTCGCTGCAGGGCCTCGGTGCGGCAAGGCGGCCAAGGTCGAGCCCGCAGCAGGTCCAGCGGATCGTCGAACGCCTCGGCTACGTGCAGATCGACTCGATCAATGTGCTCGACCGAGCCCATCACCTCATCCTGTCGACCCGGCTCGAGGACTATCGCCCGAAGCACCTCGAGCACCTGCTCGAGCGCACCCGAACCCTCTTCGAGCACTGGACCCACGACGCCTGCGCCATTCCCACGGAGTGGTTTCCGCATTGGCGGCATCGTTTCCGTCGGCACGCCGAGCGGATCGAGGAGAGCGCATGGTGGGAGGATCGACTTGGTGGCGACCCGGCACCGGTTCTTCGTCGCATGATCGGGAAGCTGCGGAGGCACGGTCCGCTGCGGACCCGCGATCTCGAGCGCCCACCGCGCGAGGGCTCGGGCGGCTGGTGGGAGTGGCACCCCGAGAAGGCCGCCATCGAGCACCTTTGGCGCACCGGCCGCGTCGCCATCGCCGGCCGCGACGGGTTCGAGAAGATCTACGACCTCGTCGAGCGCGTGATCCCCGAGTCCGCTTCGGCGCCGCGGATCTCGGCGGCAGCGCACCTCGACTGGGCGTGCCGCGAGGCGATGGCGCGGCTTGGTGTCGCCACCAGCCGCGAAATCGCGGGGTTCTTCGATGCAGTGAGCCCGGCCGAAGCCAAGCGCTGGGCCGAGCGGCAGGTGCGGCGCGGCGAACTGCTCGAGGTTCGGGTGGCTCCGGAGCCGCGCGGGGCCAAGGGCGGCGGACTCGCTGCGTCGCAGGCTGTCACGGCCTTCGCGCGGCCCGACTGGCGGGAGTTTGCGACGGCACCCCATGCCGATCGCATCGAACTCCTGTGTCCATTCGATCCGGTGATCCGAGATCGAACGCGCTTGCAGCGGCTCTTCGGGTTCGACTACCGATTCGAGGCCTTCACGCCAGCGGCCAAGCGGGTGCACGGCTACTACGTCTTGCCGTTGCTCGAGGGCGACCGATTCGTCGGTCGCATCGATCCCAAGTTCGACCGCGATGCTGGCGTGCTGCGGGTCCGCGGGCCTTGGTGGGAACCGGGCGTCACCGAGAGCCGCCGCCGGAGAGGCATGTTGGAGTCGGCCCTCGATGCCATGGCGGCACGACTGGGTGCGGATCGGTGGGCACGAGTCTCGGTGCGCTGAACTCGTATGCGTTCGACAGGGCGGCGAGGTCGCACCACAATCCCGCCATGCCGAATCCGAAGTCGAGTTCCGCCCGCTCTCGCGCCTCGCGCTCGACCGCGACTTCCGAACTTGTCGCAGCGATCGAGTCCATCGCTCCCCCGCGGCTTGCGGAGGACTGGGACAACGTGGGGACGCTCCTCGCGACTTCGCGGGCGACGATCGCTCGAACGATGCTGACGATCGACCTGACCGAGGCCGTCCTCGAGGAGGCGATCACGGCACGTTGCGAGGCGATCGTGGCCTACCACCCGCCGATCTTCGCGCCGCTCAAGCGGCTCGCGAACCGCTCCGTGAGCGAGCGGGTCATCCGCCGCGCCGCGGCGGCGGACCTCCTGATCCACTCGCCTCACACCGCGCTCGATGCGGCGCCCGAAGGACTCAACGAGTGGCTGATCTCAGCTGCGGCGGCCGCGGATGAGCGAGGGGAGAGTCGTCCGCTCGTCGCGGCGGTCGAGTATCGGCCGCATCAGTCGGTCAAGGTGGTCACGCTGGTGCCCGAGGCGCATCTCGATGCGGTGCGGCAGGCGATGGCGGAGGCCGGTGCAGGCCGGATCGGTGCCTATGAACACTGTTCCTTCAGCGCCGCCGGTCAAGGGACCTTCCGTGGCGGTGAGGGCTCCAACCCGGTGGTGGGCCAGCGCGGAAGGCTCGAGCGGGTGGCGGAACATCGGCTCGAGATGGTGTGCGGAGACCGGGATCTGAGCGGTGCCATCGAAGCGTTGCGCGCCGCGCATCCCTACGAGGAGCCGGCGATCAAGATCCAGCGACTCGAGCCCTTGCCCTGCGGGGACGCTGGACAGGGACGATCGCTGGAGTTGAAGCGGCCGCGGCGACTGGGCGACCTGATCGAAGCCTTCAAGCGACACCTCGGCGTTCGCGGCATCGACGTCGCCGAGGGACCCGTCCGCTCGGTCCGGCGCATCGCGGTCTGTGCAGGTTCGGGTGGCGGAATCCTCGACGCCGCGATCGAGTCGGGCTGCGACGCCTTCCTGACCGGCGAACTCTCCCATCACCGCGTGCTCGAGGCGAACGCCCGCGGCATGGCGGTGCTCCTCGCCGGACACACCAACACCGAGCGTCCGTATCTGCCCGTGCTTGCAGGGCGACTGCGAAAGGCCTTGCCTGCGCTCGAGGTCCGGATCAGCAGACGCGATCGTCATCCGCTGCGCACGCGATGACGGTCACTGACCGCGTCAGCGATTGAGCCACCAGAATCCGGCGTTGAGGCTGGTCGCGTAGCTCACCCACAGGAGGTAGGGAACGAGCAGAACCGCCGCGATCGGGTCGAGGCGGCGGAATCGCGCGATGGTCCACGCGATCAGCGCGAGCAGGGCGATGATCTCGACGAGCGCCGCGAGCGGCACTTGCAGGCCGAAGAAGAGCCCGGTCCACGCGAAGTTGAGCGCCCACTGCGCGAGGAACACCCGCAGCGCCACCGGATCGCGACGAAACCCGCGCCGCCGCCAGACTCGCCAGGCACTCACGCCGATCAGGATGTAGAGGAGCGTCCACACCGGTCCGAAGACCCAGGGTGGCGGCGTCCAGCTCGGCTGCACGATCTGGAAGTACCACGCGCTCACCGGCCAGATCGCGCCCGAGGCGCCCGCGGCCATCGAGAAGACCACGAAGCCCAGGAGCGCGAGCCCCGAGAACCACCAGGGGCGGCGCGGCGCGAAGGCCTCGATCGGCGGATGCATGGTCACGGACGTGCCGCCTGCAGCATGGCGCGAGCCCGCGCCTCGATGGCGGCGGCATCGCCGCAGGCGACCTCCTGCGGCACGAAGAGGCTGTTCACGAATCCGACCGCGTAGGCACCTGCGGCGAGGTGCTCGTGGCAGTTCTCGAGGGTGACGCCGCTGGTGGGAACGATCTTGAGGAAGGGCATCGGACCGAGGGTCTGGGCGATCCAGGATGCAGGCTGGGCGGGGAAGAGCTTGAGCAGCGTCGCTCCCGCGCGATGGGCGGCCAGCATCTCGGTGGGCGTTGCGCAGCCGGGGATCGACGCGACTCCGAGCCTCGCCGCCTCCGCGACGATCTCCGGATCGAAGACCGGCGAGACCAGGAACGAGGCCCCGGCATCGACCGCGGCACGAGCGTCCTCGACGGTGAGCACGGTTCCCGCGCCGACGAGCAGTCCCGACTTCGCTGCGAACTCCCTCACCAGCCCGATGGCGTTTGGAATCGTGAGCGTGAACTCGCAGATCCGGAACCCCCCGGCAATCGCGGCCTCCATCGCCACGCGGGCGTTCGACTCGCTGGGGCAGCGCAGGATCGCGGAAGCCCGCTCGCTCCCGAGCCGTTCGACGAAGGACTCGATCGAGATCACGCCATGATCTCGCGCACCACGTTGCCGTGGACGTCGGTCAAGCGGTGATCGCGGCCGGCATGGTGGTAGGTGAGGCGGAGGTGATCGATGCCGAGCAGCGCGAGAATGGTGGCGTGCATGTCGTGCACGTGCACCTTGTCCTCGGCCGCGAACCAGCCGTAGTCGTCGGTGGCGCCGAAGGAGAAACCCGGCTTCACGCCGCCGCCGGCCATGAACCAGGTGAATCCGTGCGGATTGTGGTCGCGGCCGTCCTTGTCGCCCTCCGCCGCGGGGGTGCGGCCGAACTCGCCGCCCCAGATCACCAGGGTGTCGTCGAGCATGCCGCGGCTCTTGAGATCGCGGATGAGTCCTGCGATCGGCTTGTCGACCTCCTTGGAGTTTCGCTCATGCATGTTGCGGAGGTCGCCGTGCTGGTCCCACTTGTAGGAGTGAGTGCACTGCACGAAGCGGACGCCCGCCTCGGAGAAGCGGCGGGCCAGCAGGCACTGCCGCCCGAAGTCCTCGGTCTCCTTCTCGTCGATGCCGTAGAGCTTCAAGGTCGCCTCGGACTCTGCGCCGGTGTCGACCACCCACGGCGCCTCGGCCTGCATGCGGAAGGCGAGCTCGAAGGCTTCGATGCGGCCTTCGAGCGCCGCATCGTCGCCGGTGCGGAGGAGCCGCTCGCGATTGAGCGATCCGAGCAGGTCGAGTTGCGCTCGTTGCACGTCCTTGTCGACGCCCGCGTTCATGTGGGCGAACTCCGCCTCGCTCGAAGGAACGCCGGTGCGTCCGTAGGGGGTGCCGTGGTGCGCCGCAGGCAGGAACGCGCTGGAGAAGTTGCTCACGCCGCCGTGCCCGAGGGTGGGGCTGATGGTCACGAATCCCGGGAGGTTCTGGTTCTCGCTGCCGAGCCCGTAGGTGATCCACGAACCCATGCTCGGCCGCACCAGGGTCTCGCTGCCGGTGTGGATCTTGAGCAGCGCCGCACCGTGGGCCGGGTTCGAGCCATGCAGGCTCTTCACGAAGCAGAGGTCGTCGACGATCTCGGCGACATTGGGGAAGAGCTCGCTGACCCATGCACCGCACTCGCCGTGCTGACGGAACTTCCAAGGGCTGGCGAGCAGATCGCCGGTCTGGGCGAACTGCACGCGAGGCTTGTCGCCCGGGAACGGCTTGCCGTCATCGCGCTGCAGCAGCGGCTTGTAGTCGAAGGTGTCGACCTGCGATGGTCCGCCATGCATGAAGAGGAAGATCACCCGCTTTGCCCGCGGCGGAAAGTGCGTCGCCCGCGGCGTCAGGGGGCCGGTGGCGGTGACATCGAGCGCTGGAGGTCGGACGCCGTCTGCGGCTGCGACGCCGTTGAAGAAGCGGTCGGCGAGCAGCCCCATGAACGCCATCGAGCCGAACCCGGCGCCGCAGCTCTTCAGCATCTCGCGGCGGGTGGTGGCGGTCTGGCGATGGTGGCAGAACATTCTCGATCACTCCAGGGTGATGAACTCGCTGGTCGAGAGCAGGACCTGAGCGTAGAGCGCCCACGCGTCTCGTTCGCCCTCGATCGACATCGCGGCGAGGAATTCCCGTCCCAGTGAGGTCTCGGCGGGGGTGGGTCCGCGGCCGAAGGCCTCGCGGTAGGCGCGGTCGATGAGTTCAATCTCGCCCACCGCAGCGTCGGCACTCGCGGCGAGCAGGCGGTCGGCCCAGGCTCGGGATTGCGACTCCACGAAGGGGCTGTTGAGCATGAACAGGGCCTGCGGCGCGATCACGGTACGAGCGCGGCATCCCTCGCTGAGGCCGGCGTCGGTGTAGTCGAAGGTGGCGAAGAAGGGGTAGATGGCGTTGCGGATGATCGGGAGATAGAGACTTCGCCGCGGCTCGTCGTAGCGGGCGGCGTTGCCGGACTGGTCGTTGGTGACGTAGGCGAAGTTGTCGACCATGAGCAGCGAGCCGCCCATGGTGTGGTCGAGGGTGCCGCTGGTGGCGAGCATCGCGTCGCGGATCGCTTCCGCCTCGAGTCGCCGCGGCGACCACCGCCACAGCAGACGATTCTCGGGGTCGATCGCCGCTGCGTCGGGTCGCCAGCGCGAGTCCTGCCGGTAGGTGGCACTGCTCATGATGCGCCGATGCAGGGCCTTGACGTCCCAGCCGCTTGCCACGAAGTCCCGCGCGAGGCGATCGAGGAGTTCCGGATGGCTTGGACTGCCCCCGCGAGTCCCGAAGTCGCTGGTCGTGTCCACCAGGCCGCGGCCGAAGTGCCAGTGCCAGACTCGATTGACGAAGACCCGTGCGGTGAGCGGGTGCGCCGGGTCGAGCAGCCAGGCGGCGAGTTCGGCCCTGCCGCTTGCCTCCGGCGGAATCGCGGGAATGCTCGCCCCGCCCGAGATCGCCGCCGGCACGCCCCGCGGCACCGGTGGCCCTGGTGCGTTGGTGTGGTTGCCGCGAACGTGCAGCGAGACGTCGGCGGGCACTGCCTCTTCCTCGACCGCAAGCACCCGTGCGACCATCGCCGGTTGCTGCGCGGCCAGTTCGGAACGCTCGCCTTCGCGCTGTTCGATCGACTCTCGCGCCGCAGCCGAGAACGAAGCCTCCATCGCCGTCTCGTCGGCGAAGGGACCACCCTCGGCAAGCAGCGCCTGCCGAAGGCCTTCGCGGTGGGCGATGGTTGCCTCGTCGAGTGATTCGTTCGCGCCTTCTTCAAGCAGCGTGCCGGCAATCGCCCCCAGCGCGTCGTCCGGCGCTTCGCCGCTTCGCCAGGGTTCGAGACCAGGATGATCCGCGTATGCAGAGGCGAAGCCGGCCACCACCTCCACCGGCACCCCGAGCGCGTCGGCAGTCGAGGCGGCGGCACGATCGCGGGCCTCGGCGACGGACGCGGGCACCACCGCGAGTCGATCGAGATGCGGAAACGCCCGGTCGCTCTCGCAGGCAAGTCGATGGAAACCCGTAGGCAGGTCGACGGTCGCGACCGTCTCCCAGCGCTGACCTGCCGGGAAGAACGATCCGGTGTCCGCACCGAGCGTCGCGTCGGCGATCACTGCGCCGTCGAGCGTTGCCAAGACCGGCCGCTCTTCGTCGCTCGCGTATCGAATCCGGATCTCATGGAGCCCGGGGTCGGCGACTTCGAACTCCCACTCGACCCGGCCTGAGCCTCCGCCGGTCGATCGCACCACGCCGATGCCGACGCCCCAGCGGTCGTGGTCGACTAGGAGGTTGACGAGGGTCGGTCCGTCTTCGGCTTCCCGATTCGGTGGGCTCGGCGGAAGCTGCCGCGCCGCTTCGAGCAGGGGGACGACGCGGTCGAGCCAGCGCTGCTGCACCTCGTGTCGCGCCGCGGCCAGCGCTTCGTCGTGGGCGCGGGTCGCGCCCGCGAGCGCCTCGGCGTGAACGCGTCTCGCTTCGGCGTCGGCCCTCGACTCGGCATCGCGCTCGAGCGCCCGCGCCACCGTCTGCAGCGTCGACATGGTGCGGGTGCTCTTGAAGACGCCGACCAGCGCGAAGTACGACTCCTGCGAGATCGGGTCGAACTTGTGATCGTGGCACCGCGCGCAGGAGAGGGTCTGGGCAAGGAAGGCCTTGCCCACGGTGTCGATCTGCTCGTCGACGAGGTCGAAGACCATCTTCTCCTTGTCCGGCTCGGCGAGCACCTTCGGACCGATGGCGAGAAACCCCGTCGCGGCAAGCGCCGAGGGGGCCGCGCCCGGATCGTCCATCTCGGGTCCGAGGTCGCCCGCCAGCTGCAGCCGCACGAAGCGATCGAAGGGCATGTTCTCGTTGAACGCCGAGACCACCCAGTCGCGGTAGCGGTGCGCGTTGGCGAAGGCGGTGTTCTCGTCGACGCCGTTGCTGTCTGCGTAACGGGCCACGTCGAGCCAGTGCCGGCCCCATCGTTCCCCGTAGGCCGGCGAGTCGAGCAGGCGATCGATGAGGCGCTCGTAGGCATCGGGCGCACTGTCGGACAGGAACGCATCGACCTCATCGACGGTGGGAGGCAGGCCGGTGAGATCGAAGGTCGCGCGGCGAATGAAGGTGCGGCGATCGACTTCTCTCGACGGCGTCAGATCGGCCCGATCGAGCGAACGCGCGATGAAGGCGTCGATGACACCGGGCTCGGCATCGGTCGGTGCCCTCCACCGCACCGGTGGCCGCGGCGAATCACCCACCGGCTCGTAGGCCCAGTGGTTTGCATACGTCGCGCCCGCCGCGATCCAACGTCGGAGGATCTCGATCTCCTCGGGCGTGAGCGGCTCGCCCTTGGGCGGCATGCGGAGTTCGGGATCGTCGGAAGCGATCCGAAAGAAGACCTCGCTGCTGCCTGGATCGCCGGGCGAGATGGCATGAAGTCCGTCGCCGAGGTCCGCGAGCGCATGGTCGCGGAGGTCGAGCCGCAGGTCCGCCTTGCGGCTTGAGGAATCTGGGCCGTGGCAGACGAAGCACTTCGCGGCGAGGATCGGCCGCACATCGCGCGTGAAGTCGACCTCGCCGGGCCCGGCAACGGCGGTCAGGACGGCGAGGGCGATTGCGTGCACCTCTGCATGAGACCGCCTCGTGCCACCGGAATCAACCCTCGACGGCCATCTCCCTGCTTCCCGAGTCGGCTTGGATCGGACACCACGGCGGCGAGGCGCTGAATCCGACCGCCGCGCGGCCACCGAGCGGCAGAAGCAGCGGGGGGGTACGACCGACCTGCACGCCGAGAGATCTCGACGATCCTCCGGCCTTGGGCGCGTTCGATCTCAGTTCCAGGCGGCGAGCAGGATGGTCAGATCGGCGCCGTCGACGACGCTGTCGCCGTTGAGGTCGGCCGGGCAGGCACCCTTGGGCGGGCATGGTCCCCAAGCGGCGAGCAGGATGGTCAGGTCGGCGCCGTTGACGATGCCGTCGCCGTTGAGATCGGCTGGATCTGCGACCACTCGATCGATCGAGATGTTGTCGAGACGCACGTTGAAGTCGGTGAAGCTGAAGAAGTAGCCTGGCTGCAGGGTGGTGAAGGCGATGACGTCGACGCCCGCAAGGACATCGGCAAAGGTCACACCCGGCGGCAGGATGGGCTCGAAGGTGACCGGATCCTCGGCGCCGTATCCGCCCCATCCCGGCGGGAGCTCGGTCGATCGGGGATCGAAGGTCACGCTGTAGGTGGTCCAGTTGGCGTTCGCGGCGGCGGAGATGTTGGTGAAGAGGTACCAGACGCTGTTCCACGGATAGCCGCCCGAGGCGCCGTCGTAGTCGCGCAACTCCACCAGCCAGGGCCGCGAGACCGGCTGACCGAAGAAGGAGACCTGGAACACCCGGATGTCGATCGCGATGGTCACCTCGGTTGCGGTGGTGTAGTCGCCGATGAACGCGGCATTGGTCGAGTTGGGGAAGGTGATTCCGAAGTCGTTGAAGATGGTCCGGAGGTTCGCGCCGGGATTGCCGCCGGTCGCCTGAATCGTGGTGCTGCCGGTGCCTCCCTGGGGCCCCGACCATCCCTCGAGCCCGTTGTCGAAGGTGACCACGGTCTGCTGTGCGAGCGCGATGCCGCAGGAGAAGGTGGCGAGGGCAAGAGCAAGCGGAATCTGTGTCATGGTGACCTCGTGAGGATTGCCTGCAGACGTGAAGGGAGCCTCGTCGGCGACCGCCGTCGGACCGGCATCGCAAGTGTGACACCGCCGGTCCACGCGGCAAGTCGGTTCTCGCCAATCGCACCGCCCGGGGCGAAACTGGATCTTCCGTGGGCGAGCGGAGATCATCCGCGTTCGCGGGCAGGCCGTCCGCGGTCAGGAGCCTCCCATGGTCGAAGTCGACGCCAGGTATCTCGGTGGTCTCCGCTGCGAAGCGGTGCACGGACCGTCGAAGTCCACCCTCCACACCGACGCGCCCGTCGACAATCACGGCAAGGGCGAGGCGTTTTCGCCGACCGATCTGCTCGCCGCGGCGTTGCCCTGCTGCATCATGACCATCATGGGGATCGTCGCCGAGCGACATGGCCTCGCGATCGAGGGCATGACCGCCCGCACCGAGAAGGTGATGTCAGCGGACCTGCCGCGCCGCATCGCGAGCCTGCGCACCACGATCGAGGTGCCGCTCGCCGCCGATCACCCGCAGCGGGTTCATCTCGAGAACGCCGCGAAGACCTGCCCGGTGCACAAGAGCCTGCATCCGGAGATCGATGCCGCGATCGAGTTTCACTGGAAGGGCTGAGCGCTCAACGCCCGGCACTTCAAGCCGATCCGCCTGAGGCGAGCGCGAATTCGGACGAGCCTCTGTTGCGGGCGGAAGTGCGGGCGAACTCAGGCCGCCATCGCCGCGCGAGCGAACGGACCTCTCCGGATGGTCTGCCCGGATTCGGTCACAATGGCGCCATGGAGCTTGCAGACGTTCTCGACTCGTGCTGGCATGGTCTCGAGGAAGCGGTGCGTGATCGCCGGCACGCCTGGCGGCTGCCGGTGCTCGCGACGATTGCCCAAGACGGTTCGCCGGCCTCGCGAACGGTGGTCCTCCGCCACGTCGATCGAGTGGCGCCCTCGCTTGCCTGCCACACCGATGCTCGCAGCCCCAAGTGCGCAGAGCTCCTTGCGGACTCGCGGGTCTCGTGGACCTTCTACGACTCTGCCGCGCAGGTGCAGTTGCGGGTGCGGGCGCTTGCGACGGTGCACTTGGCCCGCGACGAGGATCCGATCGCCCTCGAGCGCTGGGATCGCACCTCGCTCTCGAGCCGACGCTGCTATCTCGCCCCTGCAGCGCCCGGTGCCGTGAGCGAGACGCCCTCTGCGAACCTGCCCGCCGGCCTGCTCGAACGTTCGCCGCTTCCCGGCGAAGACCTGCCCGGTCGTGCGAACTTCGCCGTCATTGCGACGAGGCCGATCGAACTCGACTGGCTGTTGCTGCGGGCGAGCGGCCATCGGCGCGCTCGCTTCGTGCTCGAAGGCGAGGGCGCGCCCGCAGCGACATGGGTGGAGCCCTAGGGCGATCGCCGCGCGACGCGAGTGTGCACCGGGTGAAATCGCCCGCGAACGCCGCTCACAACTCGACGATCTCGCCCTCCACCGCCACACCCATTCCCGCAGCCTCGATCTCGCGTCGAGCCGCCGAGTCGTCCTCGAGCGCCGGGTTGGTGTGGTTGAGATGGATGAACCGCACCTTGGCGCGTTCCTTCGCGGGAAGGCCCTTCAGGCGTTCGATGGTGGTGCGGATGAAGGGATGGGGGATCTTGCTCATGTCGCGGCCGGGCAGTTCGCCATCGGCGAAGAAGGTCGCATCGAGATAGGCGACATCGACTTCGGCGAGCACCTCTTCGAGACGGGTGCCCCACTCGTCCCACTCCCGCCACGAGTCGATGTCCGGAAGCCAGAGCACCGAGCGGTTGGGGCCGTCGATGCGAAAGGCCACGACCTCGGAGAACTCGCTGCGGTGGGGCACCGGGATCGCGGTGGCCGAGAGGCCCGTGCCGAGCGAGACCGGCTCGTTCGCCGCAATCGGGCGCAGTTCGATGTTGCCGTAGGCGACGAGCTGGCTCCACGGTCCATGGCTGCGCAGGAACTCGGCCATCCGCGGCATGGCCCAGACCGGGATGCCCTTCGCGCCGATCGACTCGAACCCGAGGAACATGAGCCCGGTGTAGTGGCCGATGTGGGCATGGGTGAGCAGCAGGCCGTCGAGCACCGGTCGCGGCTCGCCGCCCGCCACGCGGAAGAGCTCGAGCGACTGCCGACGGAAGTCCGGGGTCGCATCGACCATGAAGCGGTGCCCCTCGCGCGGATCCACGATGCCGAGGCACACCGCATCTCGTTGCCGATCGGGATCGTCCCAGCGAGGATCCGCGAAGCTGCCGGCCTGCGGAACGCCGCCGTCCTGCGCGATTCCGAGCACCACGGTGTAGGGGCGATCGTTCGGTGGTCGGTTCATGCCGGTGGCCTCGGGTGATGTCCGGCATCCCGCGAGCAGTGCAGAGGCGATCGAAGCCGCTGCGACGGCCCCGCCCGCGCGTCCGCGCCGCGGTCGTGCGGAGTTGCGGATCACGATCGCGGCCTTCATCGCCGCGGTGAAGAGACCCTCGAAGTGCTGGGATCGGTCGATCCGTCGGGAGGATTCGGAGGGAGTCGACATGGTTTGCGATCGTAGAGACTGACCCCCCCGGCGCCGACCGTGCCTGAGCATGGAATGTTCGACTTGGCCCGGATCTCCGAACGACACCGCCCCGAGCAATGCCCGAGGCGGATGTTCGACGGAGCGTTCGCGGCCGCGGGCGGCCGAGATCGGATCAGTTGAAGAGGTTCGCGAAGGCCTGCGACCACTGCTCGCAGCCTCGATCGACGGTGCCGAGGGTGTCGAGCTTCTCGGCGGAGAAGCGTTCCGTGTCGACCGTCGAGGCCATCGCCGCGACGATCGGTCCTCCTTCTCCTGCCGCAGCGTAGATCTCGACGGCGCCGTAGCCGTAGCCGGTCTTGAGCATCTGGGTCTGCGGGGCCACGTTGAGCAGCGGGTTGTTCGGCTTGACCGCAGTGATCGCCGCCCGCACCACCAGCACCGGCCCGCTGCCCCCGCCGGTCCCGAGGTAGTTGGTCAAGTCCTGCCGCAAGGTGTTGCGAACCTGTTCGAGCTGCTCGCTGCTGCAGTCGATGTCGGCGGTCGCGACCACCGCCACCGGCTCCACCCGGATCTCGCTGTAGGAGTTGAGCGGGGCGATCGAGTTCGCGGTCCAGGTGCGAGTGAGCTTGTCCTGCGTCGAGGTGCGCAGCCGGATCTCGGTGGGCACGAAGCCCATCCGCGGCACCATCTTCGAGCCGCAGCCGCCAAGCACGACGGCCACCACCACCGACACCAACGCAAGCCGACCCCGATGAGATGCGGACAGCATGGACTTCAAGCTCCAAGGAGAGAAGACGAGTCCCCGCGTCGGGGACTCGAGCGGCGGAATGATACGGTCAGTCGAGGAACCGGACCCGACCGGTATCGACGTCGTAGATCCCGCCGAACATCTGCAGGCGACCGGCCTTCGACGCCGCCCGCAGGATCTCGCTGCGCTCGAGCAGTCCGTTCAGCTGCCAGCGGACGTTCGCTTCGACCGCCGCATCGACGGACATTTGTCCGCCCGCGGCTGCGATCGCCGGAGTGATGGCATTGATGAAGGTGGGCATGTTGCCGGGAAGGACCTTGCCCTCGAGGGCGGCGGTGACGGCGCCGCACTTGGTGTGCCCGAGCACCAGGATGGTGTGGACGCCGAGCGCTTCGACGCCGTACTCGAAGGTCCCCGCCGCTCCTGGGCCTTCGAAGTTGCCCGCGTCTCGAACGACGAAGAGGTCGCCCACGCCCTGGTCGAAGATCAGTTCCACGGGCACCCGGGAGTCGGCGCAACTCAAGACCCCGATCGACGGGGTCTGTCCATAGGCGCCGGTCTTGACGACCTTCTCGTCGGCCCAGGTATGCGCCTGGACCTTTCCGTCGAGGAACCGTTGGTTGCCGGCGGCAAGTTCCTGACGAGCGTTGGTCTGCTCGATGCGAGGCCGAGGAACGGGAGTGGAGTGGCAGGCGACGGTCGAGGCGACCGCCAGGGCGAGGAGCGATGCTTTGAGAGTGTTCATAGGGTGGAGCGTACACAACATGGATCACAGCGATTGAAACACCGCTTGACCGCCTCAAATCGGCTCTTCGAGCTCCTGCGCCGACGTCGATCCAGTCAAGATCGTGCCGAGGCGCGACCACCGAGAGAACGAACTCACCACCCGCTGCGGGCACGCTCGAGGTCTTCCGGCGTTCCGATGTCGAGGAATTCGCCCTCGAGCCGCTGCGCTTCGAAGGTCATCCGCGCGGCGAGCGCCGCGATCAGGTGGCCGGGGGCGTCGGGTGGACCACCTGCCGAGAGGTGCTCGCGAATCCGCTGCGGCAGATCCGCGGGAAGCAGGTACGCGGCGATGGCGCTGAGGTCGCTCGCGGGCAGAAGCGGCTTCTCGCGAAACGACCGCACGGACCGACCGTCACGCTCGAGCACCACTTCGCTGTACTTCGAGGGCGGCACCGGCGACGGCACGGTTCGGACGAGCAGTTGTCCCCGTCCGCTCGCGGCGAAGCGTTCGACCATCCGCCGAAGGTCGAAGTCGAAGAGGTTGTCGCACCCGAGCACCAGATAGGCGTCGATGGCGGCGTCGCCCCAGTGCCGCTTCGCGGCTTCGAGGCCGAGTTCGAGATCGCGCACCGCGCCGAGGCGGTCGACGTTGGAAGTCGCACCGTCGTCGACGACCTCGAGCGGCAGATCGACCGCGACTCGATCTCGCCATGCGCGGAAGTCGCGATGAAAGCGTGCGTTTGCGACCACCACGCCGTCTGCGATTCCCGCGGCGACGGCCTGCCGCAGCACCCTCGAGATCAACGGTTCGCCCCGCACCTCAAGCAAGGGCTTCGCGCAGTCGCGGGTGATCGGCCACAGGCGGGTGGCGAATCCGGCTGCGAGGAAGACCGCGCGAACCCGCAGCGCCGGAGCCGCCACGCTCGGCCGCAGCACGGTGTGGCCGGTGCTCGAGAACTCCGACTCGATCCGATCTCGATGCGGCTCGTCCCGGCATCCGATCAGCACCGCGCCGCCCGAGCCTGGGAACTTCGCGGCGGCACCGAGGCTTCGGGCGCACTCGACCATGGCTCGATCTGCCGCGTCGATGGGAAAGATGCTGCGGCGAAGATCGAAGTTGCGATCGATGGAGCCGAGGAATCCCGAGCGGTCTCCCGCAAGCAAGG
>JAPOKA010000047.1 GCA_029977865.1 bacterium
CGCGAGGACTTCCGCGAACCGGGGCTTCTCGCCGAACGCAAAGCCTGCTCGGGTGATCCGCCGCTCGAGTTCAGCAGCGAGGCGATGCTCGCCGAACCCCGGCAGGTCCGGGGCCAGAACCCGCCGCGGACCGCGACACCCGACCAGCAGGCTGAGCATGGTTTCCTTGCGGACGCCAAGGCCGTGCAGCAGCACGAGCGGCGGCGCGGTCGGCGCACCGCGAGGCGCTGCTTCGAGCGTCGGCCAGCCCCCGATCCTCCGCCGTCGAATTCCGGCGGCGGCAGGTCCGAGCCGCATGCCCAGCGCGAGCAGCCAACCGCCGCCGAACCGCAGCGACAAGGCAATCAGCGCGGCCAAGGCGGCACCACCGACCACCATCCACGCCTCGATGGAGGGTCCTGGCGGTGGCAACGGGGAAGAAGTCATCTCGTCCACGGTATCCGCCGGTGGCGAACGTCTGGTCCGGTCATGAAAAAGCGAGGCTCCGTGTGGAGCCTCGCAGAGTCATGGGCGTGGTGGGGCGAGCCGTCGGAGCGTGAATTCAGTGGCTGCGGCGTCGGCTGCGGGCGAGCCCTGCGACACCGAGCATCGCCAGCACGCCCGGCGCCGGCACGGTCACGGTGAAGAACTGGTCGCCGGCGATGTTCGCGAGGTTGATGCCCGCGAGGTTTCCGGTGTAGGTGCCGTTGCCGTCGCCGCCGAGATTGCCGCTGAAGGCGGGAAGGCTGCCGAGGAACTGGTTGCTCGCATAGTCGTGGCCGCCACCGTTGATGAAGGCGGTGACGCGGAAGGTGTTGCCGGAGAGGTTCAGCCACGAAAGATCGATGACGAACTCCATGCCCGACAACGCGGTGAGGGGATCGACCAGTGCCGCGCTTGGATCGCCGCTCACGCCCGCGACGTTCGAATTGTCGATCGCCGAGTAGATCAGCGAATTGGCGTAGCCGCCGCCGGAGAGAACTCCGCCGCTCTGCCCGTCGTTGCCGCCAACGTAGCCGCCGTCGCCGCTGACGAGGTTGCCCGCGTTCACGTACCAGCCGTAGGGGCTGCCGCCGCCGTTGGCGATGATGTAGTGGGTGGCGTTGAAGCCGGCGTCGAAGGTGAATCCGTTGTACTGGCCGGGCAGATCTGCGCCACCCGAGATGGTGTTCTGGCCAAGCCCGGAACCGTCATCGATGAAGATGACGATCTTGTTGAAGTTGGCCTCGAGGTTGCCGGTGAAGAGCAGGCCGGTGAACCCGTTCTCGGTGTGGGCGAATGCCGCGTCGAGTTCGGAACCGTTGGCGTACTGCAGGTCGCCGCTGGTCGAGTTGCCGAACCCGGTGTTGACGCCCTGCTGGGCAACTGGACTGCCGTAGAAGGACTGCCAGAGTCCGAGCAGGCTTCCGGGCCCGAATTTTGGGGCCGCGAGTCCGACCGAAGATGTGGAGAGAACCGTCGAGGCCACCACGAGGCCCGCAAGCGCAAACCGTGACATGAATCGATCTCCGAAGAGGAACCAGTTCGAGCACACCCCGCCGACACCGGCGGCCAGTCCCTTTCCGATCTCCCCAGTGCCAGAAAGGTAGTCCGATTCGGGGTGCGGGCAAGCACTTGCCTTGGCTTTCCGATGATGTCGCGGCGGTAGGATCCCCCCTCCGCATCGGGCGAGCCCCCGCCCTTGCTCGCCCACATGGCCCCCCGACGCCGCCTGCTGCTCGTCCTGCTCGCCTTCGCCGCCCTCTACCTGATTTGGGGATCGACATACCTCGCCATGCGGGTGGCGATCGACCACTTGCCCCCGCTGCTGATGGGCGGGACCCGCTTCATCGCCACCGGATTGATCCTGCTGGTCTTCCTGGCCTGCACGAGCGGGATTCGTCGTGCCGACCTGCGGCCTCGATTCTGGCGTTCGGCCCTGCTGGTCGGCCTGGGCATGATGCTTTTCGGCAACGGCTTCGTCGCCCTGAGCCTCCAACGGGTGCCGACCGGAGTCGCCGCCCTCATCGTCGCCACCACCCCGATGTGGCTGGTCGGGCTCGATTGGGCGAGCGGCCGCAGCGGCCGCCCTCGGGCGCAGGTCGTCTTCGGGCTGATCCTCGGCCTCGTCGGTATCGCGGTGCTCTCCGGAGTGGGGGCCGCGGAGGAGTCGCTCCGCCTCGATCCCTGGGGCGTGCTCGGACTTCTCATCGCCACCCTGGGCTGGGCATGCGGATCGATCTACTCGCGGCACGCACCGCTGCCGCACTCGATCCTGCTCGCCACCGCCATGGAGATGCTGGCTGGTGGCGTGGCGGTGCTGGTGGTCTCGTCGGTGCTCGAACCTTGGAGCGAGGTCGACCTCTTCGAACTGCCGGGCCGGGCCGTCTTCGCGTGGAGCTATCTGGTGCTCTTCGGATCCCTGATCGGATTCACCGCCTACCTGTGGCTGCTGCGCGAGGTCTCCGCCGCCAAGGTCGCGACCTACGCCTACGTGAACCCGGTGATCGCGGTGTGGCTGGGGTGGCTGGTGCTCGACGAGGCCATCGGGCCTCGAACCTTGATCGCCGGCGCGATGATTCTCGTCGCGGTGATCATCATCAACCTCGCCCGCGTCGGCCCTCGCGACGCAGCCCTCGTCGAACCGGTCGCGTCGATCGATGTTCCGGTGGCGGAAGAGCAGATCCTCGAGCTGGAACTGCAGGCCGAGGGCATCGCGTCCGCCGCGCCGGCATCGGCGGCACCGATCGATGCGGCCGACGGAGCCGTTGCTCAGGAGCGGGTCAGCGACCGGTAGCGGATTCGCTTGGGCTGCGCCGCAGTCTCGCCGAGCCGTCGCTTTCGATCCTCCTCGTACTCGCTGAAGTTGCCGGGATGGAGGAAGGTGCGGCTGTCGCCCTCGAAGGCGAGGGTGTGGGTGGCCACGCGATCGAGGAACCAGCGATCGTGGCTGATCACCAGCACGCAGCCGGCGAAGTTCTGGATCGCCTCCTCGAGGGCCCGCATGGTGTTGACATCGAGATCGTTGGTCGGCTCGTCGAGCAGGATCACGTTGGCGCCGGAGCGGAGCATTCGGGCAAGGTGCACGCGATTGCGCTCGCCGCCCGAGAGCGTCTCGACGAGCTTCTGCTGGTCGGTCCCCGCAAAGCCGAAGCGCGAGACGTAGGCGCGGCTGTTCACCTTGGCGCCGCCGAGCATGATGTCCTCGTCGCCGTCGGAGATCGCCTCCCACACGCTCTTGCCGGCGGGAAGCGAGTCGCGTCCCTGCTCGACGTAGGCGAACTTGACGGTCGAGCCCAGTTCGAGGGTGCCCGCGTCGGGACGCTCCTCGCCGATCAGCATCTTGAAGAGGGTGGTCTTGCCGGCGCCGTTGGGGCCGATGATGCCGACCACCGCGCCGGGAGGCAGCGTGAACGAGACCCCGTCGAGCAGGGCGCGGTCACCGAAGCCCTTGCTGAGTTCCTTGGCCTCGATGACCACGTTGCCGAGCCGCGGGCCGGGCGGAATGAAGATCTCGAGTTCCTTCACCTTCTGATCGGCCTTCTCCTCGACCATCCGCTCGTAGGCGGCGATGCGGGCCTTGCTCTTGCTCTGGCGGCCCTTGGGGTTGGTGCGGATCCACTCGAGTTCCCGCTGCAGGCTGCGGCGACGGATCGACTCCTGCTTCTCCTCGACCGCGAGCCGCTTCTCCTTCTGCTCGAGCCAGGAGGAGTAGTTGCCCTTCCACGGAATCCCGTGTCCTCGGTCGAGTTCGAGGATCCACCCCGCCACGTTGTCGAGGAAATAGCGGTCGTGGGTCACCGCGATCACGGTGCCGCGGCAGCGGGACAGATGCTGCTCGAGCCACGCCACGCTGTCGGCGTCGAGATGGTTGGTCGGTTCGTCGAGCAGCAGGATCTCGGGATCGCGGAGGAGCAGTCGGCAGAGGGCGACCCGGCGGCGCTCGCCGCCGGAGCAGGTCGGCAGGGCCTGGTCTGGCGGGGGGCAGCGCAGCGCGTCCATCGCCATTTCGAGCCGGCTGTCGAGATCCCAAGCCCCCAGCGCTTCGAGCCGCTCCTGCACTTCGCCCTGCCGGTTGAGAACGCGCTCCATCTCCTCCGGCGAGAGGTCGGTGCAGAGCTTGTCGTTGATGCGGTCGAACTCCGCGAGCAGGTCGATCGTCGGCTGCACGCCCTCGCGCACCACCTCGATCACGGTGCGGGTCTCGTTGAGCAGCGGCTCCTGCTCGAGGTACCCGATCTGGTACCCCTGCGCGGCTGAGACCTTGCCTTCGAACTCCCGGTCGACGCCGGCCATGATCCGAAGCAGGGTGCTCTTGCCGCTTCCGTTGAGACCGAGCACGCCGATCTTGGCGCCGTAGTAGTACGAGAGGCTGATGTCCTTGAGGATCGGCTTGCGGTCGATCGTCTTCGCGACCCCGATCATCGAGTAGATGATCCGAGTGGTGTCGTTGGCGTTCTGGGCGGGAGATGAGTCGGACTTGGCCACGGCGAGCGATTCCCGAGGGCGAGGGGCGGAGATGGTAGGAGAACCGCACCGTTCCACGCCACCGCCTCGCCGCGAGGGACCGACCGCGACGTGCTCCGATCGATGCTGGCGTCAGGACCGATCCGCGGCCGCGGTCGGATTGCGATGGTTCACGCCCGCGAAGTCGACCAGCCGCGGGAAGACCTCGGCGTGGCCGAGGAGCCCTTCGAAGGCCTCCTGACCCGGACCCTTCGCCAGGCAGACCACCCAATCCGAGGTGTGGCTGGTGCCGACCCAGCCGATGCCGTTGTGCGCCGAGAGCAGCGAACCGAGTTGCCCGGCGATCCCCGCGAGCTGCGGATTGGTCTCCCCGGTGGGCTCGCGGCGAAGCGACTGCCGCAGCGTGCGGATCGCCTCCGGGCTCGCGGCGAATCCGGTCCGCGTCAGCAGGCACTCGCCGATCGAGTCGTCGGTTCCGACCTGAACCTCCCGCCGCAAGAGCTCCGGCAGCAACTGCTCGAAGCTCTGACGCTGCCACGCGAGATTGTCGAAGAGCTCCGAGGTGGCGCGATAGCGGCCGCCGGACCCGCTGAGGCCCGGATTGCCGTTGGCGTGGTCCGCGGTCACGACCACCAGCGTGTCGTCGCGGGCGGCCGCGAACTCGAGCGCCACCCGCACCGCGTCATCGAAGTCCAACTGCTCCCACAAGAGCGCTGCGGCATCGTTGTTGTGCGCCGCGTGATCGACCCGTCCGCCCTCGACCTGCAGCAGGAAGCCGCGGTCGTCGACCGCAAGCCGTCGCAGCGCTGCGGTGGTCATTGCCGCGAGGGTCGGAGTCCGCTCCGCCAGCAGAGGATCGCTGCGACGATCGAGGGAGAGCGGCAGGTGTTGCGCGGAAAAGAGACCGAGCAGCCGCCCCTCCCCCGCCGCGTCCAGATCGGCGGCACGGTCGACGACGGAGTAGCCCTGCCCGCGGGCTCGCTCAAGGAGGTCGATGCCGTCGCCGCGGTCCTTCGGATCGAAGTTGCTTCGCCCGCCCCCGAGCAGCACCTCGACCCCGAGCATCTGTTCGGCGATGGCCTCTTCGAAGTCCCGGTTCGGCACTGCCGATGCAAACCCTGCCGGGGTGGCGTGGGTGATGCGGGTGGTGGTGGCGAGTCCGACCCGCCAACCGGCATCGGCCAGCAGCGGCGCGATTGGGACGAGTCGAGTGCCGTCGGGCAGGTAGTTGAGGGCGCCGTTGGCGACGAGCGAGCCACTCGCCCACGCCGAACTCGCGGCCGCGGAGTCGGTCACCGGCCCATCGAGGCTCGAGGTGTCAAGCAGGCCCTGAGTGACCTCGGGATCGGAAGCGAGCTGCCGCAGTGCGGTCCCTCGCTGCCTTCCCACGCGTTGGGAGAAGCGCTCCGCCAGTGCCGGCACCGAGGCGCTCATGCCATCTGATACGCAGAAGATCACGTTGCGGGGACGGCCTCTCCGGATTCGAGCAGTCGCCGCAGCCGCGGACGGAGCCGCCGCACTCGCGAACGCGCCGGCTGCAAGCAGCCCGGATCGCAGCAGACTTCGTCGCGAAAGCGAGGCTTCGGCGCCGGCGGACGAGTGCGAGGGGTCGTTGGGGTTGAAGGTGGAAGCCACCACGAATCTCCGAGTCTCGAGCCGCGCTGCATCAGGGCGCTGATCAGCGTAGATGATGCACGTTCGCCGAGTCCGCGGAGTTCGCGGGTCGTCCAGTCCGGCATGGCGAGTTCGCAGGCAGTGGAATCGGCCCCCCGCGCTTGGGTCCGGGAGCCTCCGGCATGGTCGGCGAGTGGCCATGACCGTTGCGGCGAGCAGCACTGGAGTCGCCAGTCCAAAGAACCGCAGCCTGCGGCGCGGCCGAAACTCCCAGCCGACTCGCCCGCGCAGATTCAGGCACGGTTCGGTTCCGCGAATCTTGCGTTCCGGAACTACCATCGCTCCGCGATCCTCCCGACCCCGAAGCGCCTTCGATCTCGTCACACCGCGGACCGATACCCCAGCATGGATGACCTCCACCTCGTCTCCCGCGCCGGCCCCAGCGAGATTCGCCTGACCCTCGCGGCGCCGGGGCCCCACCGCATCGGTCGCCGGCCCGAGCAGGCGGTCGCCCTGCCCGACGACTCCGCGGTCTCGCGCGATCACGCCGAACTGGTGTTTCGCGTGGGCACCCTTGCGGAGGGAACTCGCGGCGGTTCGTGGACGGTTCGCGATCTCGGAAGCAGGCACGGCACCCGGATCAACGGCCTGCAGATTCCCCCGGGCCGAGAGGTGCCAGTCGAGCTGAACGACATGATCGGGATCGGCGCCACCGAGCTCCGGGTGACCGATCCGTTCACGACCTCGAGCGTGAACGTTTCGCGCACCATCGACAGCGGACCGGAGACCATCTCCTCGCGACCGGTGGCCTCCGCAGCGGGCAAGCTGGCGCAACATCGGGTCGGCCTGCTCATCGAACTCTCTCGCACCCTCCATGCCGCCGAAAGCCCCGAGGCCCTCGGAGCACTTTTGGTCGAGGCGGCCTCAACCGGCACTGGACTCGAAAATGCCGCGGTGCTCGGACCTCCCGATCGACAGGGCGACGTGGAAGTGCTCGCAGCGCGGGGAGACCTCGCGGGCGGCAGCGAGCTTCGCCTCAGCCGTTCGCTTCTGCGCCGCGCCGCGGCCGGCGAGCTCGCGGTGACCTCCGGTGGATCCGGGCTCGCGAACGGTCCGGCGAGCATCATCGATCTTGGCATTGCCGAAGCGGTCGGAGCACCCATCGCCATCGGCGAGAGCGTGGTGGCGATCCTCTACGCAGATCGTCGCAGCGGTCCCCGCGAGACCCCTGCGTCCAGCGACGCGGCGGAGTTCCTCGCGGCCTTGGCGCAGTTCGGCGGCGTGGCCCTCGCCGGATTGCGGCGTCTCGAACTGGAGCGCCGCTATCGAGACCTCGAAGCCGACCTCGCCATGGCGGCCGCGGCTCACCAGTTCCTGCTCAAGGATCTCGATCGCACCGCGGGAAGCGTCAGAGTCCGCGGCCGAAGCCGCGCCGGCCGGCTCGTCGGCGGCGACTTCTTCCGCCTTGCGGTCGAGGGCGAGCGGCGGCTGCGGGTGGTGCTCGGCGACGTCGCGGGCAAGGGCGTGGGCGCCGGCGTGCTCATGAGCGCCATCCACGGATTGCTGCGGGCCGAGCTCGACCGCTGCGAGAATCCCGAGGCGGTCGCGATGGCCATGGGGGCCTTCGTCGACGAGCATCGCCACGGCAATACCTTTGCCACCGCGTGGATCGGGGAATTCGATCTCGAGACCGGCCAGTTGCGCTATGTCGATGCCGGTCACGGTTACGCCATGCGCGCTCGCGGCGGCGAGATCGAGTGGGTGAACGCTGGCGGAGGTCCTCCCTTCGGTGCGGTTCGCGGCTTCCCGTATGCAGCCGCGACCATCGACTGGCAGGCAGGCGATCGACTCCTGGTGGTCTCCGACGGATTCATCGAGCAACCCGCCGCAAGCGGCAGCGGAGATTTCGGTCGGCAGCGAGTCGCGGACTGGCTGACCGGTGGCGACGAACGCTCGCTCGAGGGGCTCTTCGCCACGATCGTCGAGTTCGCGGGCGGCGATCACCTCGCCGACGACGCCACCGCGGTCTTGATCGAGGGTTGAGTTCGAGTCGCTGGCCCCGGATCGGACCCGCTCGGAATCACCGACCCCCGCGGGAGAGGGGCGCGGCGTTCGAGACTCGGGATCGCTCGTGGCCCGGCCTCGCGCGAGTCGGGCCACAGTAGAACCGCCATCAACCCCCGGCCGAGTTCATCCGCCGACGCGATTGCGCCATGTCTCAGCCGACTCCGCGTGGCCGCCGTCGGGCTCTGCTTCGTTCCAGGCTTGGTAGAGCCGCAGCAGCGCCTGGGCGACCTTGCGGGTGTGGGCGTCGTCGACTCCTCGCTTCGACACCGCGATATCGTAGGACTCGAGGAGCGCAAACTCCGAGCCCGCGAATTGACCGAGCCGGCGCTGCACGTCGCCGTGGCCGAGCAGGATGATCGAGAGAATGAGTTCGTCTGGTTCGAGCCGACGCCGGGCCTCGAGCACCTCCCGACCGTAGAGCCGGGCAGCAGCCTCGGTGCGGCCCTGTTCATCGACGATGGTCGCAAGCAGGTATCCGAGTGTGAGCCTTGCACTGTTGAGCTGCAGACTCTCGCCATCCGGGAACTGTTCGAGCATCGCCTGCAAGGTGGCCTCTGCCTCCTCGGGCTGGCCGGCCCGCCGGAAGGCAACGGTGAGGTTCTGCACCGCCGCCATGACCTCTGGAGCGTCGACCGGCAACCGCTTGCGGAGATTCTCCAGTGCCCGCTTCAAGGTCGCTCCGGCTTCCAGATTTCGCCCCGCCCGCAACTGGGCGCTGCCGAGATTCTGGAGCGCAATCGCGGTGAGTGTGTGGTCCGGACCCTGCACTCTGGTCCGGGTCTCCACGACTTCCAAGAGCAAATCCTCGGCTTCGTCTGATCGTTCCAGTTTCTGCAGGACCACAGCCAGATTGTTCATGGTCCCGAGGGTCTCGGGATGCTCGATCCCGAGTTCGGGGGAGTTTCGCTGGCCGATCATGGCCCGCCGATACAGCCTCTCCGCTTCGTCGTATCGTTCGTCACGACTGATACAGGCCGCCAGGTTGTTCATGGCGTTGTAGGTGATCTTGCTGTCTTCTCCGTACTTGGCTTTCGAGCGCTCGAGCGCCTCTTTGAATAGACCCTCCGCCTCGTCATAGCGCTCGAGAGCCCGCAGGGCCAACGCCAGATTGGCGAGGGAACTGATGGTGTCGGGATCGTCCTCGCCGAGCGTCCGCCGCCGAGCCTCAAGGATCTCGCGCTGCATCTCCGCGGCCTCGGCGATGCGACCGGACATGCGGGTCAGGGCCGCCAACTTGTCGCGGGTCATCAGGGTTCGGCGGTCCTCGAATCCGAACGCGGATCGCCGAACCTCCAGCGCCGTCGCCAACTGCGGCTCGGCAAGGTCGTACTCGCCCAGGGCGAGATAGGTGCCGCCGATGGTGTCGCGAATCGCCGCCTGCACCTGCGGATCCTCAGCCAGCTCACGGTCGATTCTCTTCGAGGCATCGTCGAGGATCTTCCGCACCAAGGTCTTGTCGAGGCTGCCCGCGTAGGCCGGGTCGACTCCTTCGAGAATTCCGGTGGTGAACTGGCTGATCCGTTCGCTCGTCGCCGCGGCAATGCGGGCCCGCTCGGCCTCCTCGGCCGCAACCGCCTCGGCCTCGCGGGCGCGATCGCGCTCGAGTTGGGCGGTCTCGTTGGCCCGCGACTCGCGAATCGCAAACACGATCGAGACCGTCGTCGCCATCACCAGAATCAGCACCGCCACCGCGGCGGCACCGACCGCCGCCCGGTGCCGGCGAACGAACTTCGACATGCGGTAGGCGACCGAGGGCGGCCCTGCGAGCACCGGTTCGTCATCGAGCACCCGCTGCAGTTCGGCGGCGAGATCGTTGGCGGTCTGGTAGCGGCGAGCGCGGTCCTTCTCGAGACAGCGCATGATCACCCAGTCGAGGTCGCCCTTGAGCCGCTTCGAGAGCGACGGCGGATCGGACCGACGCGCCTGCGCCACCGTCTTGGCCTCGTTCCCGTCGGACTGGGCGATGGTGGTGAATCGCTCGCTCGGTTTGGGGGGATCGACCTCGCGGATCGTCTTCTGGATGCCCGCGTAGCCGCCCTGGCGCAGCTTCTCGCCGTCGAAGGGCAACGCCCCCGCGACGAGTTCGTAGAGCATCACACCAAGCGAGTAGACGTCCGAGCGAGTGTCGATGTCGACACCGGTCATCTCCGCCTGCTCGGGGCTCATGTACTCGGGGGTGCCGATGAACTGCCCGACCTCGGTGTAGACGGTGCCTTCGGTGAGTCTCTGGTGCAGCGCCTTGGCGACCCCGAAGTCGATGATCTTGGGCGTCGCACGGCCATCCTCGAACTCGACGAGCACGTTGCTCGGCTTGAGATCGCGGTGGATGACTCCCTTGCCGTGGGCGTGCTGCACCGCCTCGCAGACGGTGATGAAGAGCGCGAGTCGCTCCTCGAGCCCCAGCCGCTCGCGATCGCAGAACTTGGTGATGGAGTCGCCCTTGACGAACTCCATCACGAAGTAGGGCCGTCCGTCGGAGGTGGTTCCGCCGTCGAAGACCCGCGCGATCGAGGGGTGGTCCATCACCGCGAGGGCCTGGCGCTCCGCGGCGAAGCGGTTGACCACCGCCACCGTGTCCATCCCCGGCTTGATGACCTTGAGGGCGACCCGCTGGATGTGGGGCTCCCGACGCTCGGCGAGGTAGACCACGCCGAATCCGCCTTCGCCGAGCACCGCAAGCAGCCGGTATGGACCGATCGATCGACCGATCGCCGCACGCCCGATCGCGACTCCGATCGAGACCCCGGCCGGCCCCGGCACCGGACCTCCCGGGAGGTCCATGGTCGCGTCGAGATCCTTGGGAAGCGGCGCTCCCGACGGGTCGGGAGTCGGCAGGTCTTCGGTTGGCGAGGCGTCGCTCATGGGGGCCTGCGGGTCAGGAGACGCGAGTGTATCCCCCAGCGAAATCCCGATCGGCAATTCGGGCCCTCGTTCGCCTGCCGCCGAGGCCGCGGGAAATGGACACGCCCCCGGCTCGAGACCGGGGGCGTGCGTGGATGCCGACTCTCACTCCGTCGAGAAGGGGGCGATCCGAGATTCGTGGCCGAACCCGTGTGGTCAGCGGCGGCGGCGGGAGCCGGCGAGGCCGGCGAGGCCGAGCAGAGCCACCGCACCCGGGGCCGGGGCGAAGATGATGTTGACGCCGCTGACATCGGCGCCGGTGACGGTCACCGCGATGTCGTCGATGTAGGCGAAGTTGGTGGAGAGGTCGCCCGCGTACATCCGCACCTCGATGATGAGGGCGTCACGGGTGCCGCCGAGCGAATCGAAGGTCCAGGAGTAGGCGAGATTCGACCAGACCTCGGTACCGGAGTACGTGCTGTTGCCGCTCGCCGATCCCGCGTAGGAATCGATGCCGTCAGCCGCGACGCCGTAGTGGCCCCAAATGCGGACCGAAGGATTGGCGCTCGGGGTGTCGTCCCAGGCCCAGAAGCTGCCGTCGATGACGTCGCCATCCTGCAGGCCGGTGATCCAAGCCACGTAGGCCTGCGGGGTGCCGCCGATGGGATCCTCGTAGATGAAGAGCGAGTGGGTGCCCGAATAGACGAAACCGGGATCGCCGGCCATGTAGTTCTGAGCGTTCATGCCGCCGAACGAGCCGAGGATGGTGCCGCCATCCTCCCAGCCGTAGGAACCGGAAACGACATCCGCGGATGCGGAGCCCGCCAGCAACGCCAGCGCGGCCACGCCACAGAGCGATCTCAACATGACTTTCTCCTGTCTCAGAGGGAACGGGACGCAAGGGGCGGGAAGGGAATCCCGGCTGGACGGAGGGACATCCAGCACTTGCAACGTACCCCACCGATCGAAGCGGGCAAACCGAAAGTCCGACTCGAGAGGAAATTTGCAACTGTGTTGCGGTGGAAGCTTGGCTCCGCCCCTGCGAACGAGGGCAGCACCAATCGCGGGCCGGAGGCCGCAGGAAGTATCTTCGCGGACTCGAGCGGGACCTGCTGCCTGCAGATCGAGATCGGCCTTGGGGGCGGATCCGACCCTGACCGAGGAGCCACGCAATGACTGCCATCCCAATCCAAGTCCTTCTTCTGACTGTTCTTGCAGTCGGCGGGCTCCGGCCCGCACCAACGCCGCTCCCGACCGCAATCTCGGGGGCCGACGCAGCCGCGGCACCGCTCGATCCGGTCGCCGCGTGGTCTCTTCTCGGTGGCCTCGCCGGACCTACGGGAGCCTCGGACTGGGACGCAGACCTCGACGGCGACGGCAGCCCGGACACCGTGGTCTCGTACCGGCTGATCGGGGGCGGCTCGGCCCTCGTCGAGACCCTCTTCGCCGGCGACCCCCACGAGATGGAGACCATCCATCACCTCGACCGCGGTCCGGACTCGACTCGTCTTCTCTGCACCCACTACTGCGGTGCCGGAAACCAACCTCGGCTCGTCGCAACCTCCGGGAGGCTCGCCGCCAGTCCCGAGGCCCCGCGCTCGATCACCTACTCCTTCCTCGACGCCACCAACCTGCCCGACCGAGGCGCCGTCCACATGAACGGTGTCACATTCACCTTCCACGGGCCTGACCGCGTCGACGCAACCTGGACCGCATCGCGCGACGGAGTCACCGGCCCCCATGCGACCTTCGCAATGTCGCGGCGTGCGCCCGCCGACGCAGTCGCGAACACCACGACCGAGGAATCGACCATGTCCGACGAACCAACTGCGGCCGAGCCCGAGGCTGCCGCTGCGGAACCCCTGTCGCCGTTTGCCATCCTCATGCTCGAGGATGACGACGCCTGGGCCGGCCTCGCCGAGTCCGAGCGCGCAGCGCTCATGGAGAAGTACACCGCGTATGTCCGCGGTCTCATCGATCGCGGACGCTTCGTGTGGGGAACGCCGCTTGGTCGCGAGACGGTGCTGCTCGACGGACCGCCCGAATCGACCTCGCGCACGATGATCACACCGCGCAAGGATGTGCTGACCGGGGTCTTCGTGATCCGCGCAAAGGACCTCGCCGAAGCAGAGGCGATCGCTCGGGAATGCCCGGCGCTCTTGCATGGCGAACGGGTGCAGGTGCGACCGGCGACCCATTGAGCGACGAGGCCGGATCCGCAGGTCCGCATGCGGGGGAGGCTCGCCGCGGCCGGAGCCGGTCCGCTCGGCCCGCTTGATCCGTTACCCTCTGCCCTCTCGAGCCCCCTCAGGAGTGTGCATGCGCTCGATCCGAGATCCTCGCGAACGCCATGAATCGTGTCGCTGCCGGGCTTGGGCGATGCTCGCCCGCCTGACGTGCTTGCTCGCCCCGGTCGCGGTCGGCACCGCCTGCGGCAAGCGGACCGACGTCGCCCCCCCACCCCCGCCGCCGGTTCCGGTGGTGGCCGAGGCGGTGCGGGTCGCGGACGTTCCCATCATCAAGGAGTTCAACGGTCGCCTCGAGGCGTTCGCCTCGATCGACATCGTCGCGCGGGTCGAGGGTGTGCTCACCGAGTGCACCATCGCCCAGGGCACCGAGGTCAAGAAGGACCAGTTGCTCTTCCGCATCGACGACCGCACGTTTCAGGCGAGCGTGAAGGAAGCCGAGGCCGCCCTCGCCAAGGCGCGTGCAGATCTCAAGCTCGCACGTGAACAGGTCGAGGTGCGGGCGGCGGAAGCAGCGCTGGCTCAATCCCAGGCCCAGCTTCGCCGCGCTCAGACCGACGAGGCGCGGCTTCGTCCGCTTGCGGAGATCGACGCGGTGCCGCGGCAGGACCTCGACAACGCCGTGGCGGCGGTCGAGGTCGCTCAGGCCGAGGTCGACGCCAAGCAGGCCACCCTCGAGAACACCCAGCTCAACACCGAAATCGAGATCGCCCGCTCCGAGGCGGCGGTCTCCTCGGCGGAAGCCTCGCTCGAGCAGGCCCAGATCCAGCTTGAGTTCTGCACCATCGCGGCGCCCGCAGACGGGTGGATCGGCGACCTCGAGATCGATCCCGGCAACGTGGTCGGCCGCTCGGGAGCGAGCCTGCTGACCACGCTGCGGACGATCGACCCGATCTACGTCGACTTCGCGATCAGCGAGACCTCCTACCTTCAGAATCTCGACATCGCGGGAGGGCAACGCCAGCCTCCGCCGCTCGAACTGGTGCTTGGGGACGGCCGAGTCTGGCCGAAGCTCGGGAAGTTCCTGTTCGCCGAACGATTCATCGATCTCACCACCGGCACCATCACCCTGCGGGCGGAGTTCCCCAACGATCGCGACCTGTTGCTGCCGGGCATGTTCGTGCGGGTCCGAGGCAACAGCGAGACCCTCCCCGGAGCGCTGGTGATTCCCCGCCGCGCCGTCATGCAGCGCCAGACCGCTCGCTACGTCTACATCGTGGGCGACGACGATCGCGTGCAGCAGCGCTCGGTCGAACTCGGACCCGATTCCGGCAACGACGTGGTGGTGGTCTCCGGCCTCGCGGCAGGCGAACGCATCATCGTGGAGGGCTTGCAGAAGGTCTCCCCGGGCGTCGCGGTCTCGGTGGCGGCCCCGGCGGCGTCGAGCGAGGCCGATGCGGCGGCCGCGGGCGGCGGAGCCTGATCGCCCATGGCCCGCTTCTTCATCGATCGCCCCGTCTTCGCGATGGTGATCTCGCTGGTGATCGCGATCGCCGGCGGGCTCTCCATCACCAGCCTGCCGATCGCGCAGTTCCCGCAGATCAGTCCCCCCACCGTCTCCGTCGAGATCACCTATCCCGGCGCCAACGCCGACACCGTGGCGGAGGCGGTCGCCTCGATCGTCGAGCAGGAGATCAACGGCGCCGAGGGCATGCTGTACTTCTCCTCGCGCAGTTCCTCCGACGGTCGCTACACCCTCAACTGCACCTTCGAGGTGGGCACCGATCTCGACATCGCCACCGTCGACGTCAACAACCGCGTCAACAAGGCCTCCTCGCGGCTGCCGACCGAGGCGATCGAGCAAGGCATCAAGGTCACCAAGAAGTCGCCGGACATGCTGATGGCGATCAGCCTGTTCAGCTCCGGCGGCGCCTACGACGACATCTTCGTCAGCAACTACGCCACCACCCAGATCGTCGATCCCATCGCCCGCACCGATGGCGTCGGCAGCACGTCGATCGTGGGGCAGCGCGACTACTCGATGCGGCTGTGGCTGCGGCCCGACCAGCTCCCCGGGCTCGGCCTCACCGCCACCGACCTCGCCCGCGCCGTGAAGGAGCAGAGCACCCTCGTGCCGACCGGCGCCGTCGGCCAGCCGCCGGCGCCGCCGGGGACCGAGTTCCAGCTGGCGGTGAACGCGCTCACCCGACTCTCCACGCCGGAGCAGTTCGGGCAGATCATCGTGCGCACCCTGCCCGACGGCTCGATCCTGCGGATGAAGGACCTCGCCCGCGTCGAGTTCGGGGCCCAGAACTACTCGAGCTTCGGCCGCCTCGACGGCCAGCCCGCGGTGGTGATCCTGGTCTACCAGCGGCCCGGCGCGAACGCCCTCGCCACCGCCGAGGCGGTCCGCAACCTGCTTGCGAACGATCTCGGCCCCGCGATGCCGGCGGGCATCGAGTACGAGATCACCCTCGACACCACCCTGTTCGTCACCGCCGCCATCGAGGAGGTGCTGAGCACCATCGTCGAGGCGTTCGTGCTGGTGCTCGCGGTGGTGTTCCTGTTCCTCGGGTCGTTCCGCGCCACCGTGATCCCCATGCTCGCGGTGCCGGTCTCGCTGCTCGGAACGTTCGCGTTCTTCGTGGTGCTGGGCTTCTCGATCAACACCATCAACCTCTTCGCGATCATCCTCGCGATCGGGCTGGTGGTCGACGACGCCATCGTGGTGGTCGAGGCGGTGGAAGTGCACCTCGCCAACGGCCTCTCGCCCCGCGACGCCACCATCAAGGCGATGGAGGAGGTGACCGGTCCGGTCATCGCCACCACCCTCGTCCTCTGCGCGACCTTCGTGCCGGTCGCGTTCATGGGCGGCATCACCGGCGAGATCTACCGCCAGTTCGCCATGACCCTCTCGGTCTCGGTGATCCTCTCCTCGATCGTCGCGCTGACCCTCACCCCGGCGCTCTGCCGGATGATGCTGAGGAAGCGAACCGAGCCGCGGGGACTGATCGCCCGCGGGCTTGCCGCCTACTCGCGCGGGCTCGATCGCGTCACCCGCGGCTACGGCGCGGTGGTCGCGCTGCTGGTGCGGCGATCGATCCTCGCGGTGGTCGCGGTGGCCGCGGTCGTCTGGGGCATCCGCGACATCGGCGGCAAGCTCTCCTCCGGGTTCGTGCCCAACGAGGACCTCGGCTACGTCTTCGCCCTGATGTCGCTGCCCGACGGGGCGAGTCTGCAGCGCACCGAGCAGCTTGCGGCCCGCTTCGAGCAGTTCGCCGGCGATCTCCCCGGAGTGCGGCGGGTGGTGAGCCTCGGCGGACTCAACCTCCTCACCAACACCTACGACTCCAACTCCGCGAGCTTCATCGCGGTGCTCGAGCCCTGGGCCGATCGCACCGATCCCGCCGAGTCGGTGCAATCGATCGTGCGCTCGCTGCAGCAGAAGCTCGCGAGCTATCCCGAAGCGATCGGGTTCGCCTTCAGTCCACCGGCCATTCCCGGCATCGGCACCTCCGGCGGACTGCAGGTCGAGCTGCAGGCCCGGGCGGGACAGTCGCTCGAAGAGCTCTTCGAGGCTTCGCAGGCATTCTCGGCCGCCGCGACGGCGCGGCCGGAGATCGCCGGTGCCTTCTCGAGCTTCCGACCCACCGTGCCCCAGATCGATCTCACCATCGACCGAGATCGCGTTCGCACCATCGGCGTGCCGATTGACGACGTCTTCCAGAGTCTGCAGATCTTTCTCGGCGGCCTGACGGTCGAGGACTTTTCTGCGTTCGGTCGCACCTACCGGGTGATGATGCAGGCCGAGCCCCGCTTCCGCAGCAGCCCGGAGTCGATCCGTGAGATCTACGTGCGCTCGGCCGACGGGTCGATGGTCCCGCTGTCGACGCTGGTGACCCTCGCCCCGGCCACCGGGCCGAACGTGGTCTTTCGATACAACATGTTCCCCTGCTCGGAGTTGACGCTCTCGCCGGCGCCGGGCTTCGCCGGCGGAGACGTGATTCAGGCGGTGAACGAACTCACCGCCACCACCCTGCCCTCGGGCTACGGCAGCGAGTGGACCGGCATCGCCTTCCAGCAGATTCAGGCCGCGGGCGGGCAGACCCTGATCCTCGGCCTGGCCATCACCTTCGTCTTCCTCTTCCTCGCCGCGCAGTACGAGAGCTGGTCGATCCCGCTGTCGGTGCTGCTGGGGCTGCCCACCGCGATCCTCGGGGCGTTCGCCGCGACCTGGCTTCGCGGCCTCGCGATCGACGTCTACGTGCAGGTCGGCCTGGTGATGCTGATGGGCATGGCGGCGAAGAACGCGATCCTCATCGTCGAGTTCTCGAAGTTGAGGCGCGAACAGGGCGACGGCGTGATCGAGGCGGCGATCGAAGGCTCGCGGCTGCGCTTCCGCCCGATCCTCATGACCGCGATCTCCTTCCTGCTCGGGGTGCTGCCGCTGGTGATCGCCACCGGGGCCGGCGCCGCGAGCCGGGTCTCGCTGGGCAGCGCCGTCTTCGGCGGGATGCTCCTCGCGACCGCGGTGGGGGTCTTCCTGATCCCCATGCTCGACGTGCTGGTGCAATCGGTGGTGCGGCGCTTCAGCCGGGCGAAGCCGGCCACGCCCGCCGCGGCGATCGAAGCGACTTCGACGGGAGGTGCCTCGTGATCGCGCTCGCAACGCCGGTGCGACTTGGCGCCGCGATCGCCCTTGCGACGACGCTCGCGGTCGCTGGCTGCAAGGTCGGTCCCGAACCGTCGCGGCCGGAGTTGCCGGTTCCCGACACCTTCCGCGGCGCGACCGACGCGCAGACCGCGGCCTCGCCGGACGAACTCACCTGGTTCACGCTGTTTCAGGATCCGGTGCTGCAGCAGCTGATTCGCGACGCGCTCGCGGGCAACGACGACCTTGCGATCGCGGTGGCCCGCGTGCGCGAGGCCCGCGCCGCATCCGCGATCGCCGAGAGCCGGCTCTTCCCCACCATCGACGGCACCGCGGGCATCGACTCCCAGGGTATTCCGCGGCAGGGATTTCCGATCTTTCCCGAGCCGCAGGATCGCGACGGATTCACCGAGAGCATCGGCGGCTTCGCGTCGTGGGAGATCGACCTCTGGGGCCGCTACGCCCGCGCCGCCGACGCCGCCAACGCCGATCTGCTCGCCCTCGAGCTCGATCGCGCCGCGGTGATGCAGTCGCTGGTGGTCGAGGTGGCCGCGGCCTACTTCCGCATGATCGCGGCCGACGAGAACCTCGAGATCACGCACCGCACCATCGAGAGCCGCCAGAGTTCGCTGAAGCTCGTGCAGGCCCGGCTCGATCAGGGCATCGCCAGCAAGCTCGAACTGCGCCAGGCCGAGAGCCTGCTGCAGAGCGCCGAGCTCTTCGTGCCGGTCTACGAACTCGATCGCGAGCGTGAGGAGAACCTGATCGAACTGCTGCTCGGCGGCAATCCCGGCACGGTCCCGCGCGGCGAGCCGCTCGCGAAGCAGGTCGAGACCCTCGAGGTTCCCGCGGGCCTGCCCTCGCAACTGCTCGAGCGACGCCCGGACCTGATGGCCGCGGAGGCCCAGCTCGCGGCCGCCACCTCGCGGATCGGAGAGGCGAAGGCCCTGCTCTATCCGCAACTCACGCTCACCGCCTTCGGCGGCGTGAACAGCCAGGATCTCTCGAACCTCTTCGATGCGAGCAGCACCTATTGGGATGCGGCGCTCAACCTGACGATTCCGATCTTCAACGCCGGCCGCCTCGAGGCCAACGTCGCGGCAAGCGAAGCCCGGGCGGAGGCGGCGGCACGGACCTATCTCCGAACCGTCCGCAACGCCTTTCGCGAGGTCTCCGACGGCCTCGTCTCCTTGGAGAAGCTGCGGGAGTTCCGCAAGATCCAGGAGTCTCGGGTCGCGGTGCTGACCGACCAGGCCTCGCTCTCGCAGTCTCGCTATCGAGGCGGCGTCACCAGCTACCTCGAGGTGCTCGACAGCGAACGGCAGCTCTTCGAAGGAGAGCAGTCGTTGATCGCGGCCCGGCTCGACGAGGTCGCCGCGGTCGGCATCCTCTTCCGAGCACTCGGCGGCGGATGGGAATCGCTCGCGACGGAGACCGCCTCCGCCGAGGCCGCCGCGGAGACGCAGGCGCCCGCGGCGACGGAAGTCTCGGTGGCGGGCGATCCGCAGGCGTGAGTGCCGGCGATCGCAACGCGTGGGTTTCCAAGGCGGTGGTGATCTTCATCACCCTCGTGGGTCTTGCCATCGCGGCGATCGGCGCTTCGTTCGTCTTCTTCGGGATCGCGGAGTGGCGGATGGCGCTGGCGAGCCGCGACTGGACTCCGGTCGAGGGGATCGTCGAGGCCAGCGAACTTCACGAGCACTCCGTTCCGAGCGGGTCTGGCTCGACCTCGCGGCAGACCTACTTCGACATCGCCTATCGATACGAGGTGGATGGCGTCGATCGCGTCGGCCGCCGCGTCGCCTACACCGTCACCATGGGCGAGAGCCAGCACCGCGAGCGGGCGGTCCGCTATCCGCCCGGCGCCGCGGTAACGGTCTGGGTCGATCCCGGCGATCCCACCCGCGCGGTGCTCGAACCAGGCGGCAACGGCTGGAACGCCGTGCCCATCGCGATGGGGCTGCTGGCGATCGCCTTCCCCGCCGGGGTGGTCTGGTTGGCGTGGAGGATCGTGCGCAGGTTCGGTCTGCTCTGAGCTGCGCGGCTACCCTCTCCGCCGCATGCCCGACCTCGCCAACAAGACGATCGTGATCACCGGCGCCTCCTCCGGCATCGGCGCCGCCACCGCGATCGCGTGTGCACGCGCCGGCATGGACGTGCTGCTTGCGGCGCGGCGGCGCGATCGGCTCGAGGCGGTCGCGGCGGAGATCGCGGCGCTCGGACGCCGCGCCGAGCCGGTCAGCTGCGACATCGCCGATCCCGCATCGAGCGAGCAGCTCCTCGACGCGGCCGACCGCGCCTTTGGTGGCTTCCACGCGGTCTTCGCGAACGCCGGCATCGGCCTCGAACGCGAGATGCTCGCCACCCCGATCGAGGAGATCCGCCGGCTCTTCGAAGTGAACTTCTTCTCCGGGGCCGATCTGCTGCAACGGGCGGCCCGGAGACTCATCTCCGTTGGGCGACCGGGGCATCTGCTGATGTGCTCGAGTTGCGTGGCCAAGTTCACCCTGCCGCGGCACGGTGCCTACTCGGCCTCCAAGGCAGCGCAGGCGATGATCGCCCGTGCCATGCGCTCTGAACTCGCCGGGCACGCCATCGAGGTCTCGACGGTGCATCCGGTGACGACGACCACCGAGTTCTTCGAGGTCGCCGCCGGCGAGGATCGCGGCCACCTCCGCAACGGGGTGCCGCCGCATGTGCCGCCGCTCTTCGTGCAGCGGCCCGAGCGAATCGCCAAGGCGGTGGTCCGCTGCCTTCGGCGACCCCACGCCGAGGTCTGGACGAGCCACATCGTGCGCCTCACCGCCGGTGCGTTCACCGCGTTTCCGTTCCTGCAGGAGTGGGTGATGCGAAACGAAGCCCGCAAGTACCGCCGTCGCGACGCCGAGACCTCCCGCGACCGCTGACCGAGCGTTCCCCCCCGTTTGAAGCCCTCCCCGCAGGGACCGCCAACCTGCTACCTTTTCTCCCCTTCCCGCCGGGAAACGCCCCGGTCGGAGACCTCCGATCCCGCCCCGTTCGAGGAGTACACACCCCATGGCCATCCGCGTCGCCATCAATGGTTTCGGTCGCATCGGTCGCCTGGTCTATCGCATCGGTCTCGAGCAGGGCGGCATCGAGTTCGTGGGCGTCAACGACCTCGTGCCCGCCGACAATCTCGCCTACCTCGTGCGGCACGACACCTGCCACGGCCGCTTCTCGCGACCGCTGCACGTGGAGGGCGAGGCACTCGTCTGCGAAGGAAACCGCACCGCCTGTTCGGCGATCAAGGACCCCACCCAACTGCCGTGGGGTTCGCTCGGCGCAGACTTCGTGCTCGAGTCGACGGGTCTCTTCACCACCGGCGACGACGCCGCCAAGCATCTTGCCGCCGGCGCGAAGCGCGTGGTGATCTCCGCGCCGACCAAGACCCCCGAGAGCGTGCCGACCTTCGTCTACAAGGTGAACCACGAGCAGTACGACCCCGCGATCCACAAGGTCGTTTCGAACGCCTCGTGCACGACGAACTGTCTGGCTCCGGTCGCGAAGGTGCTGCTCGACTCGGTCGGCCTGGAAGAAGGTCTGATGACCACCGTCCACGCGGTGACCGCGACGCAGCCGACGCAGGACGGACCGAGCAAGAAGGACTGGCGTGGAGGTCGCAACGGCTACCAGAACATCATCCCTGCCTCGACCGGCGCCGCGAAGGCGGTCGGACTCTGCCTGCCCGAGACCAAGGGCCGTTTGACCGGCATGTCGTTCCGGGTGCCGGTCGCGAACGTCTCGTGCGTCGATCTCACCTTCCGCCCGAAGCGAGCGACCTCGATGGAGGAGATCAACGGCCTCATGAAGGCGGCGTCGGAGGGTCCGATGAAGGGCGTGCTCGGCTACACCGACGAGGAAGTCGTCTCGAGCGACTTCATGAGCGACTCCCGCAGCTCGATCTACGACGCGGGCGCCGGCATCGGACTCAACGACCGCTTCTTCAAGATCGTCTCGTGGTACGACAACGAGTTCGGCTACGCCTCGCGGTGCGTAGACCTCATCCGGTTCATGGCCTCCCAGGGCGCGTGACTCGACGCAAGCCTGCGAACGCCTCGGCAGATTCGCAGGCCCCGGAATCGCATCGGCGTCGAGGTGGCGTCCACGTCCGGCGGTGCTCTTGACGATCCGTACGCACCGCCCTAGTCTTCGCGACCCTGATTGCGGGGTAGAGCAGCCTGGTAGCTCGTCGGGCTCATAACCCGGAGGTCGCAGGTTCAAATCCTGCCCCCGCTACTTTCTCGATCGACGCGGCGCCGCGAGGCGCCGCGTTGTCGTTTGGGCGACCATCACGAGGCCGGCGATCGAGATCCGCCCGCTCGCGGCGACGCGTCATCTCGAATCGTCACGCGGGGGAGGCCGCTCACGCGGCCGCGCGGCCTCGCTTCGCTCGTCCGCCAGGCTTGTGGACTCCTAAGAGGAGTTCAAATCCTGCCCCCGCTACTTTCTCGATCGACGCGGCGCCGCGAGGCGCCGCGTTGTCGTTTGGGCGACCATCA
>JAPOKA010000048.1 GCA_029977865.1 bacterium
TCACGAGTCGGCTAAGGAGCTGCCTGATTCCGACTCGCTGCTGGAACTGATTGCGTCCGACCGAATCGCACCGCAGTCGGGCATCGCCGACGGCGACCGCGTCTGGGTCAAGGTCACTGGTCCGGGCGATCCATCCGGAAGCCCCGGACACTTGTCCTACTGCCGCTTCGACCCCTCGAATCTCGACTCGATGGCGGCGTGTCTCGAGGCACTTCGCGCCAACTCGCGCGGCCTGATGGCGCCCGCCACGAACTCCGAGGACCCGGCAAGCGGTGTCCAGGCCAACAGCCGCTACGCCACCACCTTCACTGACGACAAGCTCACGCTCTCCGGAACCGCGGACTTCGGCGTCACCTCGCTCGCCATCGAGCCCGACCTGATGTCGCGCCTGTTCGAAAGTCGGCCCGCGGGTTTCATGTCGTTCGCCTCCCAGCTCGCAGAGAACCTCGGCATTCCTGCCTGGACCACCATTGATCGAGAGTCGTTGGCATCGGCTCGATCCCTCGCTGCGGGGTCTGGCAGGACCACCGTGAGTTTCAGCAACTCTCCGGTCGGCTGGGAGTTGACGCTGTCGGGGCGAGGTGACTCAACCCGATCGGGAGTCCCGAGCATCACCCTCAGCCTGCGATCCCTGAGTCACTCACGAGGCTCGCAGACGTCTCTCCAAATGCTCGAAGCTGTTCGAGGTCGCTGAGGTTCGCTTCCAGCGTGCTCTGATCCAACGCGGACCTTCGTGCAGAGATCCGCGAGCCTCAGCCCCTTCAGCGGGCCGCAGAGCCGAGAGCGCACTTCGACCGGAGCGCACCGCTCCGAGCCGCACGCCAGCCCACGGCATCTTGGAAGCACAAGGCCCGGCGACGCGAGGAAGCACTCAGCGATCCGGAACATCTCGGACCACGCCCGGAGCAACCAGAACGAGCCGCATCGCGATCGATGCGGGATCAAGCCGGAACTGCTTCGCGATCTCGCTGCGGTAACTGAGCAACTGTCCGCGATAGAGCTCGACCTTGGCTGCGAGCGCTTCCTCGGACGGCTGCGTGCCGTCGAAGGCGTCGGTCTTGAAGTCGAGGATCTCCGCGCGACGCCACCCGCCCGGCTCCCCCACCGCGACGAGCCGATCGATGATCCCCTGCCGGACCGCGCCGCCGTCGACGGCGACGAATCGCCGTTCGCGCCAGACTTGCGCGAGTCCGTCGCTCGGGCGTGCGAGACACGCCGTGATCGCCGGCTTCGCGAGCATGGTCCGGAACTCCGCGATGCGCTCCGCGCGCCAGGCGGACTCGCGACGCGGCAAGGACCGTCGAATCGCAAGCTCGAGTTCACTGTCGTCCGGCACGCCGTCCTCGACGAACCCGATCGTCTCGAACAAGGCGTGAATCGCCGTGCCGCGATCGGCTGCGTCGGAGTCTCCGAGCGCCATCGTCTGCGCGAGCGAGGCGCTCGCGTGCGACGAAGGCGGCGCAGCGCGGCGGGTGCGAGCACTGCCGCCGTCGGCGAAAGCAAACGTGAGCGGGCGGGCCGCCTCGAGGGCGGCAGCCTTGGTTGCCTCCGATCCTTCGCCAGCCTCCGCCGCGGCCTGCCCAAGATCCGTCGCCAAGACCTCTCGCCACGCCTCATCGCCGCTTCGCCACACCACGCCAGGCTCGGTGGCGGCGGGCGCGAGCGATGCGCGAAGCAACCCCGCCGCCGTCGCGGGGATCGTCTTCTCGTTCTCCTTGGGCGCATCGACGAGCATGAAGAGACGATCCCGTGCCCGCGTCAGGGCGACGTAGAGGCAGCAGAGCGTCTCGCGCACCTGCATGGCGTCGGTCTCGTTTCGGATCTGCGCGAGCGACGGCACGAATTCGAGGCCGGCAATCCGGCGGACCACCTGAATGACCGATCCGTCGCCCCCGCGAGAGACCAGAACCGCAGCGCGAGGCTTCAGGGTGAACTCGAGATCCGGGCAGATCACCGAATCGAACTCGAGACCCTTGGCCTGATGGATGTTCAGCACCGTCACCAGCGCACTCGACTCTTCGCTGACCCGAATCGACTCTGCCGCCTGCATCAACTCGATGGGTCGAATCCAGCCAGCCTGATCCCTCAGCGCCGCCTCCCTCATCAGTCGCTCCCAGCGAACGCAATCACCACCATCGAGGCTCGACGCCAGCCTGCCCCTGAGCTCCTCGAGCACGGACGCGTAGCCGGCAACCGAGATTCGCTGCCGCCACAACTCCGCGACGCGCAGGCGGGTGGCGCGATCGCTTCTTCGCTCGAGACCGACCACGCTGCCGAGCGGGCTCGCCCCCACATGGAATGCCGCAATGGTGTGATCGGGCTGCTCGAGGAATCGCAGCCACTCGAGCACCGCGTTCACCGCCGCGGAGTCCCGCAGTGAACCGCCCCCGATGCCGATCGCCTCGACTCCCGCACTTCGCAGACCTGCGAGCAGGCGAGCCACCTCGCGATTTCGCCGCACCACGATGCCAATGCGGGCTCCGGGTCGGTGCGCTGCGAGGGTCTGCACCAGATCGCACACTGCTCGCAGCTTCGAACCGCCGACTGCCTCGCCGCCGCGGCCCTCGGATCCGTCGTCGAATCCCTCGTCAGAAACGCCCGCCGCCTCTCCGTCTCCGCGGGCCACGAGATGCAGCTCTGCGATGCCGGACCGATCGTCGTGGGCTCGATGCGAGTTGAAGACCGAGCTCCACCACTTCGACGCCAGTGTCGAGACTCGATTCGCCACCTCGTTGGTGCCGAGCGCGCCGAAGACCTGGTTCACCGCCGCGAGCACGGGTGGCGAGGAGCGGCGCGACTCGTCGAGCGACTCCGGCTCGAACTCGACGCCACCCCTGCCGGCGTCGAAGCGATCTCCGAGATGCTCGAGGATCTCGGGGTCTCCGCCCCGCCAGCCGTAGATCGACTGCTTGAGATCACCCACCGCGAAGAAGCTTCGTGATCCGTCGCTGCTCGCGGCGATCTCGGACGCCAGCGGACGCAGGGCTTGCCACTGGATGCGACTCGTGTCCTGAAACTCGTCGAGGAGCAGATGCTCGACCTTCGCGTCTATTCGCTCGAGCAGCTCGGAGTAGGGATGCTCGGCCAGATACGTTGCCACGGCCCGGGTCACGCGGTCGTAGGTGACCTCGCTCCGCGATGCGAGGAGGCGTTCCCGTTCGTCATGCACCCGCCTCGCCAGCAGCGCCGAGGCCTTCGTTCGTCGCAGCGCAATCCGTTCGATCTCCCAGGCGGCTCGCCGGATCACCGGTGCGAGCGACTCGCAGATTCGCGGGTGCAGCTGCTTGCGGTAGTAGGACCCACCACCAAGCGTGAGCGGCTTGCAGATCCCTTTGCCGAGCACCGCAATCCAGGCCTCGAGCGGGATCGACGCTCCGGATCTCTGCAGATCTCGAACCTCGCCGACGCACTCCGCCGTTGTCCGAATCGCCTTGGCGACCTGAAGCCCGCCGAGCTCCTTGCGAGCCTCGACCTCGGCGGCGAGCGCCAGGAGTCGATCGACCAGGTCGGCGAAATCGAGTTCAGCCGGTGCCTCCGGAAGCGGCCACGACCACGCCGATGCCGGAGCATCCTCCGCAAGCGTCGCCAGTGTCTCTGCCGCGGTCTCCACCAGCGACTCGACTCCGCGCCCAGGGTGACCCTCGGTCAGGTCGTCGAGCGTGGCGATCAGCGCCTCCGGACCGCCTTTCCCAAGCGTGGTGATCGCGGAATCGACTGCTTCGAGCTGCAGCCGAGCGTTGCCGTGCTCGTCGAGTGGCTCGAGGGGCATCGGCAGTCCAAGTTCGGAGGAACTGCCAGCCGCGACGCCAAAGAGGAAGCTGTCGAGGGTCCGAACCTGAAGGCGGTCGAGGCGTTCGAGAATCGCCCGCAGCAGCGCGAGACACTTCGCCGGCGTGACCTGCGGCGCTTCGAGTGCCAGCGCTTTGCGAAGCCCCGCCCGCTCCTGCTCGCCCGCCGCGTCGTCCCGCGAGGCGATGGCAAGCCGTTGCAGGACCCGGGCGCGGATCTCTCCGGCGGCGGCCCGCGTGAAGGTCGAGGCGAGGATCGTCTCCGGCTTGGGATCGCCTGCGGCGAGCAGAATGCCGAGGTACTGCGTGGTGAGCTGCCAGGTCTTTCCCGTGCCGGCCGAGGCCAGGATGCGGCGATGGCGACCTGCTGCGGTCATGGCTCGACCTCTCCGCCGACTTCGGCGGCGATGACCGGCTCGTGCAGGAGATTCGAAAAGGCGTCCGAGTAGGGGGGCGGCTCGGCCATGGGAAACTCGCGAGCCCGAATCGCCCGCACCACCTCGCGAGCCTTCTCGATCGCTTCTTCGAACACCCGCTCGTCCCATCCGTCGATCGTCCTGAAGATCTGCGCCTGGCTCGATCGAGCCAGGCGGACATAGCCGACGTCGATGAGAGACTCCGGAACGCCCCACTGCTTCGCCAGCAGGTGCCGGTAGATGGGCAGCTGCAGGTCGATCCAACGTCGGCGGTCACCCTTGCCGAGCAGGTGATTCCGCATCGGATCCGCCACCTCGTCTCCGGTCTTGTAGTCGAGCACACGGATCCGACCGGTCTCCCGGTGCCGATCGACGCGGTCGACGCGACCGGTGAAGGGCTGCGCACCCTCGCCCGATCCGAGCTCGAGTGCCGCGTCGAGCCACAGCTCGACCTGTCGAGTCTCCCAACCTTGCGCTCGCGAAGCCGCCTCGGCGACGGCGAAGCGATGGAGACGCCGCCGCAGATTGCGCAGCTGGACCAGGATCGAGGCGCGGGGACCGTGTCCGAATGCCTCGGATGCGATCTCATCGAGGATCTCGTCGAGTCGCCCGCGAAGCCGAGTCGCATCGAATTCGCTTCGCAGTTCCGGGTCGCCTCCGAAGCGCTCGAGCACCGTGTGAGCCAAGACGCCGAATCGAAGCGGGTCGAGTTCACCTCGTGCCTCGCAGACTTCCTCAAGCCGCTCGACGTGGCGAAGTTCGAAGCGGCGCGGATCGGCGAGATACTGCCGCAGCGCGGTCACCGAGAGTTTCGCCGGGAGCGGACGGGTCGGGTCCGGGGCAGGCACACGAAATCCCGTCGACGCAGCGGCGCCGTCACGGCGCAGGACGGTGCCGGCAGTCGTGAAGCGCAGGACGCGATCTGCCGATCCGCCCCCTTCGTCATGAAGGAGCAGGCGGCTCGGCAGCAGCGTGTTTCCCTCGCAGTCCTTCAGCGGCACGATCACCACGAGGTGTTCGCAGCGGCCGGCGACCGCCGCGAGGATCGCCGCATCGCGGGCCTCCCTGCGTCGCGCCGAGCCGAGTCCGAGCCGCTCTCGAATCCGCTCGGGCAGCAGCGGGTCCACTCCTGCAGCGCCCGGCGTTGCGGCATCGTGCATGCCCAGGATCGCAAGGCACGGAGCGGGATCTGCCGCCAGTTCGAGCCATCCGAGGGCTTCGATCGAGCCTGACTCCGGGAGCGGGGTCTCGCGTACCTCGGCGAGTCGCTCGAGAATCCGCCTGAGCCAGACCTGACCAGCCAACTCAGGGTCGAGCGGGTCCGGCACCTGCGCAAACTCCCGCAGCACCTCGCCGACGCTCCGATAGTGCTCCACGAGTTGCCGCCGTAGCGGCTCGTCGCTGCCATCCGCCACGACTCTGCGCTCGAGCGACGCACCGACCTCGCCAAGCCACGATCCCAGCCGCTCGGACCAGACCCTTCCCCTCGCGGGATGACCGGTCCAGGCGTCGACAAGGTCGCCAATCGCTGTGAGCACCTTGCGGAGTGCCTCTCGCTCCTGTTCACGGTCCTCGAGCTTCACCGAACCGTAGCGACCGCGATCGATGGGCATCGCCGAGGCCGCCATCAGATCGCCAAGCGAACTCGGCATCCGCTCGTCACGAAGCGATGCGAGCGCCGACGGCATCCGGGCCACCGATTCCTCGGAGACACACGCCTTCCCCGCCGCCCAGTCAAGCCCCAGCGGATGGAGGAGAAACGAGGCGCCGCCGCTCGCGCTGGGCGTGCTCAGCAGTGCCTCCAGCGCCGCGATCAGTCGTCCTGGTGCGGATGCGGCAATCGCGTCGCCTTCGGCCACATGGAGAGGCAGTCCCGCGGCGCGAGATGCCCGCGCCGCCGCATTCGCAAGGGTTGGATCGGAAAGCCCGACGGTGATCGCGGCGGGCGAGCGACCGTGGCTCCAGTGCTCCACCGCCTCGAGCATGGCGGCCATCGCGTCTTCGGGCGAGGCGACCGGTAGCACGCTCGACTCGGCGACCGGCGAAGCGCGCCCGATCCATCGTTCGGGAACGACCGCGCCGAACTCGTCGAAGTCCTCGGCGCAGTGCTCTGGCGCAGCGACCAACATCGTGGCCTGGCCGCGATCGAGAATCTGTCGCTGCCACCTGGTCCACTCAAGCACGCCAGCGGCCACGAGACGAACGGGGCGGAGTGCGCCTCGAGCCGCCGCGGCTTCTCGCGCGACGTCGGGATCCCGAAGCCCGCATGCTGCAAGCCTCTGCCCCACTCTGCGATCAACCTCCGCGATCGCCTGCCATCGCTCCGACTCTGCCGGCGCCGCGTGCTCGATCATCACGCTCGGCTCGAGCCCTTCGCCCCGCAGTTCCGCGACCGCCTTGGCGAAGCGGTCCGCGAGCGGCCAGACCTCGTCCATCGACGGCGACCGCGATCCCAGGAGGGCTCGAGCAATAGCCCCGGTTGCGGCCGAGAGCTCAGCCGCCCACGCGGACCGAACCTCCAGCGTCGTTGCCGCGGAAGTGGTCGAATCGAACTCCTCGACCACGACCTCGGCAAGCCGGCCCGGCGTGATCACCTGCGGCGGAATGAGCGGTCGCGTGCCCGGCACCAGACCGTCGTGAATGCGCCGCAGGAACTCGCGGCCGGCGCGAGCACCCGTGAACACCCATACTTCATCCGAAGCGTCAATGTCGCCGGCGCTCGAAGCATGCCGTTGGAGAAACCAATCGGCGGCGAGTTCCGGAAGCGATCGCGACCATCCCAGGAAGGCGCGGCGGTCGGAACTTGGCGGCGGACCCTCGTCGGCGAGCGCGGCGGGTTCGCCGCGATCCGGCGTGCCGGTACCGCCCTTGAAGCCCTCGGGATTCTTCATCGAGCCTGCCACAAGCGGACGGTAGCACGCGACACTTGCCGGCGCGACCTTCGCGGTGACGACAGCACGGCAGTCGGACGCGATGAGGGATCCGATCCGAGGAGTTGCCCTACTCCCGCGGCGCGGTCACGAATCCAAGCACCGCCTCGCCGTCGCCGATGGTTGCCTCGAGCAGCGAGACCCGTCGCCCGTCGGGCAGGTCGATGAACCCCGGCAGGGAGAGACCGTCGAGCAGCGCCGCCAGTTCGACTTTGCCCCCTTCTTCAGCGAGCAGTCTGCCGAGCACGGCGTCGCGGACGCGGGCATCCGGCCACGGCACCCTCAAGCGGCCGAAGCCCGCGGACGTCCAGCGCAGGGTGACCGATCCGTCCTCGGATGAGGCGACCGGCTCCGCTTCGAGGACCGCCACGCTGCCAAGGTCGACCAGTTCGACCGCGAGTCCGACCCGCCCCTCCGCCAGCCTGACCTGCACGGCGCCGATCTCTTCGGGCCAGGCGCCGCGGTGCTCGACCCACGGTCGCAGCCGATCGGCAAGCCACGCATTGAGATCGTCCTCGGTCACGCGGACTCCCCAGATCGGCTGCTCGGTACGGATCTTGGAGAACTCCTCCGCGAGACGACTCTCCACGGTCCAGCCTCGTTCCTTGACCGCTTCGCTCGCGGCGGGCGGCTTGAACCAGGACGGCGGGGTCCGGGCCGACCAGTAGCCAAGGCCGACCCCGAGCCCGATCAGCACCACCAGCACCAGCAAGATCGACTTGAAGGCCCGCTTCATCGCTGCGTGTCCCGCATCAGCGCTGCTCGCCGCTGCCGGACGCAGGCAGCACCCGGCGAAGCGCGGCCTTGGCCATCGCACCGATGATGGCGATGACGACGACGGTGGTGACCACCCCGGCGGCCAGGATCCACCCACCTCCCGGCTGCTTCACGAACGACTGAATGTCGGTGGCACCGGCGGAGGCCGCTGCGTGAGCCAACCCCACCACGACCGCGCTCCGGGGGAGCGTTCCCAGTGCGGTTCCCATGAGGAAGGGACCAAGGCGAACCCCTGCCGCGGCCATCGCGAGATTCGAGAGGGCAAACGGCGAGTTGGGCGGCATTCGAAGGAGCGTCACGACCAGGACCGACTTCCAGTAGCCGTGGCCGATCAGCGACTCTCGCACGACTGCGGATCTTGGCCGCTTCGCGATGAAGGTCTCGATGCTCTGCCTCGCCACCAACCGCCCGATGAGGTAGCCCACCACCGCACCGCCCAAGAGTCCACCCATCGCCGCGGGAATGCCGGCGGCAAGCCCGAACACCCAGCCGCCGAGAATCGACTGTGCATAGGTCGGCAGCAGGCCGAGGCCCGATGAGAGTGCGAACACCCCGATGTAGATCCAGATGCCGCCCTCGGAATGAGCCTCAAGCCACTCACTCACGACACCAATCTCGGCCAGGAGCCAGAAGCCGAGGAGCGCCGGAAACACCGCCCACGCGACACCGAGAACGCCCGCTGCGATCAGCCCCGCACGCTCGCTGGCGTCGGGACTCGGCAGCACGGGCTCGCTCACAATCGGGCTCCAGGCGCATCCGAGTTCGAACGGACCGGCCGAAGCACCTTGCCGGCAAACACGTCGATCCGGATGCTCGAGTTCACTCCAGCGCCGCAGCGCCGCCGACGATCTCGGTGAGTTCGGTGGTGATCTTGGTCTGACGAGCGCGGTTGAAGTCGCGCTTGAGCATTCGACCCAAGCCCGCCGCGTTGTCGGTGGCGGCCTTCATGGCCACCATTCTCATCACCTGCTCGCTCACCACCGCATCGTTGAAGGCCTGGAAGAGCGAGACCGAGACGGTCTTGGGAAGCAGGGCCTCGAGCAGCGTGGCCGCGTCGGGACTGAACTCGTAGACCTGCTTGTCGGCGGCCTTGGCACTCCCATCGGCAGCCGGCGGCTGCAGGGGCAGCAGGGTCATCACCTCCGGCACCTGGCGGCTGTTGGAGACGAAGCGCATGTAGACCACCCGCACTGCATCGCACTCGCCCGCGATGAACTCGCGCATGTAGTCGGCGGCGATCTTGTTGACCGCGTCGTAGGAGGGCTTGTCGCCGATCTGGTGCTTGGCCGCCACCTCGAGCTTGGCGAACTTGAAGAACAGGCTCGCCTTTCGGCCGGCGGTCTCGAGCCGGATGGTGTTGCCGGAGGTGTTCGAACGGCGGATCGAGGCAAGGCCGTTCTTGAGCACGTTGCCGTTGTAGGCGCCGCACAAGCCGCGATCGGAGGAGATGACCAGATACACCTCGCGCTTGGCTCCCGAGGGCTCGGGCCGCATCAGCGGGTGGGTGAACTCGCCGGCGGCCGAAGCCAGCTGGGCGCTGAGATCGCGGATGCGATCGGTGTAGGGGCGGGTCGCCTTGGCTCGCTGCAGCGCCGCGGTGAAGCGGGCCGTCGCGATCATCTGCATGGTCTTGGTGATCCGCTGGATCGTGCGGACCGCGACCATGCGCTTCTTGATCGTCCGAATCTGTCCCATGGGGCGGGGAGTGTAGCAATCGGCGATCGGCCGGAGCGGCTGCTTGGAGGCCCGAAGGCGGTCCGAATCCTGGCCGCGCCGCACCGCTTGCAAGGATCCCCGGCGAGACCGGTTCGGTCCGCGAGTCAGGCTGTGTTCAGCCCCCCTCGAACTCCATGACCGATCGCTCGGGTCGGGCTCGGCGAGGGCCGGGGGCCCCGTGACCCCGCCCGAGGTTTCCTACACCGCGAAGTACTTCGCCTGCGGGTGGTGCACGATGATCGCGCTCGTCGACTGCTCGGGATCGATCTGCCAGTTCTCGGTGAGGTGGCAGCCGATGCGTTCGGGCTTGATCAGCCGGAAGAGCTTCTCCTGATCGCTCATCTCCGGGCACGCCGGATAGCCGAAGCTGTAGCGGCTGCCGCGGTACTTCTGCGTGAACAGGTCGCGGATACGCGGGGAATCGTCGCCGCCGATCCCAAGTTCCATCCGCATCCGCTTGTGCCAAAGTTCGGCCAAGGCTTCCGCGGTCTCGACGCCGAAGCCGTGGAGATAGAGGTACTGCTGGTACTCGTTGGCCTCGAAGAGCGTGCGGGCCCGCTTCGACGCCTCGTCCCCGACGGTCACGCAGTGGAAGCCGATCACGTCGCGCTCGCCCGAGTCGACCGAGCGGAAGAAGTCGGCGATGCAGAGCCGCTGCCGCGAGGGCTGCCGCGGGAACGTGAATCGTTCGATCTCGCGCGAGGCATCCTGCGGGTCGAAGATGACGAGGTCCTCGCGTTCGCTCGCGCACGGGAAGTAGCCGTAGACGACCTTGGGCTGCAGGAAGCCCTCGGCGACCGCGGCAGCCTTCAGGCGCTCGAAGGTCGGCTCGGCGACCTCCTCGATCTTGCGCAAGTGCGCCTGCTCGTCGTCGCCACCCTTCTTGAACCCCCACTGCCCACGGAAAAGGGCGATGGTGTTGATGAAGGGATAGACCTCGTCGAGCGGGATCGACTCGACGACGCGGCTGCCGAGGAAGGGCGCCTTCGGCACCTCTACGTCGCGACGGACCTCCGACCGCGCCGGCGCCGCCGGACCACCCGATCCACACGCCGGAGACGGCGCCGCTGCGGCCACGTCCGCCGAATCACTGCCGCTCGCGGCAGGCTCGCTCGCCGCGCGACTCCGGGCGACCGTCTCCTCGGTGGCAGCCCGCTTGGCGAGTCGAGTGTCGATCTCCTCGTCGATCGCGCCGATGCGACCCGAGACGAGGTGCTCGCAGACCCGGAGGCCGTCGAAGGCATCTTTCCCGTAGTAGACACTGCCTTCGTAGACGCCACGAAGATGGCTTTCGGCGTAGTGGCGAGCGAGGGCCGCGCCGCCGAGCAGCACCGGAACCTTGACGCCGAGGCGATTCATCTCGGCGAGATTCTCCTCCATCACCATCACGCTCTTGACGAGCAGCCCGCTCATGCCGAGGGCGTGGGCGCGGTGCTTCTCGACCGCCTCGAGCATCGCCGAAAGCGGCTGCTTGATGCCGATGTTGACGACCTCGAAGCCGTTGTTCGAGAGGATGATGTCGACGAGATTCTTGCCGATGTCGTGGACGTCGCCCTTCACCGTCGCGAGCACGATGGTGCCGCGGGTCTCGCCCTCGGTGCGGTCCATGTACTGCTCGAGATGGGAGACCGCCATCTTCATGACCTCCGCCGACTGCAGCACGAAGGGCAGCTGCATACGGCCGCTCGCGAAGAGCTCGCCGACGGTCTTCATGCCGTCGAGCAGGTGATCGTTGATGATGTCGAGGGGGGCGTAGGTCTCGCGGGCCTGCTCGAGGCTCTCGACGAGTCCCCCCTTCTCGCCGTCGATGATGTGGTGCCGCAGCTGCTCCTCGAGGGTCCGCTCCACCGCCGCCGCCGCGGCATCGGCTGCCTGGACATCCTTGAAGAGCTCGATGAAGCGGGCCAACGGATCGAAGGACTCGTCGGAGACGCCTGCGGGAAGCCCGGTGCCGCCCGCGGTCTCGCTCCGCCGGTCGTAGATGAGGTCGAGCGCCGCCTCGACGTGCTCGGGTTCGATGCGGGCAAGCGGAAGGATCTTCGCAGAGTGCAGGATCGCCGAGGTCATGCCGGCCTTGACGAGTTCGTCGAGGAAGACCGAGTTGAGCACCACCCGCGCCGGCGGTCGCAGTCCGAAGGAGACGTTCGAGAGACCGCACGTGATCTGGCAGTGCGGAAAGGCCTGCGAGATCCGCCGCGTGCCCTCGACGAGTTCGAGGGCGCTGCGACGGTCGCTGTCCATGCCGGTCGAGATCGGGAGGACCAGCGGATCGAAGAGGATGTCCTCCGCCTTGAGCCCGTGGATCGAGACCGCACGGTCGAGGGCTCGCTGCGCGATCGCGAACTTGCGCTCCGCGGTGCGGGCCATCGCCGACTCGGGATCCTCGTCGATTGAACCGATCACGAGTCCCGCGCCGTAGGTCTTGGCCAGGCTGCAGATCGCGTCGAACTTCTCGTCGCCATCCTCGAAGTTCGCGGAGTTGATCAGGCACTTGCCGGGCGCGTGCTTGAGACCCGCCTCGATCGTCGCGATCTGGGTCGAGTCGATCATGAGCGGCGCGTCCCCCTGCCGCACCAGCCGCTTCACCACCTCTGCCATGTCGGCGGCGTTGTCGCGGCCGGCGTAGTCGACGTTGACGTCGAGGACGTTGCCGCCTTCCCGCACCTGCTCGCGGGCGAGCGAGATCATGGCGTCCCACTCTTCGGCTTCGAGCATCTTCTTGAACGCACGGCTGCCGGAGGCGTTCAAGCGCTCGCCGATGTTGAGGAAGGAGTTCTCCTGTCGGTACTCGACCGGTGAATAGCTCGAGGTGCATGCGGCGAGCGGCTGAGGGGTGCGGGGCGCGGGCGCCAGACCCTCGGCGATCTTCGCCAGCGCTGCGATGTGCTCGGGCGTGGTGCCGCAGCAGCCGCCGATCACCGCGACCCCAAGCTCCTCGACGAAGCGACGGACCGCGTCGGCCATCGGCTGGGGCTGCAACGGGAACGAGGTCTGCCCCTCGACAAGCACCGGCAGCCCCGCGTTGGGAACGATCGAGATCGGGCGATCCCAGTGCTTGGCCAGCCACTCGACGTGTTCGGTCATCTCGACCGGCCCGGTGGCGCAATTCAAACCGAGCGATGCGATCGGATAGCCGCGAAGCGCCGTCGCCGCCGCGGCGATCTCGGCGCCGAGCAGCATGGTGCCGGTGGTCTCGACGGTGACGCTCACCATGATCGCGACGTCTTGCGGCGTCTTGCCGCGGTCGTCGAGGGCCTTGAGGCAGGCGTTGATCGCGCACTTGATCTGCAAGAGGTCCTGGCAGGTCTCGATCAGGAACGCGTCGGCCCCGCCGTCGATGAGTCCGCGGGCCTGCTCGGCGTAGCTCTCGAGCATGCGTTCCCACGGGACCTGGCCGAGGGTCAGGAGCTTGGTGCCAGGACCCATCGAACCGAGGACAAACCGTGGCTTGTCCGGCGTCGCGTGCTTCTGACAGGCTGCGCGGGCGACTTCCGCGGCCCGCTTGTTGAGGTCGTAGGTCCAGGAGACGAGTTCGTCGTCGAACTCGGCCAGCACGAGTTGGTTCGCGCCGAAGGTGTCGGTCTCGACCGCGTCCGCCCCCGCCACGAGGTAGCTCTCGTGGATCTGCTGAATGAGTTCAGGCCGACTGCGGACGAGCACATCGACGCAGTTCTCGCGGCCGAGGTAGTCACCCTCCACGCTGAGGGGCATGGACTGCAGGGTCGACCCCATGGCCCCGTCGAGCAGCAGGACCCGGCGACCAAGGAGGTTCAGGAAGTCCGAAGGCATGAATCGGCGAGTCTAGATCCGCCCATCACACCCTTCAACCGTTCATCCGGATGAACGGATGGAAGAATGGCTTCCCGGACCTACAGGACGCGAACCGAGGTGCGGGAGATCGGCTGGTGGGTATCCACAACGGCCGCGTCGGTGGGTGTCCACAACTGCCGGTCGGTGGGTGTCCACAACTGCCGGTCGGTGGGTGTCCACAACTGCCCCGACTGCCGGTCGGTGGGTGTCCGGGAACGCTGGAGGGGCCGAAAGCCGCGGCGGTCACGACGTCCGCTCCCATCGCGACCGATGGCGGGTCGGTCCACCGTTCCCGCCCGCCGCTAGGGTGAGCCCTCGTGAGCAACCAATCCTCGACCGGCTCTCGGGTGCCGCCGTTTCCGGTCGCGCTGCTCCGCGGCAGCGGACAGATCCTCTTTCAGCCCTCCGCGGTGACCGGCGGCATCTTCTTGGTGCTGGTTCTCTGGCAGGCGCCTTGGGCGGCAGCTTCATGCATGGCCGGTCTCCTCGGAGCCACGCTCACCGCGCGGCGGCTCGAGGCTTCGAGTCCCGCGTATCTCGAGGGTGCCGGCGGCTTCAACGGCGCGCTCTTCGGCCTCGCGCTCTGGACCTTCGCCACCACGGGCTGGTGGCTGATCCCGATCGCGGTGCTCGGCGGCGCCGCCTCGAGCGTGGCGCGCTGGCTCTTTCTTCGCGGAACCTCGCTGCCGCCGTTCACAGCGCCGTACGTTCTGGTGGGCTGGGTGACCATTCCCCTTGCGATCATGTGGCTTGGCGGCAACGAGGGAGCCCTTGGAGAGCCGGCTCTTCCCCCGCTCGCTGCGCTGACCAACTCTGCGCAGGTTCTCTTTCTCACCTCTCCATGGATCGGCATCGGAGTGATTGCAGCGGTCGCCGCGCACTCCGCGACCGCAGCGATCTGGATCACCCTCGCCTCGCTCCTCGCGTGGGCCACTTCGTTGGCGGGACCGATTCCGAGCGAGCTGATCTCCGATGGCCTGCTCGGCTACAACGCCATGATCCTCGCCGCGGCGCTCCACGCTCGCAGCACCCGGGTGCCGATCGCCGTGATCGGCGTCGTGGCGAGCGTCGTGCTGTCGGCCGCGATGCTCGAGCTCGGACTCCTCGTCCTCTCGGCACCCTTCGTGGCGACGGCGTGGCTCACCGTTCTGGCCGAGCAGCGATTCGCCTGGGCTGCGCCGCGGTCGCCGCAGTCGATGCAGAGGCAGTAGGCTTAAGCGGAGACCCCTCGCCGGACTTGTGGAGAGCACCGCTGGATTGCGGCGGGGAGCGGTGCTTCGATCGAGGCACCTTGGAGCACTGCACCCGATGAACCGACCCGACCAAACTTCGCGAGCGACCCCTTCGAGCCCAATCCCTCTCGGTCGCGAACGGCGACGACTCGATCGCGCTGCGGCGGGCGTCCTCACGATTCTCTCGACGCTCGGCGGGCTCTTCGCGTGCGAGTCCGCGCCGAAACCAGCGTCCCTTCCTGCAGCGGTGAACACGGGCCGGACCGCCGCCACGACACCCTCCATCGATCGGAACCTCTCGGTGGCGACCTTCGATGCGGTCTGGCAGGAGATCCGCGACACCCATTTCGATCCCGATCTCAACGGCGTCGACTGGATCGCGGTCCGCGAGACCTACCGCCCGCAGGCCGAAGCCGCGACGAGTCCGCAGGAGTTGCGGGCCGCGATCGGCGGCATGCTCGGAGAACTTGGGCAGTCCCACTTCGAGCTCATTCCGAGCGAGGTGTACGGCGAAGGATCGCCACACGACGAAGTCGATACCGCGGCTGCCATGGACTCACCACAGGTCGGCGCCGAAGGGTCCAGGCCCGACCCGGCGCCGGACTCGCCGCGCAACTCGGAGCATTCGCATCACGAAGGCGGCCGCTCCGGTTCGGCGGCCCCGGGCTGGACCGGGCTGGTCGCGAGGTTCGTCGCCAGTGAACCCATGGTGACCCGCGTCGAACTCGACAGCCCCGCTCAACGCGCCGGCGTGATGCCGGGAGATGTGATCGTCTCGGTCGATGGACTCGATCCGAGCCGGTTCCTCCAGGTCGCCGCACGCGACCCGGAGTCGGCGATGCTCCGCTTCGAGATGAACGCGATGCTCGGCAGCAGTCTGGCCGCGCATGAAGGCGAGTCGATCTCCATCGAACTTCGCTCGCCCTCCGGCAGCACCCGCACGATCGAAGTGGTCGGCGAGCCGAAACCGGGAGAACTCGTGCAACTGGGAAACCTTCCACCGCTCGAGGCTCGGCTCACCCATCACACCCTCGACCATGCCGATCTCTCTGCGCTCGGACTGACCAGCTTCGACGGCGACACCATCTCGAACATCGCCTTCTCGGTCTGGATGCCCGCGGTGGCGACCGCGTTCGACGAGTCGATCGACGGCTCCCGCGAGGCCCTCGGCGTGGTCATCGACCTTCGCGGAAATCCCGGCGGTGTGGGGGGAATGGCGATGGGCATGGGCGGCCACTTCGCTGACTCGCCGATCAGCCTCGGCACCATGAAGACCCGCGAGGCGGAGATCCGCTTTCGCGTCAATCCGCGCCGAGTCGACCGAGCGGGCAAGCCGGTGCAGCCGCTCGAGATTCCGGTGGCGATCCTCGTCGACGAGATGAGTGCCTCGACGAGCGAGATCTTCGCCGGCGGCATGCAGGAGGCGGGGCTCGCGCGGGTCTTCGGCCGCCGCACACCGGGTGCGGCGCTCCCCGCGGTGATGTTGAAGCTTCCAAACGGAGACGTCCTGCTGCACGCCGTGGCCGACTTCACCACGCCCGCCGGCGTTCGCCTCGAGGGCCGCGGGGTCATCCCCGACCAAGCCGTCGAACTCGATGCGGCGACGCTTTCTGCCGGCGGCGACCCCGATCTGCGTGCCGCCGCCGGTTGGATCCTCGAGCAGTGGCTCGCTCCCGGCGCGGATTCCGCCGATGGCGACAACCCGGCGGCGGCGGGCTCCGTATCCTCGGACTCCTCCGCAGGCCGGTGAGAACGACCTGACGGACCGGACTCAGACTCGAGATTCCCCCCCCGAACTTCGGAGACTCGCCCCATGACCCGTTCACGAATCCGCGGATCGCTCGCCGCCACCATCGCGTCGCTCTTCGCAGCGCCGGCGCTGTGGGGACAGGCCGCCGCGCCTCCGCCTGCGGCCGTCGATCCCGCGCCCGCCCCAGCCGCCACCAACGAGAAGGCGGCCGAGCTTCCGGACTTCGACGACCTCCACGCCCGCAACCTCGAGGCGATGGGTGGTGCCGAGGCGATCGAGGCGATCGGCGACATGACCATCACCGGATTCGTCGAGGTTCCCGCGATGGGAATGAAGGGCACCATGAAGGCCTATCACCGCAAGCCCAGCATGACGGTGAGCACGGTGGTGCTTCCCGGCATGGGCGAGATTCGCAGCGGTTCCAACGGCGAGATCGGCTGGTCGATCGATCCCATGCGCGGACCGGCCCTCACCGAGCCCAAGGAACTCGCGCAGCAACGGGCGATGGAGCGGCTCTCGTCGGCGAGAATGAACCCCCGCGAGGTCTTCCCCGAGATCGAGGTGCGATCGGTCAAGGAGTTCGCAGGCCATCCCTGCTACGAGGTCTCATTCAAGAGCCCCGACCTTTCGTTGATCGCCTTCTACAACCTCGAATCGGCCCTCATCAACGGCATGCGCATGACCATGAACAGTCCCCTTGGCGAGATTCCCATGGAGATCACGGTCAGCGACTACAAGCCCTTCGGCGCGATCCTTCAGCCCACCCTCACCTCGGTGAGCGTGATGGGTCAGAAGCAGAACGTCGGCATCGAGTCGATCACCTTCGACGAGATCGATCCGGCGGTGTTCACCCTTCCCGAGGCGATCGAGGGACTCATTGCGGCGAAGAAGCAGGCCGCGGACGGCGACGGATCGGCACCCTCAGCCGAATCCTCCGACGATCAGCCCACCGACCCACCCGCACGACGACCCCGGCCGCGACCACGGCCGAAGAAGGATGCCCCGGCCACCGCGCCGGCCCCATGAGACCGATGCCGATCACAAGGCCGCGTGCCTTCGTTGGAGCCTGCGCGCCGATCGCGCTTGCCGCGGCGCTTGCCGCAGGCAGCGTCGCTGCCGAGCCACAGGAGGTCTCCAACTCCGCAGCGCCGCCGGCGACCAGTGAGCCACAGCAGCAGCCCGTCTCACCGCCGAAGGGCTCCGCGGAAGCGATCGCCCTGCTCGAGCGCATCGAGACCGCACTCGGCGGCCGAGCTGCGATCGAGGCGATTCCGGGTGTTCGCATGCAGATGACGGTTCGCACCAGCGAAGACGATCCCGCTCCGACGGTGGTGTCGGTGCTTCGGGCGGTTCCGTTTGCCGCGCGAATCCGGCAATCGGGAGGCGGTCGCCCCGACGGCGAAATCGGCTTCGATGGAGAAGTGGGCTGGATGAGCGACGGCCGCGGCGGCGTGCTCGAACTCGAGGCAGAGCACGCGCGAGGCATGATGCAAGGCGCCGATCTGCAGGCGATGCTGCGCGAGCTCCGCGGCCGCTACGAGCGATTCGACCTCGACCCTCCCAGCGAGTTCCGGGGCAAGCAGGCGCTGGTGCTGCGGTGTGTCGAGGAGGACGCGGGCGAGGGAGATTCGGTGCGGGTGTTCGTCAATCCCGCGACCGCCCTTCCCATGGGCCTCGAATCGGTCTTCGAGGGCGACTCGCGCGACGTCAATCGGGTTGTCGTCGACGGGTGGCGCGACGAGGGAGGCGTCAAGGTCTTTTCGAAGATGACGATCGACCGCGGTCCGGTCCGAAGCATCATCACCTTCGATCGCATCGCTTTCGAGGCGATCCCCGCCGGCGAGATCCGATCACCGTTGGGCGAGACCAAGTCCGACTGAGCGAAACCAGGCGCTCAGAGCGGACGCCAATCCTCCTCACGGATCGGCGCCAGCCCACGCGGCGCTCGCCGAGGGAAGTCCTTCGATCCGCCACCGCTGACCCCCGCAGGAGCTGCTCGGTCCACCTTGCCGCCGCCAGGCGGCGCGACCATCGCTACGCCAACAGCGCCGGCACGATCTCGCCGTGCACGTCGGTGAGACGGAAGTCGCGGCCCTGGAATCGATACGTCAACTGCTTGTGATCGAGTCCGAGCAGGTGAAGGATCGTCGCCTGCAGGTCATGCACATGCACGGGGTCGCGGGAGACGCGATAGCCGAACTCGTCGGTCTCGCCGTGGACGAGTCCGGACTTCACTCCGCCACCCGCCATCCAGATCGTGAACGAGTGCGGATGGTGGTCGCGGCCGAGGAACTTCGAACCGTTCCGCTCCTCGTTCATGGGCGTGCGTCCGAACTCGCCCGACCACACCACCAGCGTGTCCTCGAGCATGCCGCGACGCTTGAGGTCCATCACCAACGCCGCCGCAGCCTGATCGGTCTCGCGGCACTTCTTCGGCAACTGGGTGACGATGTCGTCGCCCGGGCTGGTTCCGTGCACATCCCAACCGTGGTCGAAGAGCTGGACGAAGCGAACCCCCCGCTCGAGCAGCCGACGGGCGAGGAGACAGTTGCGGGCGAAGCTCGGCGCCTTGGGATCGGCTCCGTAGAGCTCAAGGGTCTCCTTCGATTCACCGGCGAGGTCCATGGTCTCGGGCACCGACATCTGCATGCGGAAGGCGAGTTCGTACTGCTCGAGCCGTGCGATGGTCTCGTCGTCGCCATGCTCGGCGAAGGCGAGTCGATTGAGCCGCGCGAGGCTGTCGAGCATCCGCCGCCGATCTCCGCGCTCGACGCCCGGAGGGTCGTTGGCGAAGAGCACCGGCTCGGCGCCGCTGCGGCACTGCACGCCCGAGTAGACCGTGGGCAGGAAACCGCTGCCCCAGACGCTGCGACCCGCGGAGGGGTTCTTGCCGCCCGAGAGCAGCACCACGAAGCCCGGCAAGTCGCGGTTCTCGCTGCCGAGCCCGTAGATCGACCACGAGCCCATCGAGGGCCGACCCGGCCGCGGCGAGCCCGTGTACAGGAAGAGCTCCGCGGGCGCATGGTTGATCTGATCGGTCACCACCGAGCGCACGATCGCGATGTCGTCGACGATCTTCGCCTGATGCGGCAGCAGCTCGCTGACCCACGCTCCGCCGTCGCCATGCTGAGCGAAGGCGTAGGGCGATCCGAGCATCTTGGGATGCCCCTTGATGAACGCGAAGCGCTCGCGATCGAGAAGCTCCTGTGGGCACGGCTCTCCGTCGAGCCGCTGCAGCTCGGGCTTGGGATCCCACAGGTCCTGCTGCGGCGGACTGCCGGCCATGTGCATGTAGACGACCCGCTTGGCTCGCGGCGCGAAGTGAGGAGGCCGTGGCGAGAGCGGCGAACTCCCACCGCTCGCTGGCGGCTCGCCCCGCAAGGTGCGGCTCATCGCGTCGGCGGTCTGTTCGCCGAGCATCGAGGCGATCGCAGCGATGCCCACGCCGCTTCCGACCCGACCGAAGAAGTGGCGGCGAGTGCATCCCCGCGCCATGCCCACCCGGGCAGGATCGAGGTGCGGATCGATGTCGCGGCGGTCGCTGCTCATGAAGGACCCTCGATGGAGCCGGCCCTGACGGCCCCGGAGGTTGACAGGAACGACCGATGTCCGCCCCCGGTTCGGCTCGATCTCCGACGGCGCGAATGCAAGAGAGATTGGCGTCGTCCGCAGGTCCGGGATCTCATGGCTTCACCAGAAACTCGTCGAGGTTGAGCAGCACCGCCGCCGCAGAGGTCCACGCCGCCGTCTCGGCGAGATCGAGCCCTTCCGGCAGTGGGCCGATCGGATCCGTTGCGAATCGCCGGGCATCGTCCGGCCGAGCCGACCAACTGATCCACTGGTCTTCGACCAGCGCTCGCAATTCCTCTTGTTCGGCGGCGGTCGGTCTGCGGCCGAGCGAACGAAGCATCAAGTCGGTGATCCGGTCTTGCTCGTCGGAGTGGCCGGTCAACACCGTTCGCGCGAGCCCCTGGGCGCACTCGACGAATGCGGGATCGTTCAACGTCACCAGCGCCTGCAGCGGAGTGTTGGTGCGGCCGCGGCGCGAGACGCAGACCTCGCGGCTCGGCGCGTCGAAGGTCGCCATGGCCGGATAGGGCACGGTGCGACGCCAGTAGGTGTAGATCCCCCGACGGTGTCGATCCTCGCCGCCGCTGGTGTTCCACGTGCTGCCGCTGTAGATCACCGTCCAGATGCCGTCGGGCTGCGGCGGATAGACCGGAGGCCCGAACATGCGTTCGCTCAGCAGTCCGGAGGCCGCCAACGCCGAGTCGCGAATCGCCTCGGCATCGAGCCGGACCCGCGGAAACCGCGCCAGCAGCCGCTGCTCTGGATCGAGTTCGTCGGCCGCGGGATGCGCTTCGCTGCTTCGCCGGTAGGTCTCGCTGAGCACCAGTTCACGCAGAAAGCGCTTGAGGCTCCATCCCTGATCGCGCAGCGCGATGGCCAGCGCATCGAGGAGTGCGGGGTGGCTTGGGGGCGATCCCTGAATCCCGAAGTCCTCGACGGTCTCGACGATTCCGGTGCCGAAGAGTTCCGCCCACACCCGATTGGCAAGCACGCGGCCGGTCAGCGGGTTGCCCTGCTCGAAGAGAAACTCCGCCAGCTCGAGTCGATCGGATGGCATCGGCGAAGCATCGCGTCCTGCCAGCAGGACCGCCGGAACTCCCGGCTCGACTGGATCGGTCGGTCGGAGGAAGCTCCCGCCGGCGAGGATCGTGGTCGCACGCTGGGCGTCATCCGCCACCGCGACCAGCACCGGCACCTTGGCTTCGAGCGGCGTGTCGAGCCAGGAGAGGTCGACCTTGACCGCAAGGGTCGGCTGCTCGTCGGGCTGGTCTGCATCGGCGGTCTGGTTGAAGATCGCGAAGAGCCGGTAGTACTCCTCGTGGGAGATCGGGTCGAACTTGTGGGTGTGGCATTGGGCGCACGCGGCAGTCAGCCCCTGAAAGATCTCCATGGTGGTGTTGACCCGATCCACCACCGCCGCGACCCGGAACTCCTCGTCGGAGGTGCCGCCCTCGTCGTTGTTCATGGTCTGACGATGGAAGCTCGTCGCGAGGCGTGTCTCCTCATCTGCATCGGCGAGCAGATCGCCCGCGAGCTGCTCGGCCGCAAAGCGATCGAGCGGCAGATCGCGGTTGAATGCGCGGATCACCCAGTCGCGATAGGGCCAGACGGTGCGACCGTCGTCCTTCTCATAGCCCTTGCTGTCTGCGTATCGCGCCAGGTCGAGCCACCACCGAGCCCAACGCTCCCCAAATCGCGGCGAGGCGAGCAGCCGATCGACCGCAGCCTCGTAGGCCAGGTCGCTGGGATCGGCGAGAAACGCCTCGATCTCCTCGGCAGTCGGCGGAAGCCCCGTCAGATCAAGCGAGACCCGACGCAGTTGCGCCTCCGGCGTCGCGCGGTCAAGCGGAGCGAGGCCTTCTCTTCGAAGTCGTGCGGCGATCTCCAGATCGATGGTGCCGCGAAGCGAGCTTCCAGACTCGGCGAAGGCCGGGGGAATGAACGCCCAGTGATCGCTCCACGGTGCGCCGGCTTCGATCCACCCGCGAAGCAACTCGATCTCCTGCTCCGAGAGCGGACGGGGGTGGGCCTCCGGGGGAGGCATCCGCAGATCCGGATCG
>JAPOKA010000049.1 GCA_029977865.1 bacterium
ACCAGCGGTGATCGTCGCGGAGCGACTCGCGGCGTTGGCGTTGGCTGCCACGCTGTACGCGATCTCGCCGGTCTCGCCGGTGCCGCTGCCGCCAGAGGTGATCGTCAACCACGCAGCGCTGCTCGTTGCGGTCCAACCGCAGGAGCTGCCGTTGGTCGAGATGGTCACGCTGCCGCTGCCGCCCGAAGCGCCGTACGACGCACTGGCCGGACTGAGACCGGTCACCGTGCACGCGGAGCCTTCCTGAGTCACGCTGTGGGTCTGGCCGCCAGCGGTGATGGTTGCCGTTCGGATCGCGGCGTTGGCATTGGATGCCACGCTGTACGCGATCTCGCCGGTCTCGCCGGTGCCGCTGCCGCCAGAAGTGATCGTCAACCACGCAGCACTCGAGGTCGCGGTCCAACCGCAGGAGCCGCCGTTGGTCGAGATGGTCACGCTGCCGCTGCCGCCGGAGGAGCCGAAGCTCGCGCTTGCGGGGGTCAGTCCAGTCACCGCACATGCTGCTGCGTCCTGCGTGATCAGGACTCCAGCATCGGTCGCAGTACCACTCGACACCGTGATCGTCCCCGATCGCTCCACGGCCGCAGTGTTGGCCGAAGCGGAGAAGGTGAATGATCCATCGCCTGTTCCGGCTCCACCGGTGAGGGTCAACCAGGCTTCGCTGCTCGAAGCAGTCCAGTCGCAGCCTGATCCTGCCACCGTCACCGCCACCGAAACCGGGCTTGCGGTGCCCCCGGCCGCAACCGCGGTCGAGTCAGCCACCGCGGCGACGCTGTCGCAGGCGGCGCCGACATAAGGCACCGAGATCGTTCCGGTCGCGAACTCCGCGGGACCGTTCACGCCACCGATGTAGTCGGCGAAGGTGAGTGAGGCGGTGAACTCGAGCGTGTCAGCGGTCGCGGGAGTCTCCACCACGAACCGAGCGACGAAGGTCCGCCTCGTCGTCGAATTGGTCAGCCCCTGCAGATTCGGGGGATTCGAGTTGTACCAACCCGAGTTGGCGGGAGGCACCGCGACATTGGAAGGCGTGAAGTTGGGATCGAGTGATGTGGTGTTGCCGCTTCCTGCCGCACCGCCGACGGTCACGAAGGTGTCAATGGCGGGATTCGCACCACCGACCGGGAGACTCAAGTTGGGTACCCAGGTTCCGGGAAGGCTCGAGATCGTATTGATGTCACTGTGATGGAACGCGGTTGCGTTCGCATTGGCGATGGAGGCGTCGTAGAGGTTGACCACGTGGACGCTGTTCTGCACGAACTGCGCATACACATCGATCACCGAGTAGTCCTGCCCTCCGGCGGAGACCTGGGTGGTTTCCGCAACGAAGTACTCGAAGTCCGCCGGCCATGCCGGCGTGGCGAACAGCGCCGCCGCTAGGGACGCTGCCATCGGACCCGTGGTCGATCTCACTCTGAACATGCGAGGCTCCTCACACCGCGATCCGACCCAGTGCTCCGCCGGAGGTTGGAGGGCAGATCGCCATTCGTTGATTCAAGATGCGCCTTCGTGCCTACGAATCGCCAGAAACTTCGCGACTGCGACGCAATTGTGGTCCCGACTTACAGCACAGGTCGCACTCGCCTTCGCCGTCACGCCTGCAGTGGCGATCCGCACGACACACTCCGGATTCGGTCGGATTCATCGACCGACCATCGCCACGCGGCCGACTCATGGGCAACCTCCCCAGAGCAACAGCATGTTGCCGAGGTCCGCCCCGTTGACCACGCCGTCCTTCGTCAGGTCGGCGGAGCCGGTGCCGCCCCAGTCCTGGAAGAGCAGTGCCAAGTCAGCGCCGTCGACAAGCCCATCGAGATTCAGGTCGCCGGCGCAGGATTCCAGGCAATCCGCCACTCCGTTGGAGTCCGCATCGACATCGGGCACGCCGCATCCGCAGGCACCAGGCTCGGACTTGCCGGGATCGTTGGGGCAGCCATCGCATGCATCGCCGATGCCGTCGCCGTCGGAGTCGCCGGATCCGCACATCGGGTCGGCCACATACCGAAGGGCAAACGTCATCTCGGTGGCGAGGCATTCGGGATCGACGTTGTTGGTCGAGGAGATTCGGAAGGTCACCTCGCCGCCCTGGCCGATCGCGTTGTTGAAGCTCGTGGCTGAGATGGTGGTGGTGCGGCTGGACATCAGACAGTCTTGGCCGGTCGCGTTCAGCACGGTCCCGAAGTTCGTGCTGTTGATGCGAAGGCTGAGTCCTTCGTTGTTGGCACCGTGATCGGCAATGGCGTTGAAGATGAACTCGACGGTTCCGCCGGATACAGCCGGATAGACCCCCTGCGCAACATGAGTCACGGCGCCGCCGTCGACGGGAGGTTCGAGCGTCGGCGACTCGTACTGAAGGTCCGCATTGCCGCTTGTGGCCTGTTCGCAACGGAAGTTCGCGATGGTCAAGGCGGTCTCGTTGAGCGTGCGAGCACAGTCCACGCCCGCGGTACCGGTGGCGACTCCGTCGTGAATCACCTCGGGCGAAGAGAATCGGGGCCAGCGAATGCCCGGGGTGTAGGCCATCACGGTCCGCCACTGCTGCCCGCTGGAACCCCAGTAGCGATTTCCGATCGAGTACGAGAAGACACCGCCGGCGGAGCAGCCGCCCGGATCTCCTGGGGCGTGGCAGCACCCCTGATTGTGGCCGAGTTCGTGAGGAAACGAGAGGTTGCCGACGGCGCAGTCCCAGACGATGACGCTGAATCCGTACTCGGGCGCGTCGACGCCGACGCGGTAGGCCTCACCGCAGTAGTTGGGATTGGCCCCCGTGATCAGTGCCACCAGATCGGCCCCGACGGCTTCGCGTTCGAGGTGCACCACGTCGAGTTGCCCGTCGCCATTGATGCGCAGGTCGCTCAGCACCGTCGTGCCGGCATCGCCCGAGTAGGCCTGACTGACCGAATACCCGACGGCGCGAACGCGCACCGACACGCCGCTGGCGGTGAAGACGTGATTGGAGACCGCGATGCCAGCCTCGGCGATCGAGAGGATGGCGGTGGCGCTGCCGGCTTCGCTCTCGGCGGTGGGAGTCCACTTGACCAGCACATCGATCCGCGAACCGTCGTCGCAGGTGCCGGCCACGCCGCCTTCTCCCGCCGACATTCCGTCGACGGATGTCGCGCCGAGGCACGCAGGAAACGCGCCGTCCCGACGCATCACGCGACTGGTGCCGTCCCCGAGCGGGAACGCCTGCACCGTCGCCCCCGAGCCGTCATCGAAGGCCAGGAACGTTCCCACGCTGGTCGAGATCTCCAGCACATACCCGAGCGGACGCCCCTCGCCGTCAACGACCGCGCCTTCCCACACCTCGGGGGATTGTGCCGACTCCCAGGCGATGAGCTCGCCGAGTGATCCGAGTCGATAGCCACGCACGGCTCCATCCGCGCCTTCGAATCCGGGTGGCGTGAACGTCAACTCCTCGCTCAAGACGACCTCATCGAGTGCGGGAATCGGAGGCGGCGAGATGACCACCCGATCGGCTCGGGGCGGCGCCGCGTGGCCACCGCTCACGACGAGCGCTGGCATCGCGATGGCGAGTCCCGCCGATGCAACTTGCAGGGTTCGCATGCCGTGCCGCACGGGAAGTTAACTCCAGAATGAGAGGACTCGAATCGGTGCCCCTTCGCCCTCACATGCGAAGAAGCACCATCGAAGGTTCGCACACGATTCCGACCCAAGGCGGAGGGAGTTCACCCACACATGACCCAACCTCGCTGAGGGGAACTCCCCACGACCGCCCGTTTCGACTCTGAAAACGCCGACTGGCAGGTCGGGAGCCTCGAACTGCGGGCGGTCCGGGCTTCGATCCCTGCGGACTTGTTGGGCGGGCGCGACCGCGGAGACACCCCCGCCGTCCGAGCCGCGCCCCCCTTCTAGTTGTCGGCTTCGTCGATCACTCGCTGCTGTTGGTCGGCGATCCGGTCCTGCAGGCGCTCGGCGGCCCCGCGGGCAACGCCGGCGGTGGACCTGTTTGTGCCCCAGTTGTCGCCGGGCTGCGTCCTCGCAGGTTCTGGGGTCGCCTGCACGCGGTCGGGATCATCCTCGTACTCGGTGCAACCGGCGGCAGCGAGAATCGCCGCGGCGGAGAGGGCCAAGAGTTGCGCCTGGATCCGAGTGGCGGGTCGCGTTCGCATGCCCGGATGCTATCGCCCGCAGCGTCCGACGCCATCGAATTCACTACCATCTCCGCCTTCTATCTACGCCCGACCTGCGGGACGCTGGCGCGTGTGGAGCCCGGCGCCGCATCCGACTTGGAGCCGATCCTCATGTTCGATCCCGCCCTCATCGCCGCCATCGCCCTTTCGAGCAATCCACCGATGACCGACTACTCCGAGATTCCGCCGGAGCCCGCCGCCGTCGAACAGGCCCTCACCGCCGCGCCGGTCGGCATGGGGCAGGCGATCGCGGCGGCGGAGAAGTTCGCTGGTGGCGAAGCGGTCTCGGCGACCGCCTCGATCGAGGGAGGAGTCGCCTACGAGGTGATGGTCGCGTCCGGCGGCATGCTCCGCCGGGTGATTGTTGATGGTGCCACCGGCGCGTGCACCGGAGCGAAGATGACGTTGACCGAGGCGATCCGACTCGCAACCTCGAAGGTGCCTGGGGTCGTCGAGCGAGTGGCGTTCGATCCATCCGCCGATCCGCCGACGATGGCGGTGACGGTGTTCAAAGGCGGGATGATCCACTCGCTGGTCATGAACGCCACGGACGGCGCCCTGATCTCAGAGTCGACGCGGGGACGGTTCCCCGGCGTCATGGCGTCGGGAGAAGTGCAGCGGAGCGACTCCGGTCTGCAATGGATCGAGATCGAGCGCGGTACCGGCGACATGCCCAAGGGACCGCAGAGCCGGGTGACCGTCCACTACACCGGCTATCTGCTCGATGGCACCAAGTTCGACTCGAGCGTCGATCGCGGCGAACCCAGTTCCTTCGGACTCGGGCAAGTGATCAAGGGCTGGACCGAGGGCGTCGGATCCATGTACCTCGGCGGCAAGCGCAAACTCATCATCCCCGCCGACATCGCCTACGGGCCGCGGGGCCGCCCCCCGGTGATTCCGCCGAACGCCACGCTGGTCTTCGACGTCGAGCTGCTCGAAGTCAACGACTGATCGAACCGAGCACCGCGGCGGGATCGCGTTCGATCGCCCGCACCTTCTCGAGCCGGCGCTCATGCCTCGGCTCACCGGTGAATCGGGCGCCGAGGAAGGCCCCGCACATCTCGATCGCGGGCATCGGGCCGATGATTCGTCCTCCGAGGACCAGCACATTCATGTCGTCGTGCTCGACGCCTTGGTGCGCCGAGTAGTAATCCTCGCAGTTGCCCGCGCGGATCCCGGGGATCTTGTTCGCGGCGACGCTCGCGCCGATCCCGCTCCCGCAGAGCAGGATCCCCCGCTCCGCACGTCCCGCGAGGATCTCCGCCGCCAGCCTGACCGCGAAGTCGGGATAGTCGACCGGCTCGGTCGAGTCGGTCCCCACGTCGATCACGGTGTGACCGAGCCCCTTCACCGTCTCGACCAGCGTGGTCTTGAGTTCGAATCCGGCGTGATCCGAGGCCATCACGATGTTCATGGAGAAGCGTTCCTGGTGCGAGGCGTTCGAAGAGTCGCTCAGAGCAGTCCGCGAGCGGTGGCGGCGATGGCGCCGGGCTCGAAGCCGAACTTTTGCATGAGTTCCTTGATCGGAGCGCTGGCCCCGAAGGTGTGCATGCCGATCACGGCACCGCCGCTGCCCACATATCGGTGCCAGCCCAGAGTCGATGCCTCTTCGACGCTGACTCGGGCCGAGACCGCAGGCGGAAGCACCGAATCGCGGTAGGCCTCGTCCTGCCGGTCGAAGAGCTCGGTGCAGGGCATGCTCACCACTCGGGTCGGCACGCCCGAGGCTTCCAGTTCCGCTCGCGCCTCGAGGCAGAGCTGAACTTCGCTGCCGGTCGCGATCAGCACGACCTTCGGCGATCCAGTTCCGGCTTCGGCGAGCACGTAGCCGCCGCGAGCCACTCCCTCCGCTGAACCGCCCACACTGCGATCGAGTGTCGGCAGGTTCTGGCGCGAGAGCACCATCACCGACGGTTGTCCCAGGCCGATCGCGGTGCGCCAGCACATCGAGGCCTCGTTGGCGTCGGCGGGCCGGAAGACCAACAGGCCCGGCACCGCTCGCAGCGAGACCAGCTGCTCGACCGGCTGATGGGTCGGGCCATCCTCGCCGAGCCCGATCGAGTCGTGGGTGAAGACGTGCACCACCGGCAGTTCCATCAGCGCGCTCAGGCGAATGGAACCTCGGGCGTAGTCGGAGAAGATCAGGAAGCCGGCCCCGAACGGACGCAGCCCCGTCAACGCCATGCCGTTGCAGATCGCCGCCATGGCGTGCTCGCGGATGCCGAAGTGGACGTTGCGGCCCGCGGGTGAGCAGGTCGTCGACGCGGGATCGACTCCTTCCGGCACCGCCGACGTCCACCCCGGCCCCTGCTGGTCGCCCGCGCCCTCGAAGTCGAGGCGGGTCTTGGTGGACGGGGTGAGATCGGCGGCACCGCCGACGACCCACGGAATCGCCTTGGCCGCCGCGAGCAGGCACTTGCCGCCGGAGACCCGCGTCGCCATGCCCTTGGGATCGACGGGGAAGGTCGGCATCGACTGCTCCCATCCCTGCGGCAAGGTGCCGGCAAAGATGTGGTCGAGCTCGGCCGCCTCGCTCGGGAACTGCTGCCGGTATCGCGCAAAGAGTGCATCCCAGGCCTCGCGCTTCGCCTTGCCTCGAGCGCCCATCGTCTCGGCGAACCGCTTCGGCACCTCGGGGGGCACGAGGAACTTCGCATCCTCGGGCCATCCGTAGACACGCTTGGTGAGCTTGATTTCGTCTTCACCGAGCGGCTCGCCGTGCGCGGCGCTGGTGTCCTGCCGGTGCGGCGATCCCCAGCCGATGTGGCTGTCGACGACCACCAGCGTCGGTCGCTTCGACTCCCCCGCCGCACCGCGGAACGCCCCGCCGAGCGCCGCGAGGTCGTTGGCGTCGGTCACCCGCAGCACGTTCCATCCGTACGCCGCGAACCGTGCCGGGACATCCTCGGTGAAGGCCAGATCGGTGTGGCCCTCGATCGAGATGTGGTTGTGGTCGTAGATCCAGCAGAGGTTGGAGAGTTCCAAATGCCCCGCGAGCGACGCTGCCTCGGAACTGATTCCCTCCATCAGGCATCCGTCGCCGCACACCGCCCACACTCGCCAGGAGAACAGTTCGAACCCAGGCCGGTTGTAGCGGGCGGCGAGCCACCGCGATGCGAGGGCCATGCCCACCGACGTCGCGACGCCTTGCCCGAGCGGGCCGGTGGTGGTCTCGACTCCGGTGGTCCAGCCGTGCTCGGGGTGGCCGGGGCAACGGCTGTCGAGTTCCCGGAATCGTCGAATGTCCTCGAGCCGGACCGCCAGTTCGCCGGTGGGCCGATCCGCGCCATCGAGCTGCGCGACTCCCGCGAGATGAAGCAGCGAGTAGAGCAGCATCGAGGCGTGCCCGTTCGAAAGCACGAATCGGTCTCGACCCGGCCAATGCGGTGCACTTGGGTCGTATGAGAGCACTTGCTGCCAGAGCGCGTAGGCCACCGGCGCGAGGGCCATCGGGGTGCCGGGATGCCCGCTGTTGGCCGCCTGCACGGCATCCATCGAGAGCGTCCGGATCGTGTTCACCGCCAGGAGGTCGAGCTTCGCCTCGGCGTCGTCGGCAGCGGGCGTCGGAACGGACTCCGGCTTGGGCATGCGAATGGCGGCGGCGATGCTCATGGTGGTGCTCCGGCGGAGGAAGACAGCAGTCTAGTCGGCGCCGCGAGCAAGGTCCGAAAACCTCACGAGTTCGCGGCACCCGCGCGGTGGTCCGAGAAGACGCGATTGTTCGCGGACCTTCACCGCCCTTTCGAACCTCGACCGATGACGACGCTTCGTTGCGGAGATTCCGTGACGGCGGCGACGACGCCGCGGACCTCGAGGCTCGACGCGTTCGCGGCCTCACCGACCTTCGACCGGAGTTTCACGATGGCTTCTCGATCGCTCCTTCTCGCCGCCGGCGTGCTCGCTGCGTCGCCGCTCCTCGGCTGCCACTCGTCATCGAATCAGCGGGTCGTGGCGGCGCCGGGCATGGTCGCGGGACGCCTGCAGGATCAGAGTTACGAGGTTCCAGGCAAGCCGCAGGCAGTCGATGAGGAAGCCCCGACCGCCGGGACCGGATTCGATCAGGCCGGAGGCGAACTCAATCCCTACGCCAGCGAGGGCGCGGCCCTCAACCCCGTGAACTACCACTTCCACTTCTATGGCGCACCGCCGAGCGGCGCGCCGGGATCCGCGGCACCCCCGGCCGCCGAGGGAGGTCCGACCTCGGAAGTCCCCGGTCCTCCCGGCGCGGGAAGTCCGCCCGCCGGATACGCACCGCCGGTCTGGTCGGTCCCGATGGGGCTCGAGAACTCCGGAGACGGTGGCGGTTGGCGCGGCGGCTACCACTTCCACTTCTATCACGGCGGATACGGCATGCCCGCACGCCAAGGCAACGCCAGCGGCGCGGGTGCAGGCTGGCAGGGCGGCTACAGCCAGAATCGCGGTGCCTACGACCTCCCCGCTCGAGAAGGCAATGCGACCGGCGCTGGAGCCGGCGTCGCGGGCGGCTACAACGCTTCCGGCACCAACTACAACTTGCCCGCGAGCCAGGGCAACGCCACCGGGGCCGGCGCCGGCTACGGCGGCGGCGTCAACTACCACTTCCACTTCTACGGCCCGCCTGCGGGCAATCCCGGCGGCTTCGCTCCCTGAGCCGAGCGCGAACCGACCGAGCGGAGGCTTTGGAAGATTCACGCGGCGCCGAGCGATCGGCGCCGCGTTTCCGTTGGTTTCTGCAGGCTTTCAACCCGCCAAGGCGCTGCGATCGAATGCTGGCGTGGGTAGATTCCAGCCCCACACCCTTCGCCAGGAGATCGCCATGTCCACCGCTTCGGTCCTTCGACGGCTTCGCGTGCCCGCTTTGGCGACGATCGGCCTGATGGCGATTCTGCTCTCGGCGTTCACGCCGGGGGCAGCCACGCTGGCCCAGGACTCGACCGCCGCCGCATCGGCCCCTCGGGAGATCGACGAGGACGCCTGGCCGCGGGTCTTCACCTTCTCCAACGAGGAGATCACGGTCTACCCGCCGACCTTCCAGACCTGGTCGGGCAGTGTGGTCACCGGAACCTGTCCCTTCGCGATCGCGCCAGAAGGCAAGGACGCTCGCACCTTCGGCACGCTCTCGTTCTCGGCGACCACCGAAGTCAGCCGCTTGAACCGCCGGGTGTCGTTGACGGGAATCCAGATCACCGGAGTCTCGCTGCCCGACAACCCGGCGGGACAGAACTCGCTGCAGCAGGAGTTCCAGTCGCGGAGCGCCAACGCCACCGCGATGATCTCGCTCGATCGCTTCGAGGCGATGGTGCCCAACATGGAGCAAGGGCCGACGGTCGCCTCGGTGCAACTGGTGAACGATCCGCCCGCGCTCTCGATCGTCACCTCCCCCACCGTGCTCGTGCCGATCCAGGGAGCACCGGTCCTTCATTCGGTCCCCGGCACCGATCTGCAACGGGTGGTGAACACCTCGATGCTGCTGGTCCAGGATCCTCAGGGCAACTGGTGGCTTCGCATCGCCGACGGCTGGATGACCGCGACTTCGCTGGATGGGCCGTTCACGGTCGCGTCCGCGCTGCCAAGTGCGCTCGCGACCGCGTACTCATGGGCCGAGGCCCAGCCCGGCATCAACCTTCTCGCGCCCACCGCGGATGACTCCGGCAGCGACTCGACCGCCCAGACGGTGTCGCTTGCTTCGCTCGCGCCCAAGATCGTGGTGTCGACGAAGCCCGCGGAGATTCTGGTGGTCGAAGGCGATCCGAAGTGGGCTTCCCTCGGCGGATCGGGACTTCTCTACATCTCGAACACCACCGCCGACATCTTCCAGTTGCAGGCCACCGGCGCGATCTACGTGCTGGTCTCCGGACGATGGTTCACCGCGTCGTCGATGAGCGGACCGTGGAGCCATGTGCCCGCCTCCGCGCTGCCCGCCGCGTTCATGATGATGCCGGCCGACTCTCCCAAGGAGAACGTGCTCGCCTCGGTGCCGGGCACGGCGCAGGCCCAGGAGGCATCGATCGCCAATGCGGTGCCGCACATGGCCCGCGTGCCGAAGTCGGAGAAACTGCCGAAGCCCGAGATCATCGGCGGCGATCCCGTCCTCGCACCGATCGCGGGCACCGGCGTGTCGGTCGTCAGCAACTGCGCCACTCCGATCTTCCTCGTCGGCAAGGACGAGTACTACGCCCTCGAGAAGGGCATCTGGTTCGAGTCGCGTTCGCTCAAGGGCAATTGGAAGGTCGCCACCGCGGTGCCGCAGGGGATCTACGCGATCCCGCCATCGAGTCCGTGGTACTACGTCACCTACGTGCGCATCTACGGCGTGGGCTCCGACTACGTGCTCGTCGGCTACACGCCGGGATACTTCGGGGCCTACCTGCAGGATGGCGTCGTCGTCTACGGAACCGGATACACCTACACGCCCTGGTGCACCACGGTGTGGGTGCCGGCGCCGGTCACCTACGGCTGCGGTGCCGGCATGGTCTACAACCCGTGGGCCGGTTGGACCATCGGCTTCGGCATGGGCATGGCGGTGGGCTGGGCGATCGGTGCAAGCACCTGGCACTGCGGCTACTACCCCTGCTGGGGACCGTACTGGGGCGGCTATGGGCCGCACGGCGCATACGCGTGGGGACCGGGCGGCTGGGCGGCCACGACCGGCAACGTCTACCACCACTGGGGCAACGTCTCGACGATGACCCGCACCAGCGGTGGCTACAACGCCTGGACCGGCAACCGTTGGGGAACCCAGACCGGTTCGCGCTACAACTCCGCGACCGGGGCCCGCGCCGCCGGCGAGCGCGGCTACGTCGACAACGCCTACACCGGACGCTGGGCGGAGGGCGCTCGCGGCGCGTCGTACAACCCCTCCACCGGGAACTACGCAGCCGGCAGTCGCTATGCCGCTGGTGGACCCGACGGCACCGACATCCGCGGCGGTTCCGCCACCGTGGGCAACACCGACACCGGTCGCTCGGCGAGCGTCAGAGGCGTGCAGACCGACTCCGGAACCTGGGGCGTCGCGCGGGGGTCGCAAGGAGCCGCCGTCGATGCCAACGGCACCTACTACGCGGCCCACGACGGCAGCGTCTATCGCTCGGATGGCAACGGCGGCTGGGAGCAGCATTCCGGCGGCGACTCGTGGTCGAGCGTGAATGACGCCGACACCAACCGATGGTTGAACCAGCAGCAGTCGAGTCGCGGCGACGGCGACTGGCGCAGCGACATGTCGAACCGATGGCAGTCCGGAGGCGGCGGATTCGGCGGCAACGACCGCAGCGGAGGCGACTCGTTCGGCGGCAGCTGGGATCGCAGCAACTGGGACCGCAGCGGCGGCTGGGGCGGCGGCGGCGGTGGCGGACGCTGGGGCCGATCCGGCGGATTCGGCGGCGGATCGCGCGGCTTCGGGGGCTTCCGTCGCTGAGGCGGTCGCCACCGCGGCAGCGAGGCTCGGCTAGTCTTCTCGCGGCGGCGCCGTCCGCGCGACCATCGCAGGAGCATCCGTGCCTTCCGATTCCCCCCGCATCGGCGTGATCATGGGTTCCCGGTCCGACTGGGAGACCATGCAGCACGCGTCGCAGACCCTTGAGGCACTCGGGATCGCCCACGAGTGCGAAGTGGTCTCGGCACATCGCACCCCCGACCGGCTGTTCGAGTACGCCGAAAGCGCCGCCTCGCGCGGACTCGCAGCAATCATTGCCGGGGCCGGCGGTGCTGCCCATCTGCCCGGCATGACCGCTTCGAAGACCTCGGTGCCGGTGCTCGGCGTGCCGGTCGAGAGCAAGTCGCTCAAGGGCATGGACTCGCTGCTCTCGATCGTGCAGATGCCCGCGGGGATCCCGGTGGCGACCTTCGCGATCGGCCGCGCCGGCGCGATCAACGCAGCGCTCTTCGCCGCCGCCATGCTGGCCGAGCGCGACGACACGGTGCGGGAGCGGCTCGATCGCTACCGCCGCGAACAGACCGAGGCGGTCCTCGCGCATTCAGATCCGGCATCGGAGCGGACTCCGTGAGGATCGGAGTCCTCGGCGGCGGTCAACTCGGTCTGATGCTCGCCGAAGCCGGCGAGCCGATGGGACTCGAGTTCCGCTTCCTCGATCCATCCGATTCGGCTCCCGCGGCGCGGCTCCGTGCGCATGTGCAAGCCGCCTTCGATGATCTCGACGCCATCGACCGATTCGCATGCGACCTCGATGTCGCGACCTTCGAGTTCGAGAACGTCGGGCCCGAGGCCCTCGCCCACCTCGAGGCTCGGGTGCCGCTTCGCCCCGGCGCCGCGTCGCTCGAGATGAAGCACGATCGACTCGTGGAGAAGGAGTTCCTGGTTCGCTGCGGTCTCGCGGTGCCCCGCTGGGCCGGCGTCGAGCGTCCGCAGGATCTCGCCGCCGCCCTCGAGAAGGTCGGGACTCCGGCGATCCTCAAGACCCGCCGCTTCGGCTACGACGGCAAGGGGCAGGCTCGCGTCGACCATCCCGAGGCGCTGGCGTCGGCGTGGGACTCGCTCGGGCGATTGCCGGCGATCCTCGAAGCGCGGGTGCCGTTCGAGCGCGAACTTTCGGCACTGCTGGTGCGCGGCCTCGACGGAGAAGTGCGGCACTGGCCGCTCGCGGAGAACCTGCACCGCGGCGGCATTCTTCGACGGACCCTCGCGCCCGCGAGCGGTGCCCCCGACGAAGCCACCGCGATGGCCTGGGCACAGGCGCTGGCCGAGCGACTCGATCACGTGGGGGTGTTGGCGCTTGAACTCTTCGAGTGCGGGGATGGAGCCCTGCTTGCGAACGAGTTCGCGCCACGAGTCCACAACAGCGGCCACTGGACGATCGAGGGCGCCCGCACCAGCCAATTCGAGAACCACCTGCGTGCGATCGCCGGACTTCCCCTTGGTGAGACCGCACCCCACGGTCACGCCGCGATGGTCAATCTCATCGGTCGCTGCCCCACGGTGGAGTCGCTGCTCGAGACTCCCGCAGCGCGAGTCCACCTCTACGGAAAGCAGCCGCGTCCGGGCCGCAAGCTCGGGCACGTCACCGTGGTGGGCGACGATTGCGCTTCGGTGCATCAGGCTGCGGCGAGACTCCTCGAGCAAGCCTCCGAGGTCGCGGTGGCCGCTTCAGAAGCGGCCAGCTGAACATTGGGGCTGGATTCCCTGTGGAAAACCTGTCGTCGACGGCGCCGACTCGGGCGCGATCGCCATCCTCGTCGATCGCACGTTTCCGCGAGGATCATGATGTCTGGATTTCTGCAGGAGTTTCGCGAGTTCGCGGTGAAGGGCAACGCCATCGACATGGCGGTGGGCATCGTCGTGGGCACCGCCTTCAACAAGATCGTCAACTCGATCGTGAGCGATCTCATCATGCCGCCGATCGGACTCGCGATCGGCGGGGTGAACTTCAAGGAGTTGAAGTGGGTGCTGCAGCCCGCCGAGGCCGCGACCGAGACCACCCCGGCGGTTCCGGAAGTCGGCATCGCCTATGGCAACTTCCTCGACACCTGCATCCAGTTCGTGATCATCGCCTTCAGTGCGTTCGTGGTGGTCAAGGCGATGAACAAGCTGATCGCGCTGCGTCCGGGCGCCGCCCCGGCGGCCTGATGCCTCCTCACCCCGCTGGCCGCGGGGTACCGATTCCGTCCTCGATGTGGCCGACTCGGCCACGACACTGGAGATTCCGATGAATGTCGCCGCCGCCCTGCTTCTGGGCATGAGCCTTCAGGACGTTCCGCCGATCGAAGATCCCTCCGCTTCGGCTCCGCCGCCGCCCGCGAAGATCACCCTCTCCACCGGCGAGGTCCTCGAGGCGGTGGTGATCGAGGAGACTCCCGGCTCCTATCGCGTGCAGCACCCGGTGCTCGGCGAAGTGGTGCTTGAACGAAGCGATGTCGCGAGCGTCGAGACGCCTTCGCTCGAGCCCGAGGGGCCGGCGAGCCCGTGGTCGGGGTCGCTCTCCTTCGCGATCGCCGGCTACGACAACGTCAACTCCAACGTCGAACTTCGGATCGGCGGCGAACTGAAGCGCACCACGGCGGACGACGAGCTGACCCTCGCGGCCCGCTACTTCTTCGGGGTGCAGAACGCGGTCACGCAGAACAACAACTTCCTCGCGACCATCGACTACAAGCGCGACTTCATGAACAAGCGCTGGTTCGCCTTCGGCACCGGACAGTTCCAGTACGACGAGTTCCAGTCGTGGGAGCAGCGGGTCAGCGGCTGGGGCGGTGTGGGCCATCGGGTGATCCAGGAAGCCGACCTCGACCTGACCGTCCGCCTCGGCTTCGGCGTGAGCTACGAATTCGGGCCCTCACGGACCTTCCCCGAAGCCCTCGCGGGTTTCGATCTCGAATGGCGGCAGAGCGCAAACAACAAGCTCGTGGTCGGCTTCACGATCTTCCCCGACGTCGGCGACATCCAGGAGTTCCGCTTCACCACCGCCGCCAAGTGGGTCATGAAGATCGATGGGGTCGAAGGGCTCGCCTTCGAAGCCGGCGTGAGCGACGAGTACCAGTCGCAGATCACCTCGGGCACCCGCAACGACTTCCGCTACTTCGCCGGCCTTCGATACGAGTTCTGATCAGCCGACTGCCGAGAGCGGCGACTCCACGGCGGTCAGTCGCGTCAGCGCAATCTCAAGCGCTGCCGGGCTCGCGTCGACGCCGAACGCCCGGCGACCGGTCTCGATCGCGGCAACGAGCGTGGTGCCGCTTCCCATGCAGGGATCGAGCACCCGCCCGCCGGGCGGACAACACGCCTCGATCAGCATTCGCAGGAGCGCCAGCGGCTTCTGCGTCGGCCATCCGCAGCGTTCGTGGGCCATGTTGTTGATCGCGGGAATCGAGAGGACGTCGGTCGCCTTCTTGAGCATGCCCTTCATTCTCGCGCTCGAGGCAGGCACTCGCGGCGGGATGAAGTGGTAGTCGGGACCCTTGGCGAAGTAGAGGATGTCGTCGTGCTTGCGGGCGAACCGGCGGGGCGAACTTCCGCCAAGGCCGTAGCTCCAGACCAGGTGGTTCACGAATCCCGCCTCGCCGAAGACCTCCTCGAGCCACAGTCGGAGTCGGTGCGAATGTCGCCAGTCGGCGTGCAGCAGGATCGAGCCGTGTGCGGCGAGCACCCGGTGGATCTGGCGAATCCAAGGCCGGATCAGGGCGCCGAACTCGGCCGCCGACGAACAGCGATCGTCGAACCCCCCCGCCGCCGAGGCGAAGGTCCGGCCGGTTCCAAAAGGAGGATCGAGGTAGCAGAGGTCGAAGGACCCGTCGGCGAGCGAAGCCAGCACCGAACCCGCGTCACCCTCGACGACGCTCCAGCCCGGGCCATCGATGCGGCGGGCGTCGCGGGGTGCGGTCGAGGTCGCAGGCGTCGGCACGACGGCGGTCAGGACGCCTCGGCGCGAGGATGGGCGTGGTCGTAGGCGTCCCGCATCCGCGCGGTGGTGAGGTGGGTGTAGACCTGCGTGCTCGACAGCGACTGGTGCCCGAGAAGCTCCTGCACCGAGCGAAGGTCTGCACCATTGTCGAGCAGGTGCGTCGCGAAGCTGTGGCGGATGGTGTGGGGGCTGATGTTGGGGTCGAGCCCGACCATCGAGAGGTACTTCGAGACCTTGCGGCGCACCGAGCGGCTGCTGAGCCGACTGCCGTGCTTGTTGACGAAGAGCGGCGAGTTTGGCGCGGCGACCTTGCCCTCGCGGGCCAGCTCGCCGTCGAGCATGTCGAGGTAGTGCCGCAACGCCGCGAGGGCGTGCGAGCCGAGCGGAACGATCCGCTCGCGGCGTCCCTTGCCGCGGATCACGATCGCCTCGCCGGTCTCGTTGAGATCGCCGCGGTTGATTCCCACCACCTCGCTCACGCGGATGCCGGTCGAGTAGAGCGTCTCGAGGATCGCGCGATCGCGGGCCCCGAGCAGCTCGTTGGCATCGGGAGCCGAGAGCAGGCGCTCGACCTCCTCGACGCTGATCGCCCGCGGCAGACGCTTGGCCTGCTTGGGCGTTCGAATCAGCACCATGGGATTGCTGCGGACGAACCCGCGTCGCTCGGCCCACTTGTGGAAGCTGCGGAGGGTCGCGATCTTCCGTGCCATGGTGGCGGCGGAGTAGTTCTGGTCGCTCATCCTCACCAGGAATGCCCGCACCGTCTCGGGATCGGCGGCCATCAATCGACCGGTCATGGTGTGCTGGAATCGGTCTGCACGCTCCGGACCCGCATCGAGGGCGGCCTGTTCCGCCGCCGCGTCGGCCTCGAGGCCGAACTCGGAGGTCACGAACTCGAGGTACTGACGGAGATCGAGTCCGTAACACCGACTCGTGTAAGGGCTGAAGTGCCGCTCATCGGTCAGGTAGTTGAGGAATCGCTCGACGAGGGGAAGGTGCTCGCTCATGGGTCGCCTCGGTTCGTGCGGGCTCCGGCGAAGGCCGATCGCGTCCTGCGATGCGGCTCCGGTGGACTTCCGCCATCCCGCCATCGGTCCATCTCGGACCGAGGTTGAGTCTGCTTATCGGGCAACCGGGCGAATCGGCACGACATTCAAGCACCCGCCTTTGCGAATCCCGTACGCGTCGGCCGGATCCGGGTTCCCGCCCGCGGCGGCATGAGTGAAGACGGGTTCTCGGAACCCCCTTGGGACGGCACCTGCAGGGCACGCGGCCACGCTTGTCGAGTCTGCCCCGCCAGCCTGTCTTGAGCGGCCGACAACTCGAATCGTCGGCAGGTGCGGCGATCGCTGCACCGAAACCGCACAACTGATCGGCTCTTGCGGGCAGTCGGCACGCGAATCCGCCCTACACTCGTCGTTTCGCGATTGCGTAGCTCAGTTGGTAGAGCAAGCGACTTTTAATCGCTAGGTCCTGGGTTCGAGTCCCAGCGCAATCACTCCACCTGCCTGACCGACTCGCGACCGCACCTCTTCATGATCCTCCACGGCGTCTGGACCCGAAACGCCCTCCTGCTCTGGGGGGAGCAAAGACCTTCGAAGGACGTCGCGCCGCCCCAGAAACCGCGACATCCATTCGCTGCCGAGGTGGATTCGCTGCAGGCCCAGCTTCCCGCGACCGGCCAGGACTGGCCCGCGGCGGAGGCTTCGCTGCTGTTGCCCCACGACAGCGAGGGTCGCACCATCCCCAGTCCCAGGCTGCTGGCACTGCTCGGCGATTCGCCGACGGATGACGAGTCTCCGCGACTCGAGCTGGTGACGGTTCCGGCGATCGAGGTGCCGTCCGAAGCGGCGATTCGACTGCTGCTCGAGATCGAGGCCAACGAGTCGGTTCGGGCCGAACTCGGCCATGAGTTCCGATTCTGGACCGCGATCGCTCGGACCACCGCGGAGTGGATCGCCGACCAGCGGCTCGTCCCCACCCTGATTGCCGATCCCGGCGGCTCCAGCGAGGCGAGGTGGCTTCCATGGACCGGTGATGCAGACGCTCGCGAACGCCTCGACCGCCTCGTTGCGGCCATGCCGCTCGCCGCCCGATGCGGAGAGTCCGGCCCCGGCGACGCGGGTCTCGCGGTCGAACAGATCCTCGGCATCTGGACCGACGCGGTGGTCCGCCGTCGCCTGCGGCGAGACGACTTCGAAGAGTCGATCGACTCGTGGCAGGATCGGCAGGATCCGCACGTCGCGTGGCTTTCAGGCCTGCTCAACGACGACGGGCGGCTGCGCAACGGCCACGCATCGAGTCTCGAACTTCCGCGCCGCGTGCGCGGCTGGCTTTCGCGCCTCGAGGACGATCGACCCGCCGGAAGACTTCGGCTGCGGTTCGTGCTCGATCCGCCGGTCGATCTCGACGAGACCGGCGGACCCATCGATCGCACCGCCGCACGCTGGAATCTTCGCTTCGGGCTTGCCGACGGACTCGGCAACGAGGCTGCGTGGCTGAGCGGCGAGGACATCATGGCGGGACTGGTGGCGGCGCCCGGCGGCGCCGCGGCGGGAACCGACCTCGAGGAAGTGCTGCTCACCGAGTTGGCGAAGGCGGCGCGAATCTGGCCGCGGCTCGAGGCGGCACTGCAGGATCCCCACGAAGGCCTGCTCGCGATCTCGACTGCGGAGACCTACGCCCTGCTTCGCGAGCATCGTCCGGTCTTCGAAGAGGCGGGCATCCGCATCGAGGTCCCGGCATGGTGGGGAGACTCCTCGAGCCGACTCGCGGCTCGCCTGCGGCTCGATCCGGTCGAGAGCGACCCGACCGGGGAGGGTCCGGGTCTTGGCGGCGGGCTCGATCGCGTGGTGAACTACCGCTGGGAGCTGGTGCTCGGAGGCGAGTCGATCTCGCTCGAGCAGTTCCGTCAGCTCGCCGCCGACGGAGTGCCCCTGGTCAAGGTGCAGGATCGTTGGGTCGAGATTCGACCCGAGGACCTGGCGGCGGCGCGACGGTTTCTCGATCAGGGCGGCGCGGGAACCGCGAGCCTTCGCGACGCGCTGCGGATGGCGCACGGCCTCGACGCCGCGGAGTCGGGGATCGCCCGCGCCGGGATCGAGTCGAGCGGTTGGGTCTCCGACCTGCTTGGCGGCACCTCCGAGGCGAAGCTCGAACTTGTCGACCCTCCGCAACGGTTCCGCGGCGAGTTGCGGCCCTACCAGCGGGCCGGTCTCTCGTGGCTTGCATTCCTCGATCGCATCGGCGTGGGAGCCTGCCTCGCCGACGACATGGGACTCGGCAAGACCGTGCAGTTGATCGCGCTGCTCCAGCACGAGCGCGAACGGAGCCGGGAGCGGCCGGGACCGACGCTCATCGTGGCGCCGATGAGCGTGGTGGCGAACTGGCATCGTGAGATCGAGCGCTTTGCGCCCGAACTCCACGTGCACCGACACCATGGAATCGACCGGCCGATCGGCGACCGCTTCGTCGAAGTCGCGGCGGAGACCGATGTGGTCCTCACTACCTACGGACTGGTGGGGCGCGACCTCGACTTCCTGCAGCGGGTCCTCTGGCGCCGCGTGGTGCTCGATGAGGCCCAGCACGTCAAGAATCCGCCGACCAAGCAGGCCACCGCGATCCGCACCCTTCGCAGCGAACAGCGGATCGCCCTCACCGGCACCCCGGTCGAGAACCGCCTCGCGGAACTGTGGTCGATCCTCGAGTTCTGCTGTCCGGGCTATCTCGGAACCACCGGCGAGTTCCGTCGCCGCTTCTCGCTGCCGATCGAGCGACATCGAGATCGCGAGCAAGCCGAGCGGCTCCGGTCCCTGGTGCGGCCGTTCGTGCTGCGGCGGCTCAAGACCGACCCGACCGTGATCTCCGACCTTCCTCCGCTGGTGGAGAGCCGTCAGCACGTGCCGCTCAGCGAGGAGCAGGCATCGCTCTACGAGACCACCGTCGCGGGCATGCTGCGCAACCTCGAGTCGACCGACGGCATGCGGCGACGCGGTCTGGTGCTGGCGGGCCTGGTGCGGCTGAAGCAGATCTGCAACCACCCCGCACAGTTCCTCGGCGAGGAGCCCGGCGATTCCCAGTCCCCGGAGGCCTTCGCGGCCCGCTCCGGCAAGGCCTCGCGCCTGATGGAGATGCTCGACGAGATCCTCGCCGCAGGAGATCGCTCGCTGCTGTTCACCCAGTACCGGCAGATGGGCCATCTCCTGGCCTGGCTGCTGCGGCGGTCCTTCGACATCGATCCGATCTTCCTGCACGGCGGCACCGCCAGCGGCAAGCGGCAGGAACTGATCGATCGATTCCAGTCCGGCGATCCCTCCTGCCCGGTGTTCATCCTGTCGCTGCGGGCCGGCGGCGTCGGACTCAATCTCACCGCCGCCACCCACGTCATCCACTACGACCGCTGGTGGAATCCCGCGGTCGAGAACCAAGCCACCGACCGGGCTTTCCGCATCGGGCAGACCCGCTCGGTGCAGGTGCACAAGATGATCTCGACCGGCACGCTCGAGGAACGAATCGATCGCATGATCGAGCAGAAGACCGAACTCGCGCAGCAGGTCGTGGGAAGTGGCGAAGCGTGGCTGACCGAACTGTCGACCGGTCAGTTGCGCGAGTTGCTCGAACTTCGCCGCGGCACCTTCGAGGAGGCGGCGGTCCCATGACCCAGCCCGAACGACCGGTGAACCGCCGATCGGAGAACCCTCGTCGCGTGGTGGGAGGCCACCGGCTGCGACGAGCCGACAGCTTCGGCCCCTGGCCCTGGCCCGCGGAAGGGTGGCTCACCATCGCGGCGCCCTCGTCGGCGGACGAGGAGAGCGAGGGCCTCGCCTACGCCCGCAGCGGACAGATCGCTGCGCTCACCATCGAACCCGGCATCGCGACGACGAAGGTTCAAGGCCGACTTCCCCGCCCGCACGCGGTGGAGATCGCATGGCCGATCCTCGAGGAGGCGGTCATCGATGCGGTGGTGGCGGGTCTCGCGGCCGACGCCGCCGCCTCCGCGAGCGTGCTGCTTGGAGACGTGCCGCGACTTGTCGGAGAACTGTTCGAGCGCGCGGGTCGACCGTTCCTGCCCGAACCGAAGCTGCCACCCACGATCCGCTGCAGCTGCGGCCGCCCGACCGGCTGTCGCCACATGGTGGCGACCGCGCTGGTGCTGCAGGAGCGGATCGCCTCCGATCCGTGGTCGCTCCTTCGCCTGCGCGGGCTGGTGCGCGAAGATCTGCAGGATCGCGTGCGGCTGCTGCGGCGATCGGCTTCCGAAGCGGCGGCCCCGCCGAAGGAACTCGCCCCCGGCTCGCCGCTTCCTGCTTCGATCGAGTCGTTCTGGCGGCCCGGCCCGGCGATCGCGGAACTCGCCTCGATGCCGCCAGCCGAACACGCGCCGATGGCGCTCTTGCGCCGGCTCGGACCCTCCCCGCTCGATGGACGATTCCCGTTGGTCGGTCTGCTCGCGAGCGCCTACGAGACGATCGCTCAAGAGGGCCGCTCGCTCGCCGCGACCGGCGACGACGAGCCCCTCGCGCTCGACGCTCCGTCGCAGCGTTCCGATGCGGTCGCAGCAGTCGAGCTGAGCGAACCGGTCGCTCGCCCGGCCCCCGCCCCGCGCTCTCTCGGACGAGCCGTCGCCAAGCGCAAAGCGGCGCCGAAGCGGGAGCTCTGAGTTCTCTCCACGGGGAATGGACGGCCCCATCCCGCCGGCGGCGAGTCCAACACGCGGCGAGGCCGGTGGAACTCCGCCTTGGTCGGGAAGGGCCGAAGTCGATGCAGCCGATCGAAAGGTCGTGCGGCGCGACGTTCGCGGAGTCTCACGTCACAAGCAAGGCGAAGTCACACGCCGAATGCCGCGCGGGTGCGTGAAGCAACTCCGATCCGCGCGGCCAATCTCACATCACTCCGACGAAGTCGCAGGCGAGGCGGGCATCCGACTCAGAATGTCGTCCACCGCGGCCTTCAGTTGCGCATCGTGGCCGGACGCCTCGTCTTCGGGCGTCTGCGTCACGAGCAGGTCGGGCACGGCGCCGTGGTTCTCCATGTCGGTACCGTCGAGCAGATACCAGCCGCGGAAAGGCATGCGGATGGTGCTGCCGTCGACGAGGCGGTGGCTGCCGGTCGAGATGACGCCGCCGTAGGTCTGCTGGCCCACCAGCGTGCCGCGACCGAGGGTCTTGAAGGCGTGGGAGACGATCTCGGCGTTGGAGAAGCTCTTCTCGTTGCAGAGCATGTTGACGGGAAGGGTGTAGCGCTGGATGAAGAGGCGATCCCGCGGATATCCGTCGGTGATGCCAGGATCGGCGCCGCGCGGCACGGTGTAGGCATGCGGCTGCACCATGATCGAGGCGAGCAGCCGATCGGCGGTCGATCCCCCACCGTTGTTCCGCACATCGATGAGCAGTCCGTCGCGACCGTCGGTCGCAGCGAAGAGATCTCGTTCGAACTCCTCGAGCGATCTCGTGTCCATCGACCGGACATGGGCGTACCCGACCCGACCCTGCGACCACTCGTCGACTTGCTCGGCGGCGCGTCGCTGGGTCTCGCGATAGAGAAGATCCCGCAGCTCGCCCGACGAG
>JAPOKA010000004.1 GCA_029977865.1 bacterium
CCACTGCGCCGATCGATACGGCCAGCAGGATCCACGCGATACGGCTGAAGTACCCGGTTCGATTGCTGTTGCTCATGGAGCCCCCTGACGGAATCACACCCGCAGCGTTGTACCCGCCCCTCCACAACATTACCATCCCGGATTCTGGGGTCCGGGGGCAGTCGCATTCGCCATCCGCACCGGTCGATCGGAGTTGTTGCTTCGATCTCGCGAACGTCGTCGACCACGACGCGCGCGACCCGATCCGATTTCGGAGGATCACGAATGTTCAAGACACGCCGGGCCACGGGCTGTCTCGGTCTAGCAGCGGTGTCGCTGCTCCTGACCGCATGCAGCGGATCTGGATCTGAACGCCTTTCACTGGTGCAATTGGAGCCGATGCCTGCCCTGACGATCGAGGAGTCTCAGCGAGACGGCTTCGTCATCAGGGTGTCTCCCGTCACCAAGGTCGCGCTTCAGTCGATGGGTCTCACAAGCCAGGAGGCCATCGCCGACTGGTTCAACGCGCCCGTCGAGAAGACCGACCCCTTCATCGATGCCGTCGACGAGGAGTTGCAACGGGGAAGAGCCAAGGCCGCCAAGGCCGAGTCGATGACCGAACTCGACCTCTCGCCGGCGACGATCGAAATCCTCGATCTCTACGGAGTGCGATCGCCGTTGGCGCTCTCCGGATTCGATCTGGCAAAACTCGCAGAGGGCCGGCGATGCGAGCAGGTCTGCCGGGCCGACATCGTTCGAGGGATGCGTCGGGCCGGCTGGGCCTGCATCAACGCCTCGGTGACCAATCAGCCGCGCGCAAGTTGCCTCAACATCGACGGCGAGATGCTTGGCGCCCTCAACGCGACCAGTACACCGATCGCTCGCCAATTCCTCACTCGAGTCCCCGGCAGCCTTTGGGACACCGCCAAGGTTGCCACACTTTCCGTGGACGTTGCCAGCGCCGAATCGGGGCTGCCCCCGGTGCGATGGTTCAAGGACATCGTGATTCAGCGGGGAGGCGAAGTCTCTGTCTCGATCGACGTCCTCGCCGCTCCCATGCCCAGCATCGGCGTGCGTCCTTCCATCGCCCTCGGACCGGGAGTCGTGTACGCCGGCGACTCGGTCGAACTCTTCCTCGAAGGAGGTTCGAAGGACTCGGTGTGGATGGTGGTTCCCCGACCCGCCCAGTTGAGCGAAGAGAACTTCGATCCGAGCCCGAGCGGCTCCGATCCGCGAGCCGGGCTCGCAGTCTGGTTCCGGATGCGCAACCTCGTCGCATCGACCAGCCGCGGCCGCAGCGGCGTCCTCGAGGGAAGCACCGATCCGTCCCGCCAAATCGGATTCGGAAGCGCAGTCGCCTGGCGTCCTCGCTTCGAGTCTCCCTCGACCACCCTCATCGCGCTCGTACGCGGTCCGGATGGATTCTGGGGCATGGCGACCCGCTCCGTGGCCGTCGTGGACCTTCGACCCGGATACTGGCTGATGCCTCGTCTGGCCTTGGCGAGCACGCCTCCGGTCCTCAAGGAGTTCGATGCATCGCTGCCGCCCGGCTCAAGCATGAACATCTACCTCACCCACTGGGTGCTGGCGCAGCTGACCTATGCCGGCCGAGTCGGAGACGCCATCGACTTCGAAATCCGATCGGACGAACTTCTTGACGCGAGTGTCCCGCTCGCATCGGCCACGGTCGACTTCGGCGACGGAAGCGGGGCAACCCGACTTGATCCCGATTCGATCCGCGGTGAACTCTCCCACCGATACGCGAACCCGGGTACCTACCGAGTGACCCTCAACACCACCGACTCGCTGGGGCTCACCCGTGAACAGTCCACGGCCGTCCGGGTCGATCCGGTGCCGCCACCCCCGCCCCCCGCAAGACCGCAGACGGCGCCGACGGCATCGATTCCTCCGGCGCCACCTCAGGCCACGGCTCCGAAGCCGTCGCTGGTGAACACCACCTCCGATCTGCTGCAGAGAGCGGTGAAGGAGTGGTCCGACCAGGTCGCCGCCATGGCTGCGGCCTCGGCCGGCGGGCGAGGAATGGCGATCGCCCACATCCACGAGCGAGAAAACCGGGGGCTCCTCGATCTGATGGATCACAACCTGGTGAACTCCCTGCTCACCGAACAGGTCTCCATCTTCGAGCGAGAACCGGTCTTCCAGTTCGTACTGCCCGCCCGCGGCTTCGCCATCGCCGGCAAGATCGATCTGGAGTCGCAGGAGGCGGACAACGGCGATCAGTTGCTCACCGCTGCCGGAGAGCATGAGGCGGAATCCGAGGCTTTGATCTCGGCTTGGATGGACCAGCTCGAGAACACGGTGCCGCCGAACTGTCCGCTGCTCCTCGACTACAAGCTCAAGCGAGCTGAGGTACGGGTGCAGGAGGCCGGCAATCTGGCGGTTCGAACCGTCCGACTGCTGGCATTCGTCCGTCTCCACGACGTCACCACCGGTCAGATCCTGGCCGACGGCTCGGTGTCCACGGAGATGAGCGATACCGTTCCGAGGTCCGGCGCCAAGCCGCAAGGCGAGACCTGGGATTCGTTCCCGGATGGATTCATGATGGTCCGTGACTGACCCGGATTCCCTCGTGACACGTCCAAGGGAGCCGCCCTTGGGCGGAAGGCCCAAGACCTGCCGGCGTGCGATCATCGGATCGCACGCCGGTATCTTTCTGCTCCCATGATCGACCTCAAGCAACTCCGCGACGATCCCGACCGCTTCCGACAGGGCTGCGCCGACAAGGGCGTCTCCGTCGACCTTGACCGACTCTTGGCCCTCGACGGCGAACGCCGAGGCATTCTCACGCGGCTCGAGGAGGCTCGCGCCGCGCAGAACAAGCTCGGCAAGGAGACCGGCCCGCAGATGGGCCGCCTCAAGGGGCAGCTCAAGTCGGCCGAGGGCGACGCCAAGGCGGCGATCGAGGCGGAGCTTGCCCAACTCGAGCGCCGCCCCGCGGAACTCAAGGCCTCGATCCAGACCCTCGAGACCGAACTTGCCGCGATCGAGCCGGGGTGGCGCGACCTCTGGATGCAGGTGCCGCAACCGCCCGCCGCAGATGTTCCGCCCGGCAAGGGCAGCGAGGACAACGTCGAGATGCGGCGCTGGTCGCCGCCGGGCTTCGATCCCGCGAAGCCCTTCGCGGAGAATCGCGGCTTCGCGGCGAAGACCCACCTCGAACTGGTGCGCGATCTCGGGCTCGTCGACTTCGAGCGCGGCGTCAAGATGGCCGGCAGCCGCCACTACGTGTTGACGGGCCTCGGCATGCGCCTGCATCAGGCGGTGCTGCGCTGGGCGTTCGACTTCATGACGATCGAGCAGGGCTTCACGCCGCTCTCGGTGCCGGTCATCGTGCGCGAGGAGTGCATGACCGGCACGGGGTTCTTCCCCTCGGGCCGCGAGCAGGCCTACCACATCGAAGAGAGCCGCCGCGGCTCGGGCCACGACATGTTCCTCACCGGCACCGGCGAGGTCGGCCTCATGGGCTTCCACGCCGACGAGATCCTCGACGAGGCGACGCTGCCGCGCACCTACACCACCGTGTCGACCTGCTTCCGTCGCGAGGCCGGTGCTGCCGGCAAGGACACCGCGGGCCTTTACCGCATCCATCAGTTCGACAAGGTCGAGCAGGTCGTCATCTGCCCGCCCGACGATGCGATCAGCCGCGCGTGGCACCAGAAGATGCTCGGCTTCGTCGAGACGATGCTGCAGCGCCTCGCCCTGCCCTACCGGCTCCTCCAGTGCTGCCGCGGCGACCTCGGCACCAAGAACGAGGACATGATCGACGTCGAGTGCTGGATGCCCGGCCGCGGCGAGTCCGACCCCGACGGCCGTCCGCTCGGCGACTGGGGCGAGACGCACTCGGCGAGCCGGCTCGGCGACTTCCAGACGCGTCGGCTGAACCTGCGCTGCCGCGAGGGCAAGGGCCCGGTCCGCTTTCCGTACGCCCTCAACAACACCGTGCTCGCAAGCCCGCGGATCCTGATCCCGATCCTCGAGGTCCATCAGCAGGAAGATGGCAGCGTGCTCGTGCCCGAGACGCTGCGCCCCTACATGGGCGGCGTCGAGCGGATCGGCTAGCAGTCTCGCGCGAGACCCGCGAACGCCTCAGTTCAATCAGGCTTCCTCGGCCGCCACGCCGAGCGCCTTCACCAGCGCCACCTTCGACCGCACCCCGAGCTTCGCGTAGCAGCGTCGAGTCAACGTGACCACGGTGTGATAGGAGACGCCCATCTCGGCGGCGATCTCCCGCTGCGATCGTCCGTGGGCCAGACCGAACGCGACCTGCCGTTCGCGCGTCGAGAGTTCCTCGATCCGCTCGGGGAAGGACTTCGCGGTCTCGGCCGCCCATCGCATGCCAATCACCTGCATGGTCGGGGTCGGCAGCACACCGGGACGAAGCGGTTCGAAATCGAAGGTGACGTGGTAGGTGCACCACGGCTCGTCTTCGATCGGGTCGCCGCTTGACTGCCGACTCGACGTGCGGAAGAGCCGCTCGAACTGCGAGATCAGATCCCAGATCCGGTGGAGTTCCTCGCGCGTGCAGGCGCCCGCATGCATGCTCTGCAGGAAGAACTCGCCCGGCGCGCGGGTCTTGTAGGACTTCGCGTGCTCGCGGATCTCCCGGCGCCGCTCCTCGCGGAGCACCCGCGCGACCTGCTCGACGGCCACCTCGTCCTTCCGATCGCGAGGGCGATATCCGATCGCGATCGTTTCGCGGGCCGTCCGCCACCGCGACGGCTTCCCGCGCCCCTCCGCAGCCTCGCGCTCGATCAGCACACCGCGACCGGGCGCGAGCAGCGCGTCGAGCGCCGCCTGCACGCGACTTCGTTCGAACCGCGACGCCTTAACGAGTTCCTCGAGCGTCGCCGGGCGAGCGAGGCGGCGAAGCGACTCCCAGATCGCGAGCGGATCGTGGGTGGAGAGCGCTTCGAGCAGGCCGGGCCGCGGCGGCGCCCCGGCCGTTCCCGAAACCTCGGGCCGCCGGTGTCCCCTGCCGCGGCCACCCACCCGAGACGCCGGCGATGGTGCTTGGGCTACTTCGTCGCGGGCGACGCGTCGCTCGATTCCGCGACGCGTCCACGACTCACTCGGAGTTTGCGCTTGACGCGCCCGCCACAGTTGCCCCTCCCTTCAACTGGAGTTCGCGGCATCGTCCGCGTCGCCTTTCGGAGTGTGACGCTCCCAGCTCGACTGCCCCCTGTTCAGAGGAGAACTGAGGATCGCTTGTCGCCGGACGACCTACGGCATCCGCCTCGCCTCGATGACCCTCTCCCTGTTTGCCGCCGTCGCGGTCGCGAGCGAGTCTCACGCAACGGTCGCCTACAGCAATCTTGCGGTCGCTGGAGGGGCGACCTCGGCCGACTTCAGCTTCGGCAATCGCAGTCGCATCGCCCAGCAGTTCACCGCGGCCGGAACCGGCTCGATCACCAGCGTGAAGTTGAATCTCTATCGCGACACGTCTTGGTACGGACCTCATCGGTACTACAACGTCGAGATCTGGAGCGGCAGCGGAACCACGCCGACGGCGAGCCTCGCCGTGCTCACCACCAATGGCGACTGGAACGCGACCGCCATCGTCTCTGGAACGCATGCAGCGCCAGTCTCCGTCGTCGAGTTCACCGCCTTCTCGGGAAACACGACGCTGACCGCCGGGACGACCTATTGGATCGTGGTGACTCAGGCCGGCAACGGCCCCGCCAGCAAGCGATGGATCCTCGCCGGCAGCGGAGGCCAGACCGCCTCGTACAACGCCAACACCTCGACGTGGACCAACAACGGCACCGGCTCCAACCTCGGCGCCCAGATCACCGTGGGCGCGGTGCCAGGCAGCGGACTCGCCGCGATCGGCCTGGCCGGGCTCGCGGCTGCTGACGGCCGTCGACGCCGCTGAGCGTTCGCTTCAGGCGCCTCGCACCGCCGCGACCGCGATCACCGCCGCGGTCTCGATGCGCAAGACATGCGGCGACAGCGAGACCCGGCTCGCCCCTGCCGCTTCCGCTGCCGCGAGTTCGCCTTCGCTGAAGCCGCCCTCGGGACCGATCAGGATGCGGACGGTCGCAAGCCCTCGCGCGGCGTCGCCTCGCGAGCCCCACGACTCGATCGCCGTCGGAATCGGCATGCCTCCCGGATGCGCGATCGCGACGCAGACGCCCTCGCCCCCGCGGCATGCCTGCGCGACGGAGATCGGCGCAGCGAAGGTCGGCACCCACGCGCGACGGCTCTGCTTCGCCGACTCGATCGCGATGCGCAGCCAGCGATCGGGGGTCTCGTCATGCGGCTTGACCACGCCCCACTCGCATCGCAGCGGGATCAGATGATCGACGCCCGCTTGCGTCGCCATGTCGAGCAGCGTCGAGAGACGATCGCCCTTGGGAAGCGCGGTCGCGAGTTCGATCCGTGGCGCGAAAGGCTCGTGCCGCTCGATCGAGTCGATACTCGCCTCGACGTTGCCGCGGCGGTCGCGGGTGCCCAAGAGCGACGCGTGGGCCAGAGTGCCCCGGCCATCGAAGAGGACGACCGAGTCGCCTTCGCCGAGCCGCCTCGCTCCGGTCGCGTGCTTTGCTTCGTCCTTGGCAAGAAGCACCACTCCAGCCTCGGGCAGCGGATCGAGATGGAACCACGGTGCCGCCATCAGAGCTCGCCTCGCTCGGTCGCCGCGCGAATCGCATGCAGGTGATCGGGCGGTCCCTTGCCGAGCCCCACACAGAGATTCCAGCCCGACGCGAGCGAACGCACCACGAACGCCCGCGCCTCCTCGATCGCTTGCTGAAACGGCACGCCGCGGGCAAGCCCCGCCGCGATCGCCGACGACAGCGCACATCCCGAGCCGTGCAGATGCGGCGTGTCGATCCGAGGCGACTCGAGCCGTCGCACCTCGCCGTGATCGACCAAGACGTCGACGATCGGTTCGTCACTCGGCTCCGCGCCGGACTCGCATCCGACGCGGCTGGCGAGTCCTCCGCCCTTCAGAAGAACCGCCGCCGAGGTGAGCGTCGCAAGCGATCGAGCCGCGTCCTCCATCTCCTCGATCGTCTCGGGCGTGTCGGACTCGCCAAGCAGACTCGCAGCCTCGTGGCGATTGGGGGTGATCACGCTCGCCAAGGGAAGCAGGTGATCGCGAATCGCTGCGACCGCCTCGGCTTCGACGAGGGCGTCACCGCCCTTCGAGACCATCACCGGATCGATCACGATCGCCGGCGGCGGGTCTTCCAAGGCGAGCTCGCTGAGCCAGTCGGCGACCACTGCGGCGATCTCGGCGTTCGCGATCATCCCCACCTTGATCGCATGAAAGCGGAGGTCCGCGGCGAGGGCGTCGAGTTGCGCCTGCACGAACTCCGGCGGCACCGCATGAACCCCGGTCACACTGCGGGTGTTTTGGGCGGTGAGGGCCGTGATCGCCGCCCCGCCGTAGACCCCGAAGGCACTGAAGACCTTGAGATCGGCCTGGATCCCGGCGCCCCCCGACGGATCGCTACCGGCGATCGAGAGTGCACTCGGGACATTGGGCAAGCGCGGAACCGGCGGCTGATCGGAGACCATGCGGCGATTGTGGGGCAGTCGGGCCGGAACGACCAGCCCGACCGACCCCACGCTCGTTGGTTCACGCGCCGCCGGGGCCCTTCGGAGCTGGCGCCGCCGGCAGGCTGTTGCTGCCGCCTGGGATCGTGGTCGCCGGGTCGATCCCATGCGGCACCGGCACTGCCTGACGAATGGTCTGGGTGCCGGGCTGGGCCAGAGCTTCGCTCGCATCGACCGCGACGAAGCTCGTCAGCGGCGAGACCAGACCGTGCTCGAGCGCGACGCGGCGAATGCCTTCAAGCGCCGTCTCGCCGTTGGCAAGCACCTCGCCGCGGCGTCCGACCTCGCTCATCTCCGCGATGGTCGCCCGGGCCCAGACCTTGGAGAGGGCGCGGCGATCGGCCTCACCGGCCTCGGCGCTCGGCGGATCGAATCGGATCGGCACCTCGACCGCGGTGGTCCCGACCGTGCCGGCGAGGACCAGTTCCCGCGCTCCCTCCCCCTCCCAGCGGGCGGCGATCACGATCGGTCGGCCCGGCCGCAGCGTCGGAAGACGATTCGGCACCGCGTCGACCATCCCGGCCGCCGCGAAGTCGATCGAGGGATTCACAATCGCCGCGGTCTGGACCGCGCCGATCACCGGCCGCACCTGCTCGTCGACGCTCGTTCCCAGGAGCAGGATGCCGCTGGTGCCGTCGCCGGCGCGGGCGAGCTCGTCGATCAGGAAGCGGTTGGTCGAGTCGCCGATCCCGAGGCAGTGGATCTCTTGCACGCCGCGCTTGTCGTGGGCGAGCTTGATGATGCGGCCTTCGTCGCCGGAGAGGCCGTCGGTGAGGATCACCAGGGCCTGGCGTCGACCGGCGTCCTCGAGTTCGCGAGCGCCGAAGAGCATCGAGTCGAGACCGCTGAGAAGGTTGGTGCCTCCGCCGGCCTGAACCTGTCCGGTCCACGCCTTGAGGCGGGCGATCCGCTCCGGCGAGGCCGACGCGAGCAGCGGCTCTGCGAAGACGACATCGTTGGAGAACGACCCGAGAAGCACGCGATCGTTGGGAGCGAGGCTCGCGAGAATCGCCTCCACCGCCTGCTGCGCAGCCGCGAGCGGCTGTCCATTCATGGATCCGCTGCGATCGAGCAGCACCGCGAGGTCGAGCGCCGGCCGCGGGAGCTCCGCCACATGCTCGGGCGGATAGAGGGTCAGCAGCAGATGGCCGTTCGCGGAGCCGTCGGCATCGCGGCTCGCGACGATCGAGGCTCGCGGCGTCTCGCCCGCGACCTGCCACCTGAGCACGAAGTCGCGGTTGGGAACCGAGGACTCCTCGGCGAGGGCGACGGTCGCGCGGTTCGGAGCCAGGTTGGTCAGCGGCTGGCCCGGCACCGACTGCAGGAGATCCCACGAACGCTCCACGGTGATCGCGTGGGTCGGGCTCTCGATCGCTCCGACCGCGACCCCCGTTCCCGCGTCGAGGTCGACGGAGATGGTCACGCGATTGATGCCGTCATCGCCCGCGGGCAGATACGGCACCACGGTGGCGTCGTTGCCGGCAGCGTTCGCGACTGCATTGGCGATCGGGGCCGCCGCGGGCAGCACCGCATCGCTCGCCCCGCAGGCGTTCCAGCGCGGCGCGACGACCAGCGGCAGCGCCAGTTCGTGCCAGCCGGCGTCGTAGCCGAGGGCCTCGAACCAGGTGAGCTCGATGTCGACCGGGACTTGGGGTGCGAGGTTGGCGATCTTCTCGGTGAAGACGTTCGGGCGATCCTCGCGGAGGAGGCTCGCGGTGAAACCGGCCTGCTGGGCATCACGGTAGATCTGCTCGGCCTCGACGCGATCGCGAACGATGCCGCGGATGCGGCGCTCGCCGACGGTGAGCACGAAGTCGGCCACCGCGGCGCGATGCGGCAACGGGAAGACGTAGACCGCCTCGACCGGCTCGGTGAAGGTGTTGAGGAACCGCTGCGTGCAGGTCGACTCCGCGATCGGCCCGCGAATCGCGACGCGGTAGTCGGTCGACTGCAACGGCATCGGGATCGACGGCGCGTTGGGAACCGGACAACAGAGCGAGCCGACGCCCGGAATCTCTCCATCATCGGGAACCACCGCGACCTGCTGCTGATCGCGCACGATCACCCAGATCTCGTCGAAGGGGCCGCGAATGACCGGCACCTGATTGGCCTGCTCGGCCGCTTCGGTCTCACGAGTCTTGCTGGCGCGGGCGCGAGCCGCCGGCGCACCGAGACCGCCGCCGCCGAGTCCGCCCGAAGGAGCGACCGCCTGGCCCTTGGCGTCGGCGGCACCGGAGAAGGCGTCGGCGGGCGCCGAGTCCAGTCCGTTCGACCGCCGCAACTCGATGGGCGATCCGGCGGAATCCCGCCGCGGGTCCGGCGCCGGAGTGGCCGGCGGAGGACCTTGGCTGGGCTGACGTTGCGGCGCAGCCGCAGACTCGAGCGGTATCCCGGCGCTGCCAGGCCCCGGCGCATCCGCGACCGCGGAAGCGGTCTCGACCGAGTCCGCAGCCTCGCCGCGGTACCAGCGCCCCGACTGGTCTTCACCCGCGGCGACGCGCTCGTCGACACCGAACCGGAGGTTCTGACCACCGACCGCGACGCCTTCGAGATTCGACTCGTTCGACGGTAGTGTCGAGTCGACGTCGCCCGCACGTCTGCCGCTGCCTGCGGGCTCCGGTGTCGCCGGTGCAGAGGCCGACTCGCCGGAACCCGCGGTCGAACTGCAGCCCCCCAGCGACCAGGCCGTCGCGGCGAGGCCCAGCATGGCAGCAGCGAGCCGAAGCGGACGAAGTCGCATCGGCGGATGCGGAAGTCGCGAGGAGTGGAACGAGAATTCGGACTGCATGGGGTTCTCCTGGATCGAGGAGGCGCGAGAGTGGACGGAGGCGTTGCGTTGGGCGCGAGTCGTCGAGACGTTCATGGCGACTCCGAGAGTGGCGGCGGTGCGTTCGCGAGTTGGATGGCGGCAACGCACTCGCGAGGCATCGCAGACGGTCCCTCGGTTCCGTCCGCGAGGCGACGAGCCTGCAGGCGGGCCACGGTGATCGGCTGTGCGGCGTCGACCGGGTTCGGTGAGACCGCGGCGAGCAGCAACAGCCCGCGGGCGAGGCTCGCAGGGTCGTAGGCTGGCGGCGAAGTGAAGTCGGCAAGCACGCCGTCTCCGATCGCCACCACTTCGAGCCCGCCGAGATCGATCGCGACCCGCCACCCGACCATCGCGGTGGTGTGGTCTGCGACGAGGCCGTCCGGCAACTTGAGTTGAACCTCCCACACCCCGAACGCGGCGGCGGGATCCTTGGGCGGCAGCACGACCGCCTCGACCTCCGCGATGCCGATGCCGGAGAGATCGAGACTCGGCAGATCGGGCGAAGCGATCATGATCGGCATGTCCGCCGCGACGACGAGCGAAGCCAGCGCCGCTTCGAGCGCCTCGAACCGCCGCGAAGCGCGGGCCGCACAGGCCACCGCGAGCCGCTCCGAGACCGATTGACCTTGAATCGCCGGGGGTTCGGCGCTCGGCGGTGCCACTGCCACCTGCTCGCCCTCGACGTCGGGAACGCCGGGCAGGAACCAGTCGCGAACGCCGAGGAAGACGAGCGCCACCGCAGCGACCGCGGCGATCGGCTGCACCACCAGCTTCCAGCGACCCCACCAGGTCGCCGGCCGAACGGTTCGGACCGGTGGCGGCGCCTCGGTCTTGGCCTCGGCCTCGAACCCGAAGTCCGCACGGATCTCCGCGCGGATCAGCGCATCGAGTTTGGCGGGCATCGATCCGGTTCGAACCGCCTCGCCCTCGCGGAGCAGGCGACCGAAGGCGATCGGGTCACGCGGACTGGCCGGTTCGGGAGTGGGTTCGATCGGGTCCATCGAGGGTGAAGCCGGCAGGAGTCCACCGGGTTCACGGATCTTCGAAGGATTCCTCGGCCCGGCCGTCGATCACCCACCGGATCCACGCCGGCCGAGCCGAGCCGCCGGTCAAGGCCAACTCATGCACGCAGGGTGCGAGACGCCGCCGACCGGCCCCGACTGGACGAGGCGATTTCGCGTGATCGCGACCGCCATCGCGCGGCGATCACCGACTCGCCGTTCGACACCCGTCGATCGTGCCATGGCGCCGGGATTCACCGCAGCGGCGCGGATGTTCCCGCGGACAGTCGGCTCGCACTCGAGGACGCATTGGTCTCGCGCGGCATGGCGATCGTCTTACCCGCGGCTGCGGCGACGGCCACGCAGGCCCGCAGCGCCGATCGCGAGAGCCGCCAACCCTGCGCCGCCGGGAACGGCCGAGGGCGAGCCGGGCGTCAGGAGCCCGACGCCGACCTGGTCCTCGTACGCCCACCGCGAGATCGTGTAGTCACCGCTGCTGAGCGTGAACTCCAGCCAGCCGTAGTGGACGACGGCGGAGGTACTCCAAGCCCGGAAGCCGACGTACTTCGTGGGTGCAAACAGCGTCGACGCGAAGGTCACCGAAGTAGAGTTCGTGAACGCGCCAGCGCCGTTGCTCACCATCGCATTGTTGCCGAGGAGCGGGGTGAGGATCGAGACGGACTTTCCCCCCCCCCTCGTTCCGTGGACCGAGAGGACGGTCCCGCCCTGTTCGTGGAACTCGAGGAACCAGGTCGACCCCGGCGCAGCGAAGATCGGCCCACCAATGTTGAGACGGGCGGAGCCAGCACTCGGCGCCGTGACGGGCGGAGTCAGGGTCACGATCTGCACCGCCGCCGAGGCGGCGCCGGTCGCCGCGACTGCGGCCGAGAGTGCGGCATACGCGGCGAGACGGTTGGACTCCGAAGTGTGCGCGTTCATGACTCGATGGATCCTCTCTTGTCTTGGGGCCGAAGGCCGACCCGGTACCCCGGGGCTTCGCTGCATCGCGAGACCCCCGTGACCGCAGCGCTTTCCGAAGCGTTGCGTCACGACGCGTGTCGATCTCGGGAGAATGCCAACGGTCCTGACCCTGTCAATGCGCAAGACGCAGACCGCCGTCCACTTCGATGCGAAAGGCGCTTCTTGTCACCTGAGATCGATGGGGGGTCGAAGGCAAGCGGCGCGAAGCGGCAGCCCGCGCCGGGCCAGTCATGCGGTTGGCGAGCGGGCCGAGGCGGCGCTTCTCCCCTTTGGGACCGAGTCGCGGCGACGGCGACCGCACACCATGAGTTCTCGGCCGTATCGACGGTGGGTCGAGTCACCTCGGGGATCGTCTCTCGCCTTGGATGGAGGCGTCTGAACGCACTCCCGCGCCGGGCCACCTTGAAACTCGATCTCCCGAGGTTCGCGGCCTCAGTTCTCGACGGAGAACAGCGACTGCAGTTCCGGCCGCTCCCGCAACGCCTTCATCGCCAGCGACAGCCGGCTCTTCACCGTCCCGACCGGAACGCCCAAGGCTTCGGCGATCTCCGCCATCGAGTGGCCTTCAGCGAAGCGCAGGTGCACTGCTTCACGTTGGCCCTCGGGAAGCTGCGCGACCGCAGCAGCCAGCAGGCGGGCGAGGTCCGCGTCGCGACTCGACTCCCCCGCCGCCGTCTCCGGCCTCGACTCGATCGACTTGCCGCTCGCTCGGCGAGCCCGCTCCATCTGCCGGATCGCCGCGTGACGCACGACCGGAAAGAGGAACGTCCGCACCTCGCCGATCAGCTCGAATCCGGGGAACTTGCCCATCCAGTAGCGCACCGCCTCGTGCACCGCATCCGCCGCGAGATCGCGATCGGCGATCGTGCGGCACGCGAGCGCGTACATCCAGTCGCGATGACGCAGGTAGAGCGCTTCGAACGCCGCCACCTCACCGTCATTGGCGGCGTCGACAAGTTCGTGGTCGCTGCGGGGGTCCTGTTCCAGAGCTCGTCGCCGGGGCGTTGCGGAAGGGGTGGTCCGGTCGCGGAAGGGTACCGGTCATGCGGTGGGCCGATACGCGTCGAGGCGGAGCAGCTTGGTCTCGATGGTGAATTCGGGCGTGGGCAGGAGCGGATCCGCCCAAGGCGGGCGCTTCACCACCACGCGGCGGCCGGCGATTCGCCTCGCCAACTCAAGGGAGCCCGACGCATCGCGATCTTCCCCCACGATCGCCCGCAGCAGCTGCGCTGCCTTGGGAGGCAAGGCCCGCTTGCGTCGCTCCTCGAGCGGGAACATCGGGTCGAGCAGCACGACGTCGAGCGGGCCGAGGTGACTCGTGCCGGGAACCGACTCGCCACGGGCGATCGAATCGAGCGCCACGGTCGCCTCGAGGTGAACGAGCGAGACCCGCGAGGCTGTTCCGGCAAGTCGCGGATCCGCCCGCGCCGCCGCAAGGCCCTCGTCGAGCAGCCAGTGGACCCACGGATTCCGTTCGAGCGCGATCACCGTCCACCCCGCGGCTGCGAAGGTCATCGCATCGCCGCCGAATCCGGCGGTCGCGTCGAGCAGGACGCCGGGGGGAGTTCCCGCCGCCCGCACCAAGGGCGATCGCGTCGCTTCTGCGAGCCGCGCCGGATCGAAGTCGACCCGAAACGCCGCCGAGCGCGGCCACTCCGCGAGGCGCGCGTGGAGCCGCTCCCCGAGGAGTTCGAGGCGAACCGGAGCCGCGAGCCCCTCGGCCTCGGCGTCGGAGCCGACGATGGTCGCGCCGAGGGCACGCGCGCGGCCTGCGGCAGCGCTCGCTCGATCACCGACGAAGGCAAGTCCGGGCATCGGGACATTGTGCCGAATCGCCACACCGAGATTCCGGTCGCGTCGCGAACATGACAGAATCCTCCTGCCATGGTTGACCGCAAGCGACGCATGTCCCGATCAAAGGCCGGTCGGCCTTCCGGTCCCGACCGCGATCGCAGCCTGCAGGCGATCCGTTCCCTGCTCGCCGAGGGACGACTCGCAGACGCGCGTGCGGCCGCCGAGATCCACGTCCGCGCCCACCGGCGAGATGCCGCGGGGCTCCGGCTGCGGGCGCTGCTCGAGGACCGCTGCGGCAATGCCCAGGCCGCCTCGGAGTCGGCGCAACGGGCCGAAGCGATCGAACCGCATCCGGACAGCCTCTGCGTGCTTGGCGACATCGCGCGACGGCCGCGATCGCGGACCCCTCGAAGTACTTCGATCGCCTCTCCGCTCGAGCCCTCTTCGGATACCAGTACTCGGGGCAGACCGATCCATACCCGACCACCAAGAATGGCTACGCCGAGTATGTGCTCAACATCACGACCGCGGCGAAGATCGAATTCAACTACGCCAGCGCCTCGGTGACCCTCGACGGCAATTCCATTGCGAGCGGTGCCACCCTTGCCGTGGGAACTCGCACGGTTCGATTCACCTTCACCAACGTCGCCATTCCCGGAAACCAGTTCACTGCGTTTTGGGCGAACCTCGTGCCCATCGCCGTCTCGGTCCCGGGAGGCGGCCTCGCAGGCCTCGCAGCGGCCGCATTGGCAGTGCGCAGACGGCGGCGGCGCGGGTGACCTGCGCGTGCGGCGGCGGCGAAGCGTGAGTTTGCGTCGGCGTCGGCGGCATCGGTGGGTTCCATCGCGCACCGCCGGTCCACCCTCGGTCCGCCCGGTTTCGTAGACTCCGGACCTCCCCGGAGTCCGCCATGTCCGCCACTCGCACCCTCGCACCCGTCTTCCACAACGTGCTCGAGATGATCGGGAACACCCCGATGCTCGAACTGCGCAACCTCGACACCGGCCCCTGCCGGCTCTTCGTCAAGATGGAGTCGATGAACCCGGGGAACTCGATCAAGGACCGCATCGCGGTCGCCATGGTCGAACGGGCCGAACGCGAGGGCATGCTCAGGCCGGGCGGCCGGATCATCGAGGCGACCGCCGGCAACACCGGCCTCTCGCTCGCCTTGGTCGCAAGCCAGAAGGGCTACCGGCTGACCGTCGTCGTTCCCGACAAGATGAGCGACGAGAAGATCTCGCACCTCCGGGCGATGGGCGCCGAGGTCGTGCTCACCCGCTCGGACGTCGGCAAGGGACACCCCGAGTACTACCAGGACGTCGCCGCGCGGATCGCCGCGGAGGATCCCGACGCGCACTACATCAACCAGTTCGAGAACCCCGCCAACCCGCAGAGCCACTACGAGACGACCGGTCCCGAGATCTGGGAGCAGCTCGAGGGCCGCATCGACGCGTTCGTCGCGGGTGTCGGCTCGGGCGGAACCGTGAGCGGTGTCGGGCGGTTCCTCAAGGAGCGGAACCCGGCGATCGAGATGGTGCTCGCCGATCCGGTGGGCTCGATCCTCGCGCCGAAGATCAACGAAGGCCGCGAGGTGACCGCCGGCTCCTGGCTCGTCGAGGGAATCGGCGAGGACTTCGTCCCGGACATCCTCGATCTCTCGCTCGTCGACACCGCGTACGCCATTCCCGACTCGGAGGCGTTCCACACCGCCCGCGAGCTGCTCCGCAAGGAAGGGGTGCTCGCAGGCTCGAGCGTGGGAACGCTGCTCGCCGCGGCGCTGCGCTACTGCCGCGAACAGACCGAGGCGAAGACCGTCGTCAGCCTCATCTGCGACAACGGCGCCAAGTACCTCTCGAAGATGTTCAACGACTTCTGGATGATCGACCAGGGGTTCATCGAGCGGAAGACCTATGGCGATCTGCGCGACCTGATCGCGCGGCGGCACCTCGATCGCGAGGACTTCGTGCTCGGGCCCGACGTGCCGATCCATCTGGCGATCAAGCGGATGCGGATGTACTCGGTGAGCCAGATGGCGGTGATGGGCGAAGGCCCGCGCCCGATCGGCATCCTCGACGAGAGCGACATTCTGCTCGCCTTGACGAGCAACCAAAGCAACGCCAGCAAGCCGATTCGCGAGTTCATGACCACCCGGCTCGAGACGATCTCGCCCGAGGCCGCCGTCGCCGACCTCATGCCGATCTTCCGCGCAGACCGCGTGGCGATCGTCTGCGATGACGACCAGTTCTACGGCCTGATCACCAAGATCGACGTGATCAACTACCTCCGCAAGCAGCTGCTGTAGAGCCGGATTCGGTTGGCCGACGGACCGAGAGCGGCCTGGATGCCCGGTGGCAGCACGGCGAGCCGGGGCGGTCGAGATGTTGAGCGCTTCACCGCTCAAGGTTCCGACAGGCGGGTCTGCGCGAATCGACTCTCGTCATCAGGACGCCTCGCCCCAAACGTCCGTTTCGTCGAGTGGCGACTCAGGGCCTGGTGGTGGTATCTGGCAGTCGCATCGGCACCGGTTCTCGACGCCGCAGCAGGACCGGCTCGGAGCGCTCGCCGACGCGCGAGATCGCCTGCACGCGGACGAGATCGATCGCGGAGTCCTCGACACCGGGCGGCCACGCGTGCTCGCGGGTCGAGCCCGGAAGGATCGCGCCTTCCCAGCCGTCGCCGGTTCGCCATTGCACCAGCCACCGTGCGGTCCTCGGATCGGAGGTGAGCTCCAGCTGCAGCGAGTCGGCGGTCTCGCGAATCCGGGCCTCCGGCACCGCGGGTGGCTCGCGAAAGAGCCACGGCGAGGCCGGGACCAGCGCCGGTGCCGGGAATGCAGTGCCAGCGAGGAGCTCCGCCACCTGCTGGCGATTCTCAAGGAGCCCCACCATCGAGAAGAGCACTACGCCGTCGGCGATGTGATGCCCGCGCACGGTTTCGATCTGACTGGCGATTTCCTGCGGTGACCATCCGCCGTCACCCTCGATGCGGGTGAGGTAGAGCCCCGGCCAAAGGTGACGATCGCGGGTGTTCTGGCTCGACCACCACTCGAGCAGCGGCAGGAACGGTTGCTTCGGCGCGTCGATCGGCCAGTAGAGCTGCGGGCTGAAGTAGTCGAGCCATCCGGCGCGGATCCACAACCGGCTGTCGGCATGGAGTTCCTCGTAGGCATCGAGTCCGGCGACACCCTCCGGATGGCCTGGCCGCCAGATGCCGAAGGGGCTCACCCCGACCAGCACCTCGGGATCGATCGCCTTGACCCGCTCGTACATCGAGCGCACGAACGAGTCGATCCTGCTCCGCCGCCAGTCGCTGCGATCGAGACGTCCGCCCTCGCGCTGATAGGCCGCGTAGGTCGCGTCGTCTGGAAACTCTTCGCCCTTGATCGGATAGGGATAGAAGTAGTCGTCGACGTGGATGCCGTCGAGGTCGTAGCGACGAACCAGATCCTCGATCACTCGCAACGAGTGCTGCTGCGCCTCGAGCGAACCCGGGTCGAGCCACGCTTCCTCGCCATAGGGATGCACGAGGTCGGGACGACGTTGGGAGATGTGCGCTGGAGAGGGCGGCGATTGCGCCCGGCGATGGCGAGCCCTGAAGGTGTTGAGCCACGCGTGCAGATCGAGACCGCGGGCGTGGGCCTCGTCGATCCAGAATTGCAAGGGGTCGTAGCCGACCGAGCCGCCCTGCCGGCCAGAGAGGTACTCGCTCCACGGCTCGAGGGCAGATGGATAGATCGCGTCGGCGGACGGCCGCACCTGCAGGATCACCGCATTGAGGCGGAGATCCCGGCAGAGGTCGAGGATGCGAATCGCCTCGGCTTGTTGCATGCTCGCCTCAAGGCCGGGCCGGCTCGGCCAGTCGATGTTGGCGACGGTGGCGACCCAGACCGCGCGGAGTTCCTCGGGAACCTGTGGCGCCGACACCGTGGTGGGATCGACGGTGTCCCAAGCGGCGCTTCCGCCATCACCGGATCCGCAGGACGCGAGCGACCACAGCGTGAGCGTGCCGAAGATGCGAACGATGGTGCGGGCGGCGATCACGAGGTGAGGGACTCGAAGTGAACCGTCGATGTCGACTGGCGGATTGTGACCGCAGACGATTCGGTTGGATCGCCGAGCGAACTGCACATTGGGACGATCCGTGCGGAACCGGGGGCCCGGGCAGCCGAGGACGTCTGCGGCCCACCGCGCGGCTCAAGCCGCCGTCCGGCTCTCGACGACCGGTTGACTGCGTGAATCGCACCCTCGCCAGCCGGTCGGCACCCTGTGGGCGGCGCGAACCACACCAGCGTCCGCCGATCGACAACCTGTGGACGGCGAGTCTTTGGATCGCCGGGATCCCGCAGGCTCTTCGCGACCGCGATTCTGATCACTCTCCGACAGAGCACGCGCGGGCGCGAGTGCACCGGCGGAGGGGCGATCCGAAGCAGGCAAGCCCCGCTCGCAGCGGCCCCGCTGTCTCGGCGTCCTCGCGGACGCCTCGACTGCTCCCCCGCCTCGATCGCCGCGCGAGCTCGCAGGCGAGGGGGCGGATCCGGCGTGCGAGAGTTTTCTCGCGATCTCGCAGGCGAGGGTGCGGATCCACCGTGCGAGAGACTGCTGGGACGGCTCGCGCGACGGCCGGAACGATCGATCGCCGCAGGAACCGGGCTGATTGCACGAGCCGCACGCCGAGTCGTCAGGGAGCACACGCGATCCGGAAGCCCACGTACTCCGAACGGGCCTCCGGCGCGAGACTGTTGCGATAGCCGGCCCGACACGCGTCTGCGTAACTGCCCCAACTGCCGCCGCGCAACAACCGCTCGGTTCCTTCGCGTGGGCCCGTCGGGTCGGTCGCCGGATCGGATCCCGCTTCGCCGTACCAGTCCGAGCACCACTCCCAGACATTCCCGTGCATGTCGTGAAGCCCCCATGCATTGGGGAGTCTCGTGGCGACCGGCTGCGTCGATCCCTCCGAGTTGTCGTGGAACCAGGCGTGCTCCCAGAGTTCGTCTCGGCCGCCGTCAAAGGAGAACCTCGTGATCGTGCCGGCTCGACAGGCGTACTCCCATTCGGCCTCGCTCGGCAAACGGAAGCGCACGCCGGACTTCTCAGACAGGCGGCGGCAGAACTCCTCGGCCTCGTCCCAAGAGACCATCTCGACGGGGCGGCGCTCGTCGCCGACGAAGCGGCTTGGACTCGTCCCCATGACCGCTCGCCACTGCGCTTGCGTGACTTCGCTTCGGCCGAGCCAGAACGGCTTCGAGATCGTGACCGGCCGCTGGGACGCGTGCTCGTCGGCACTCGCTCCATCCGCCGCGGCACCCATGCCGAACGTGCCAGGCTCGATGGCGATCAAGGCGAGCGTGAGTTCCGGAGCGAGTTCGATGATCAGGCTGCCCTCGACCTCCTTCACTGCCATTTCGGGCCTTGGCGACTGCGGGACGTCATCGGCTTCCTCCGCAGCTCTCGCAGCCCGCCGCGCTGCGCGTCGCTCTGCACGCTGGCCCCCCGCGAGCCGAGCCTCTTCGGCAAGTCGCTCCGCCTCCAGCAGCGCAGCCTCCTCCGCGAGCCGGGCAATCTCGGCGCGGCGTGCCTCCTCGGCGACTCGCACTGCTTCGGCCCGAGCAACTTCCTCCGCGAGCCGGGTGATCTCTGCGCGGCGTGCCTCCTCGGCGACCCTCGCTGCCTCCGCACGAGCAGCGTCCTCCGCGAGCCGAGCTATCTCTGCGCGTCGAGCCTCCTCGGCATGCACCGCCGCCATCGAGGTGACTTCGACCCTCCGGCCCACGAAGTCGAAGTGACCGATGGCGGTATCGCTCGACCCAACTTCGACCACCACCGAGAGGGTGCAGTCGGGCCGTCGCGCCGTGACGCGATAGGTGCCGGGTTCGAGGTTCGACGCTCTCGCCTTGGGCTTGACCTTGGAGATTCGGCCGAGGAACTCCCAGCCACCCGACCGACTCGATCGCTCGAAGGTCAGCTCGCACTCGACGGGCCGGGACAGAAGCAGAAGCGAGCCAGCCTCCGGCCTTGATTCGGTCTTGACCCTCGCGGGCCCTCGTGCCAACGGCAACATGCTCACACGTTGTTCGACCGCCATCGCGAGCCGAGCCGCATCGATGGCGTTGACCTGCGCGATCGATCGACCGCCGATCCCCACGCCGAGCGCGATCGCGAGCAGTGTGAGCCATCTCGAACTGCCGCATCGCCGCCGCCGGAGCGAGAGCGACCCGAGGCAGTTGGAGAGTCTCGCGACCGATGCGATCGCCATGCAGGGTCTCTCGGCGGGCGGTTGGTGGGGCTGGGCGAGGTCGTGCGGCGAGGTCAGGACGGCGTGCTCGCCGGCCGGACTTCGCCAGCGAGGCGATGTTGCACTCCCTGCGAACCACCCGTTGGCCGGGAGTCGAGGCAGCGTGACCGCGACCCGCTCGAGCGTCAAGGATTCTCCCAAGTCGCCCGAAGCGCCAGAGTTCTCATGGGGCGATCGTGGGGAATCGGGGACACCCACCGACCGCGGGACGCGGACGACTTCGGGGCACCCACCGACCACGCGGCCAGTTGCGCCAGTTGTGGACACCCACCGACCACGCGGCTGGTTGCGCCAGTGGACGACTTCGGGACACCCACCGACCTCGGGACGGGGCTGGTCGTGCGCCAGTTGTGGACACCCACCGACCACGCGGCTGGTTGGGGGCTGGTGGGGCGAATTCGGGACACCCACCGACCGCGGGACGGGGCTGGTTGTGCGCCAGTTGGGGGCGAATTCGGGACACCCACCGACACCGCCCGACAACCGCCCGACAGCCCGGGATCGCCTCCGTGGCTCGTTGTGGACACCCACCGACAACCGCCGACCTCCGAGGATCAGCTCCGCCCCGCCGCCCACGGCCAAACGTCCAACTGCCGGAGCCCGTGGGCGGACCGCTGCAGGCGTCTGCGAGTTCGATCGCCGCGACACTTGCCGCTGAGACTGAGTCGCAATACTCTTCTCCGTCCGCGTCCGCGGGTGCCCGCCATGCCCGATCCAGCATCCACAACCCCGGTTCGGCTCCCACTTTCCGTGCTCAAGCCGGGAGACCGCGCCGTGGTCCAACTCGGCGGGCTTTCGGGTGAGGAATCGGCCCTTCTCGAGGCGATGGGGCTGCGAGATCAGTCCGAGATCCGTATCTGCCGCTCAGGAAGTCCCTGCATCATCGAGGTCGCCCACACTCGCCTGGGTCTTGCGGCCTCGGTCGCCTGTCGCATCTTCACCACGCCCTGCGGCGCCGCCTGCCCAGCGGTGAATGAAGCAAGCGATCGAACGCCAGGAGTCTGACCCCGCCGAGCCTCGCCGACCAGCGAGCCCTCTGAACCACGCCGATGGCGACCCCCCCTCCCCAGCCTGCCGCCACCGAGCCGCGGCTGCAACGGGTTTCGCTGCCGCGTCCGGATGGCGCCCCGCTACGGCTTGCGATGATCGGCAACCCCAACACCGGGAAGACCACCCTCTTCAACCGCCTCTGCGGTGTCCGCAGCCGCACCGCCAACTTCCCGGGAAGCACCGTCGAAGCACGACTCGGTCCCTGCACTCGGCTCGGCCGCACCTTCGAACTCATCGACCTGCCCGGCAGCTACGGGCTTGAACTCGACCTGCCCGAATCGAGGCTCTGTCGCGACTGCCTCGACGGAAACCTCGAGGGCTTCCGCCCCGACGCGGTGCTCGCGGTGCTCGATGCCGCGAACCTCCCGCGCAATCTCCAGTTCCTAGCCGCCGCGGCGCGACCCGACCTTCCCATGGTCGTCGCCCTCAACATGATCGATGTCGCAGCGCGGCGCGGACTCTCGATCGATGCCACCAAGCTCGAAGCCCGCATCGGAAGTCCGGTGGTTCCGATCAGCGCCCGCTCGGGTACCGGAGTCGACGACCTCCTGCGGGCGATCGATCGAGCCAAGCCGCCTGAGCATCCCTGCCCGGATCGCCCCGGCCGCAGCGAGGCCTGCGCAGACTGGGCAAGCCGCATGGTTGCCGAAAGCGTCGGCGGCGGAAGCAGCGACGGCTCCGCCCGCGACAGCTTCCGCGATCGCCTCGACCGGGCCTTCACGCATCCGGTGCTTGGCCTCATGGTCTTCGCCGCCACCATGCTCGGCCTCTTCGTCGCGATCTTCTCGATCGCCACCGTGCCGATGGACCTGATCGACCTGCTCTTCGCCTCGCTCGGCGATGCGGCGCGCTCGGCCATCCCCGCCGGTCCGCTTGCCGACCTTGTCGCCGACGGGGTGATCGGGGGCATCGCCGGCACCGTGGTCTTCCTGCCGCAGATCTGCCTGCTCTTCTTCCTGCTCTCGCTGCTCGAAGACACCGGCTACCTCGCCCGCGCGGCGTTCGTGATGGATCGCCTGATGTGCAAGGTTGGCCTGCCGGGGCAGGCGTTCATCCCCCTGCTCTCGAGCCACGCCTGCGCCCTTCCCGGCATCATGAGCACGCGGCTCATCCCCGATCGACACGATCGCCTCGCGACGATCCTCGTGGCGCCATTCATGAGCTGCTCGGCGCGGCTTCCCGTCTACGTCCTGCTCACCACGCTGCTCTTTCCGGCGAGCCCGGTGAAGGCGAGCCTGGCGCTCGCAGGCTGCTACCTGCTCGGCGCGACCGCCGGACTCGCGACCGCCTGGCTGGTGCGGCGAACCCTGCTCAAGGGCCGCTCCCGGCCGATGGTGCTCGAACTTCCGCCCTACCGAATGCCCTCGCTGCGCACCGCGGCGCTCACCACCCTCGATCGCGCCACCGTCTTTCTGAAGAACGCGGGCACCGTGATCGTCGCGATCTGCGTGGTGATGTGGTGGCTCAGCGCCTATCCGGTGGTGGCCACGCCGCCCGAGGCCCAAGCGCTCCGAGCCGAAGCGGCCGCCCTCGACTCTGCCCGCGCCGCCGAGTCCGAGTCGCTGCTCGCAGAGTCCGCCGCGATCGAAGGCCGCGCGCAGCAGCAGGGAAGCTTCGCGGGAATGCTCGGCCGCAGCGTGCAACCGATTTTTGCACCGCTGGGCTTCGACTCGAATCTGACCGTCGCGGTGCTCACGAGCTTCCTGGCTCGGGAGGTCTTCGTCTCGACCATGGCGGTGCTGACCGGTGCAACCGATCCGGACGACGAGGAAGGTGTGGTGGCGGCGGTGCAGCAGGCGAAACGCACCGACGGCACGCCGGTCTTCACGCACGCCACCAGCGCGAGCCTCCTGGTCTTCTTCGTGCTCGCGATGCAATGCCTGCCGACCCTCGCAGTCACCCGACGCGAAACCGGCGGCTGGCGGTGGGCCGGCCTGCAGTTGGGCTGGATGACGACGCTCGCCTACCTCGGGGCGTGGGCCGCCCATCACGCGGTCTTGTGGGCTTCGGCGACATGACCAGGAACCTTGCCGCCGTCATCTCCGACACGGGCGGCTCGCTGCCGATCGGCGAGTGGCAGTTCTGGGTGGCATCAGGGCTGGCGCTGGTTGCCGCATTCCTGGTCTTGAAGCCGCTGCTTCCCTCCAAGCGACCCTCGCCACCCTGCGGCGGCTGCGGAAGAAGCAAACCAGCCGGCCCCGCGCGGACCGAGCTCACCATCGAGGGGAGCAGGCGCTGAGGTATGAGACTGGCGACGCGCGACCACCTCGAGGCGAGCGCGCGAACTGCTTCTCACGCCCGATTCCGCCTGATACCGTCCCCTCCCACCGAGACGCGTGGGCATGACCGAAGTCCTCTTTCTTGAGACCATTGGCGTGATGGTGATCGCAGCCGCGATCGCCATCGTGACCTTGCGCCGCACGGGACTTCCGTCGATCGTCCTCTGCATCGCCGCCGGGCTCGTCATCGGTCCGATCTTCGGATTCATCACAAGCGAGCCGACCGAGGTCGCCATGGCGGCTGGGGGCGGAGAGGCGGCCCTCGTCGACGAGGTCGCGGAAGCTTCGGTGCCGGCGGATGCCGATGTTTCGGCGGAGGTGCGGGCGGTTCGGGCGATCGATGACATCGGTCACCTTGGAATCGTTCTCCTGCTCTTTCTGGTCGGCCTCGAACTCTCCTTCGACCGCATTCGCGATCTCGGGAAGGTCACCCTGGTGGCCGGGGTCGGGCAGATCCTGCTCACCTTCGTGCTCGGCAGCGTGGTCGCCTTGGCCATCGCGCCGCTGGCGAGCCTGTCGACCCCCGAGGTGTTGATCGTCGCGGGCGCGGTGACCCTGTCGAGCACGGTGGTGGTGGTGCGGATGCTCGAGCAGCGCAACGAGCTCTCGTCGCTGCACGGCCGCATCGCGGTCGGAATCCTGCTGCTGCAGGACCTCGCGGCGATCGTGGGCATGACCGTGCTGCACGGACTCGGCAGCGGTGATCAGGACATCGGCCATGCGCTCGAGCAGATGCCGCTCGCGTTCCTCGCCATGGCGGTGATGGCCGGGCTTGCGCTTCTCGCCTCCAAGTACCTGCTTCCGAGGCCATTCGCCTGGTTCGCACGGCACGGACAGACGCTGATCGTCTCCGGTCTCGCCTGGTGCCTGGTGCTGGTGGGGCTGGCGAGTTCGATGGGCCTCTCCGCAGAGATCGGCGCCTTCCTCGCGGGCGTCTCGCTGGCGCAGCTCTCCTGCGCCCATGACCTGGTGCGGCGGCTGCACCCGCTGATGACGTTCTTCATCACCGTCTTCTTCGTCGCCCTCGGCGCGGCGATGGACCTCGAGGCCGCGGCTTCGGTCTGGCCGGCGGCCCTGGTGCTGATCGCCTTCGTGCTGCTGGTGAAGCCCGCGATCATCGCCTGGCTGGTGGCCCGCTGCCGCTACGGCGAACGAACCGCCTTCGCGAGCGGTGTCTCGCTCGGCCAGATCAGCGAGTTCTCCTTCATCATCGCGGCGATGGCGCTCTCCTCCGGCCTCGTCGATGAAGCAGTGGTGGGACTGATCGCCCTCGCGGGCGTCGGATCGATCGTGGCGTCGGCCGCGGTCTTCTCGCAGGAGACTGCGGTCCGCGGCGCGTTCGTTCGACTCGGGCTGCTGCGGTGGCTTCGGGCGACACCCGAGCCGCCCGCGGCGCCGCCGGTGGTTTCGCACGGTCATGTGGTCGTCGCCGGCATGAACGACATGGGGACCCGCGTGGTGCGTCAGCTCGTCGAGGGCGGCTTCGACGTCGTCGCCATCGACAGCGATCCCGCGAAGCTTCGCGGCCTCCCCTGCCGCACCCTGCAGGGAAGCCTCGACGATCTCTCGCTGCTCGAGCACGCCGGGCTCTCCCACGCGGTGGTGGGGATCAGCGCCCTGCAGATCGAGGAGGTCAACAACCTCTTCGCATGGCGGTGCCGCAACTTCGGAGTGCCCTGCGTCATCCACGCCTTCGACGGCTCGCTCGTCGACGAGTTGCGGCGGCAAGGCGTCGAGCATCTCGTCGACAGCAAGCTGCACGGCAACGTGCGCCTCGTCACGACCCTCGCCGAACACGGGATCATCACTCCATGAGCGGCATCGTCGCACTCGCCGTCGCCGCAGCCGTCGCCTACGCCGTCGCGCAGCGATTGCGGCTGCCGGCGGTGCCGGTGCTGGTGCTCGCGGGCGTCGCGATGACCTTGCTCCCGGGCACGCCCCAGATCGACGTCGAACAGGCGGTGCCGCAGTTGGCGCTGGCGTTCCTGGTCTTCTCCGCAGGTCTCGAACTCGAACCGACCCGCGTCGGCCGCCATCTCGGCGTCGCGAGCCGGGTCGCGTTGATCCAGTTCCTGGTGATCGGCGCGATCGGCGTCGGGCTGGTGCTGCTGCTTGGCCGTTCGCTCATTGAGTCGGCGTACGTCGGGCTTGGCCTCGGAGCGAGTTCGACCATCGTGGTGGTGCGGCTGCTGGTCGAGCGTCGGCAGATCTTCGAGCCCTTCGGGCGGCTGGTGCTGGGAGTGCTCCTGCTGCAGGATCTGCTGATGGTGCTGGTGCTGGCGGCACTCATCGGCTTGGACTCGGGCCCGCGCGGCTTGATCACCTCGCTCGCGTCGGTCATCGTGCTGCTCGCCGTCGCGCTGGGATTGTTGCGACCGCTCGCCCCGCGGCTCCTCGCCCGCTTCGACCGCGATCCCGACACGTTGCTGGTGGTCGCCTTCGCGATCCTCTTTGCCTTCGTCGGGGCGGCCTGGCTGCTCGGCCTTCCTCCCATCGTGGGCGCGTTCCTGGCCGGGCTTTCGATGTCGATCTTCCCGGTCGGCGGCATGGTCCGCGCCCCCATCGCCTCGGTGGGCACCTTCTTCGCGGCGGTCTTCTTCACCGCGCTGGGCTGCTCGATCGAACTGCCGGCGTGGCGGGATCTCTCGGTGGCGCTGGTGGCCCTCGCGGCGGTGGTGCTGGCGACTCCGGTGGTGGTGACCCTCACCGCGAGACGCTCTCGGCTGAGCCGTCGCGGCATGCTCGAGGCCGGCATGCTGCTGGCGCAGTGCGGCGAGTTCACCCTGGTGATGGCGGTGCTCGGGCTCGGGCTTGGTCACCTCGACGAGGGTCTCTTCTCGGCCATGTCGCTGATCACCGTGGTCTCGATGGTGCTGACCCCGCTGCTTGCCACCAACGACAACGCGCGGCGGCTCGACCGCATCCTGCCACGGCCGCGGCTTCCGGAGATCGCTCCCCTCGAAGGGCACCTCGTGCTCATCGGGTGCGGCAGCAACAGCGAAATGCTGATCGACCTGCTCTCGCTGACCGGCAGCACTCTCGTGGTCGTCGATCGCGATGCCGCGGTGGTCGCCCGGCTCGAGGAGCGCGACGTGGTGGCGGTCTGCGGCGAAGGATCGGACCCCGTCATCCTCGACGCGGTGCACGCCTCACGGGCGAGGGCCATCATCTCGACGATGAAGCGGCCCGCCGACAACGCCTGGCTCTTGCGTCACCTCGCCGCCGAGGACGGCCCGCTGGTGATCGTGCGGGTCTTCGACGACGAGGATGCCGAGCGGCTCACCCGGCTCGGGGCGACGGTGGTCTCCGAGGCCGAGGTCGGCGCCGCCGAGGCGGTACTCTCGCTGCGCGAGGTCGTCCGACCTCAATCCGCGTGACTCGATCCCGTCGAGGAGACCTCCCGTGAGATCCACCGCCGCCACCGTCGACGCATACCTCGCAGCGCTTCCCGACGATCGCCGCGCCGCGATCGCCGCGATCCGCCGGACCATCCTGAAGAACCTTCCCAAGGGCTACGCCGAAGGCATGCAGTACGGCATGATCGGCTACCACGTCCCGCACACGCTCTATCCGTCCGGATACCACTGCGATCCGCGCGAGCCACTGCCGTTCGCCTCGCTGGCCTCGCAGAAGAACCACATCGGCATCTATCTGATGTGCATCTACCAGAGCCCCGAGCACACCGAGTGGTTCAGAAGCGCGTGGACCGCGACCGGCAAACGCCTCGACATGGGCAAGAGCTGCGTCCGCGTGCGCCGGCTCGAGGAGGTCCCGCTCGAAGTCGTTGGCGAAGCGATTCGCCGAGTGCCGGTGAAGTCCTTCATCGCCGCCTACGAAGCCATGCTCGGCCCACGGGCGGCCGCCGCGAAGTCAAAGGCGCCGGCGAAGCCAGCCCGAGGTTCCTCGCCAGCTGGGGCCAAACCATCCTCGAAGACCGATGCGAAGTCGCGCGCCGGCGTCAAGCCCCGCCGCGCCAAGGCAGCTGCGGTCAAAGGGAAGACCAAGACGGCAGCGGCGCCGTCGCGGCCTGCAAGTCGAGCTTCGCGAAAGGCCTCAAGAAGTCGCGCCGCTTCGAAGCGTTGAAGCCGAAGCGGCGCGACTTCGAGTGTCGCGTCAGGCCGCCTGTGTGAACGGAAGCTCGGAGGTCGGAGTCTCCGAGGCCGCACGCCCTTCGAAGCGGAGCCGGGCCGAGGGATTGTCGAGCAGCTCGAGCATGTCCTCGATTCCGGAGGCGGTTCCGGCGGCCTTGTGGTGCATGATGTCCTGGCCGAGCCGCGAACGAGCGGTGCGACGGGCTTCGATCAACTTCGTCCGCCACTTGCCGCCCTCGACCTCCGCGAGCCGCTCGCTCAACACTTGCTGCACTTCGACGCAGAGCCGCGTCTCCATGAGCTGCCGTCGAAATCGGCGACGGGTCTCGGCGAGGTCCTTCTCGGCCAGTTGGGAGGAGGACATCGCGGATTCCAGCTGCTGCGACTGACGGCTGCGGGTCAGGGCGTAGTGAAACAGCACGGCTCCCCAGCCGCTGAAGCCGGCGATGATGGAGGCGACCTGCAGAGCTTCGTTCATGAGCGATTCCTTTCGATGGGGTCCGGGAACACCCCCCCAAAACCGCGACATCGAACCAGACTGAGGCCGGGTTGAGCGATGTTCGTGGTTTTCGCGATCGACCCGCGGTCGCGGGACCTTGACGTCCTCCTCCTAGAATCCCGGCTTGTCCCGGGCGCACCCCCTCCGATGACCGAACTCGCCTTGCCTCCCGCTTCTCGCTCGCGCCGAACCCGGCGACGACTTGCGTGGCTCGTCGGGCTGGCCGTCGCGGGAATCGCGGCGGTGCTGCTTGCGCCGAGCGTCGCGGGACTCTTCATCGCTCGCAGTCTCGAGCCGATGCTCGGCGGGTCGGTCACCATCGCCTCGGCGAAACCGGTCGACTGGGGAGGGCAGTGGCTGATCAAAGACCTTCGGGTGCAAGCACCGGGTTGGCGAGGACCCGCCGGCGAGGTGCTGTGGATCGAGCAGGCCGTCGCCCGCGTCGACCGCGGAGCCCTCTGGCGGGGCGAGGTGAGACTTCTGAGCCTATCGATCGACGGCATGACCGTGCGCATCGCCGAGGATGCCAACAACGCGGGTCGGGTCAACGTGCTCGAACTCTCGCCCGAATCCTCGGGCGGCGGCGAGGCAGTCTGGCCAGCCATCGATGTCGCCGGACTGCGCATCGAGTCCGGGGAAGTCGACGGCAACCGTTGGAGCGAACGCGGCAGCCGTTGGTTCGGCGGCGTGGTGGCCACCGAGGCCGACGCCCCCGATCGACACGACCTCACCCTGATCGAGACCGATCCGCAGCGCCTTCCGATCGAGGGCGGCATCGTGCTGAAGGGCTGGTTCGACACGCTCGATCTCGCGGCCGAACTTCGACTGCAGGACCTCGAACTCGATCCCGAATCGCTGCGGATCGCGCCCCCTTCGGTGGTCGCGTGGTGTCGCGAGCTCGAACTCGACGGCCTCGTGCGCGAGTTCACCGTGGCGTGGCGGCCCGAACAGCCCTTCGACGCAGATCTCATCATCGACTCGCTGACCTTCCGGCTTCCCGATCTCGGAGGCGAACCGTGGGTTCGCTTCGAAGCCGGCAAGATCGAGACGTCGGTACCGCCGCCGCTCATGCGGGTGAATCGCGGCGCCATCTCGATCAAGGGAGACGAACTCTCGCTGACCGGGATCGAGGGTTCGCTCGGCGAGGGACCGGGCTCGATCGACGTCCCCTTCTCGATGGAGTTTTCGATCGACCTCGGCGCCGCCACCGCGCGGGGACTGGATTGGTCGCAACGCGGCGAATCGCTCGAAGAGGTCGCGAAGTCGGCGGCGTTCACGCTCGCGCTGCGGGTGCGCGACTTCGAGAGCCTGCCGGTGGAACAGCCAGACGACCGCCCCACCGCGACGAGACTCGACCTGCCGCTGGTCGCTGCGCGAGCACTGGAGAGTCTGGGTGCACTCGCGTGGCGCATGGACATCGAGGTCGCCCTCGACCGTCAGCCGCCGATGGCCTATTCCGACGGCGACCCCATTCCCGAGCCGATCCGACAGCGAGGCCGGCTCGCGCTGCGCGAGGGTCGCGGCGAGTACTTCCGATTCCCCTATCCGCTGCACGACGTCTCGGGAAGCCTCTCCTTCGAGGGCGAAGAGGTTCGCATCGAGGCGATCCGAGGCAAGGGGCCGACCGGCGCAGACGTGCTGCTGCAGGGAGAGCTGCTGCTTCCGCAGGGCGATGCCGCGGTTGACCTCCGCATCACCAGCCCCAACCTTCCCACCGACGAGCACCTCGAGCAGGCACTCGACGAAGGCCCGCGGACGCTGATCAGCACCCTCTTCGATCGCGCCGCCCTTGGTCGGCTCGCGGAACTCGGTCTCCTCGCCACCGCCGAATCGATTCTCGAGGACGAGTTCGAACTCGGTCGCCTCTCCGCGGAACTTCGCGGCATGGCGGCCGACGACGATCGCCGGCCTGGGCTCGAACGCATCAGCGATCGCCTCTCGCGCCGCATCGCCGCGGGTCCGTTTGTACTCGGAGGTCCGGTCGCGATCGACCTTCGCATCGAGCAGGGGCTCGGCAAGGGCGCGCCGATCTACACCACCGGGAACATTCGCCTCGCTCGCAGCGGCGTCATGGTGAAGGGCTTTCCCTATCCGCTCACCGTGATCGGCGGCGAGATCATGCTCGAGGACGAGCGGATCTGGTTCGGTGGCGACGGATCGTTGCCGTTCCTCACCGCCGGCGGCGGATACGGGCGCATCAGCGGCGAGATCGGCATCCCCCGTCGCGGCGAGGATCGGGGATTCGAGCCGCGACTGCGGATCGTCGCCGCCGACGACACCCCCGGCCCGACCCTGCTCGCCTGCATTCCCGAGCCGGAGTGGATCGTGCCTTTTCTTCCGGCCGAAACCACCCTCGCTTCCGGATGGGCAGACCTGCTTGCCGCGTCGGGCAGCGTCGACCTCGCGGGAGAGGTCTTGCCCGACTCCTCGGGGGGCCTCGATCCCGATTGGCGGTTCACGGCGCAACTCGAAGCGGTGACCGCCCGACCCTCCCCGCCGCTTGTCTCCGCGATTCGAGAACTCGGTCTCGAGTGGCCCGCCGAACTCGCGATCGAGGGGATCAAGGGCGACCTCAAGCTCGAGCCCGGGCTCGTCGAGTTCGACGGTCTCGAGGGTTGGGTCGATCCGCGCGGCGACCCATCGCTGCTCCTCGCAAGCGGAGTCATTCGTCCTCGCGAGTCCTCGCTCGATGTGACGCTCCAAGCACGCGGCCTCGACGCCGCGACCTGGTTCGCGGCGAGCGAAGCGGTGGAACCCCCGCCACCCTCGATGTGGATTCGCCGCGGTGTCGAGGGACGGATCGATGCAACGGTGCGGGCTCGTCGCGGGGTGGCCGGATTCGAGCGCACTCTCGAACTCGACGGCGGATTCCTCGAGATCGATGGCAGTTGGCTCACCGAACCGAGACCCGAAGGCCACGCGCCGCGGGTTCGGCTCGACCTGGCCTCCGGGCTGATCTCCTTCGAGCGAGGTGGCGTGACCTTCCGCCGCAGCAGCGTCGAACTCTCGAGCGGCGATCAACCGCTTGGCCGCCTTGATCTCGATGGAGGGCGTCCGCAGGCAGGCGCACCGTGGAAAGTCCAGATCGACTGGCTCAATGGGCGGCTCGAGTCGGCGGCGACTTCAGCCGCCATCGCGGAGTTTCTCCCCGAGATCGAGCCGGCGTGGAAGACCTTCGAGCCGCGCGGCGGGTTCGACTTCGGACTGCGCCTCGATCCCGCAGCCACGCCCGCACTGACTCTCGCAGTCGTTGAGGCCAGCGCCAACTTCGGCGACTCGAGGCTGGTCGTCGACAGCGTGACGCCAACCCGCATCGAGGTCTCCGAGCGGCGAGTGAACGTGCATCAAAGCCGACTGGAGATCGGCGAAGGAGAAGATCGCGGCACCGCCACGCTCTCCGCAACCTTCGATCGCCGGGCGGACCCCCGCCTCTCGCTGACCGGCGAATTCGAACTGCCGCGGCTGCCATCTCCGGCGCTGGCAGTGCTGCCCGAGGAGATTCGCGAGTCCCTGGTCGAACTCGCCGTCACCTCGGACGGCCCGGTGCGGGTGACCGACCTCGGCCTCGAGTGCATGTGGCCGCAGTCTGGTGAGGTCACGCCCGTGGCGCTGGCACTCGCGGGAACCATCGAAACGGAAGCCGCGTCCATCGACGCGGGACTTCGCTTCTCCGAGATCGACGCGAAGGCGACGATCGAGGCCTCCTACACCACCGAGGCACCGCTGAAACTCAAGGCGACGATCAACGCGACCCGCGCGGTCGCGCTCGACCGCGAACTTCTCGACACCCGGACGACGCTCGAGTTCGACCAGCGGACCGGTCTGCTGAATGCCGATTCGATCCAGGGTCGTCTCTACGGCGGCCTGCTCGAAGCGAGCTTCGAGAGCGATCTCGGGAGCGGGCGGTATCGACTTGAACTTCTCTGCGACGAGATCGATGCGGGGCTGTTCATCGCGGGGATTCCCGACGCGGACGATCCGACGCCCGAGCCCGGAGGCCGACTCCGCGGACGACTCGCCCTCGAAGGCGATCGCGACCTGGCCTCACGGATCGGACGAGGCCGGTTGGGAGCCGAGAACGCACGTCTCGCTCGCGATCCCATGTCGATGGTCCTGCTGCAGCTTTCGCAATTGATGCTGCCGATCAACGATGCCATCGCCGATGCCGACGTCTCCTTCTACATCGAGGGCGATCGCCTGGTGCTCGACGAGGTCCTGCTCGCGTGCGACACCATGAGCTTCTCGGGAGGCGGCGAAGTCGACCTCGATCAGATGACCGTCTCGAGCCGATTCACTGCACGCGGCCGGGTTCCGGGCGTCAGCGACCTGCTGGCCCCGATCGCAGGGATGCTGTACGCGATCGATCTTGAAGGACCGCTGAAGAAACCGGAGGCTTCCCTCCATCCCCTTCCCGGGCTCGCCCCGCCGACCCACCCCAAGCCCTCCCTCACCCGAGGCAATCTGGACTCCGATCGATGACCCAACCGACCCCCGAGCAGCCACCCCGCCGACACGATCCCGTCGTCGCCGAAGCGGAGCGCTGGCTGGCCGAGCGGCATCCCGAACTCTCCGGGCGACAACTCGTGCTCGCGGCGCAACTCGCCGCGGTCGCCTCGAAGATGATCGAGGACGGCGCCGACCTCGGGCAGTTGAAGCTGGTCGCCGCCGCGGCCAAGGAGATGCGACACGCCTACCGAGTCTTCAATCGTTTCAGCGGCGTGCCCAAGGCGAGCATCTTCGGATCGGCCCGCACTCCGGCGACCCACCCCGACTACATCGCCGCCCGCGAGTTCGGGAGCCTGATCGCCGCCGAGGGCTGGATGGCGATCACCGGCGCCGGCGGCGGAATCATGAAGGCCGGCCACGAGGGCCCCAAGCGCGAGGCATCCTTCGGCCTCTCGATCAACCTTCCCTTCGAGACCAACGCCAACGAGGTGATCCTCGGCGACTCCAAGCTCATCAACTTCCGGTACTTCTTCACCCGCAAGCTGATCTTCGTGAGCCAGGCCGATGCCTTCGCGATCTTCCCCGGCGGGTTCGGAACCCAGGACGAGCTCTTCGAGGCGCTGACCCTCGTGCAGACCGGCAAGAGCCCGATCGTGCCGATCGTGCTGCTCGAGGGCGAAGGCGGAGACTACTGGCGCAACTGGGCGAGCCACCTGCGCCACGATCTCCTGCGGCACGGCTGGATCAGCCCCGAGGACATGGATCTCTTCCGCATCTGCGCCACCGCTCAGGAAGCGGTCGAAGAGATCACGTCCTTCTACCGGGTCTACCACTCGAGCCGCATGGTCGGCCCGCGGCTGGTGCTGCGGCTCAAGCACGAGATTGCACCGATCCATCTCGAAGCGCTGCGCGAGGAGTTCTCACCGCTGCTCGCCGAAGGCGGGTTCGAGCAGAGCGCCATGCTCGAAGGCGAAGTGCAGTTCCCCGAGCTTCCGCGCCTGCACTTCGTCCACAATCGCAGGCACTTCGGCCTGCTGCGGCGGATGATCGACCGCATCAACACCCTCGAGCCGGCATGACCCGACGAGCCCGAGTGCGGATGGGGCTGGCACCACGCCTCGCACTGCTTGCGTCGATCGCATGCGGCTGCGCGTCGCCGAGCGAGACCAAGCCGACGCCGGCGCTTGAGGATCCCGCTCCGGCTCGCCTCGCCGCCGCCGAACCAAGCGGCGACGAACGGGTCGGCATCGAGGTGCGTCAGTGGCTCGTGGCAGCACCGCCCGAGCGCCTCGCGGCCGCACTCGAGGCGTGGGCCTTCGACGATTCCACCTCGACGATCGACGGCCTGACCCTCGCCACCGGCCCCATCGCCGACCTCCCGACCTTCCTCGAACAACTCGGCGGCACCCGCACCGATCTCCGCGTGTGGCATGGGCAGGCGACCGATTGGCGCGACCTCGCGGGCGTGAACCTCCCCCGCTCCATGGTGGCGATGATCGAGGGCCGCCCGCATCCGGTGCCGCCGGGCCGCCTTGCCCTCAAGTTCCGCGGCTGGGTGCAGCCGGTCGAGGACGGCGCCTCGTGCGAAGTCGAATTGGGGATCCGCTGGAAGCCGGAGCGGCGGGTCTCGATCGCCCTCGCCGAGCGACCCGACGCGGATCTCGTCTGGGTGGGATCGCTCGCGCGACGAATCGAACTGCGTCGCGGCACGGTGCTCCTGGTGAGTAGCGCGCCGCCGCCCGCGGCTCCGGAGACCGGACCCCCGGTCGCGGTTCCGCCTTCGCTTGGCCGGATCATCCTGCCCGAACCAGCCCACGGACTCGCGACGGTCCTCGTGGTCTGGCCGAGCCTACCGGGGTGGCTCTTCCCCCACGCAACGGCCGGCGGCGAGACGATCGGGACCGCTTCCGCAGACTGAGTTCGCCGCGGGCTCAGGCTGCGGAGCCCGGACCTACCATGCCCGCTGCGATGACTGCCCCCGCCACCAAGCCGCGACGGTTCCGGCTGAAGCCACGCGGCCCCCGCCCGCACAAGCCGCGTCGGCGTCTGCGGCGGGTGGCGATGCTGCCTTCGCTCCTCACCCTCGGGAACCTGATGTGCGGGTTTTCGGCGATCCACTTCGCCGCCAAGCCGGTCGCCGCGACCGGCATCTTCGGATGGAGCACCCTGACCGTCGCAGGCAGCCTGATCTTCTTCGGCATGTTCTTCGACGCGATCGACGGGCTGGTGGCGCGGCTCGTCCGGTCGACCTCGGTCTTCGGCGCCAACCTCGACTCGCTCGCGGACGTGGTGACCTTCGGCATGGCCCCGGCGTTCATGATGCTGAGGCTCGTGAGCCACTACTACGGCCCCGACGGCGCCACCGCGATCCTCGGGCCGGAGGTCGACTCCGTCTACGCCCGCGTGGCATGGGCGATCGCCGCGGTCTACCTCTGCTGCACCGCCCTGCGGCTCGCCCGCTTCAATGCCGAGACCGGATCCGGCGGCGAAGCCCACCGCACCTTCTTCGGCCTGCCCTCGCCCGGGGCCGCCGGCCTCGTGGCAAGCCTCATCGTGCTGCACCAGCACCTGCTGCATCGGCCGGCTCCGCCTGCGAACGAACTGCTCTTTGCCCGGGCCTCTGCGGCTGCGATTCCCGCGGTCACGCTGCTCGCGGCCTTCGCGATGGTCTCGCGGATCCGCTACGTCCACATGACCAACCGCTACCTCCGCGGCCGACGCGACTTCACCACCCTGCTCAAGGTGGTGCTGCCGCTCGCGGCGGCGGTGTGGTGGCCGCAGATCGCCCTTGCGGTGGGCTTCACCGTCTACGCGGCAAGCGGACCGGTTCGCGCCCTCAAGCGGCGCAAGGCCAACGACGAGAGCGACCCGCCACCCGACGAGCACTGAGGCGCTCGCGGCGACGACTGCCCGGTCACCAGGCCACGCCGGGCGGCGCGAATCCTGCAGGCGGCGGTCGCCCCGCACCCGCTGGGGGAAACTTCGGGAGTCTTGGGCCCCGACTCGATCGCGGGGCGTTCTCGGTAGTGAATTCGAGCACCACCGCCGCGAGCACCACCGTCGCCTCTACGAGTTCGCGAACTGTGGGGAATCGGGGAGCGGCAAGCGCCGATGCTGCGTGAGCGACGCGAGCGCGCCGGCAGCAGAGGCCGCGCGATGTCGGCACGCCCCTCGTGCTAGACCAGCAGGGTCGCAGGATGTTCGAGCAGGTCCTTCAGGGTGCCGAGCCATGCGGCCCCCATCGCCCCGTCGATGACGCGGTGATCGAGACTCAAGGTGGCCTGCATCTCGTGGCCCACCGCGAGCACGCCGTTGCGGACCACCGGCTGCTCGAGCGCCGCGCCGCAGGCGAGGATCGCGCTGTTGGGCGGATTGATCACCGCGGTGAAGTGCTCGACCCCGAACATGCCGAGGTTGCTGATGGTGAAGGTCGAGTCGGACATCTCCTCGGCGGAGAGGCCCTTGGTGCGGGCCTTCTCGGCGAGTTCGCGGGTCTCCTCGCTGATCCAGCGCAGGCTCTTGCGATCGGCATCGCGAATGGTGGGAACCACGAGACCGCCACCGCGCTCTGCCGACAGTGCCACCGCCACGCCGATGTTGACCGCTCCGTGCAGCAGGATGCGATCGCCCGCCCAGCTCGCGTTCATGAAGGGATGCTCGGCCATCGCGACCGCGCAGCCGCGGACGATGAAGTCGTTCACCGAGAGCTTGACCCCCTGCGTGGCGAGTTGGGCGTTGAGGTCCTTGCGAAGGGCCAAGACCGGGTCCATGTCGATGCGGACGGTGACCTGGTAGTGCGGGATGGTGTTCTTGCTCTCGACGAGCCGCCGCGCAATCGTCTGCCGCATCCCCGAAAGCGCGACTTCGCTGCCGGGTCGGCCCGCGGCGGAGAGTGCGGTGGTCGAGGCGGCGATCCCCGCCCGCGCTGCCGGCACCGGCAGTGCCACCGCGGTCTCGATGCGGGTCGGCGGCGCCGCGGCGGCGGTGCGGTTCTCGATCGCCCCGAGCACATCCTGCTTGACGATCCGCCCCGCCGGTCCGCTGCCTTCGATCGAGGCGAGGTCGATCCGGTGCTCATCGGCGAGCCGCCGCGCCACCGGGCTCACCCGCATCCGCGGACCGGCGTCGATGGCGGCACCGCGGGAGACCGACGCAGCCGGGGCCGGAGCCGCGGGCGGCGGAGCGCTTGCGGTCGACGCGGCCGCGGTGCTCGTTGCCGCCGGCGCTGCCGGAGCCGCGGCGGATTCCTCGCCGTCGTCGATCACCGCGATCAGCGTGCCCACCGCCACGGTCTTGCCTTCGGGCACCACGATGCGGCTCACGGTGCCGTCGTCGTAGACCTGCATCTCCATGGTGGCCTTGTCGGTCTCGACGTCGGCCACCACATCCCCGGCGGAGACGGCGTCTCCTTCCTTCACGTTCCACTTGATGATGGTGCCGCTCTCCATGGTGTCGGAGAGGCGTGGCATGGTGAGCTCGATCGCCATGGGTCGACGGTCCGTCAGGCGCGGTAGCAGGCCGAGAGCACGGCCGACCGGATCTTGCGCGGGTTGGGAAGCATCTCCTGCTCGAGGTTGCTCGCGTAGGGCGCCGGCACATCGTCGGCGTGGACGCGGTGGACGTGGTTGTCGAGGTCGTCGAAGCAGTGCTCGGAGATCTGCGCCGCCACCTCCGAACCGACCGAGGCGAACGACCACGACTGGTCGACCACCACGCAGCGGTTGGTCTTGCGGACGCTTGCGACGATGGTGTCGAGGTCGAGCGGGCGGATGGTGCGGCCGTCGATCACCTCGCACTCGATGCCGTCCTCTGCGGCGAGGGTCTCCGCGGCCTCCATGGCGAAGTGCACCGGGCGTCCGAAGGAGACGATGGTGCAGTCCTCGCCGGTTCGGCGAATGGCCGCCTGGCCGAAGGGAATCAGGTACTCCTCTTCCGGCACCTCGCCCTTCATCGAGAGCATCCGCTCGCTCTCGAGGAAGAAGACCGGATCGGCGTCGCGGATCGCGGTCTTGAGCAGGCCCTTGGCGTCGTAGGGATTCGAGGGAATCGCCATCTTGAGGCCGGGCACGTTGGCGTAGAGGCTCTCCACGCACCAGCTGTGGGTCGAACCAAGCTGGCCGCCAGCGCCGTCGTTGCCGCGGAAGACGATGGGGCAGCCGAACTGACCGCCCGACATGTAGAGCATCTTCGGCGCGTTGTTGAGGATCTGGTCGGCGGCCACGAGGCTGAAGGACCAGCTCATGAACTCGACGATCGGACGCAGGCCCATCATCGCAGCGCCGATGCCGAGCCCGGCGAAGCCGTTCTCGGAGATGGGAGTGTCGATGATGCGACGGGGACCGAACTCGGCGAGCATTCCCTTGCTGACCTTGTAGGCGCCGTCGTACTCGGCGACCTCCTCGCCCAACAGGAAGACCTTGGGGTCGCGACGCATCTCCTCGCTCATCGCCTCGCGGAGGGCGTCGCGGAACTCGATCTCGCGCACCGCAGTGGCGCTCATCGCTTCTCCTCCCGCAGCATCTCCGGCAGGCTGGTGCCGGTGTAGGGACCCCAGCGCTCGACGTAGACGTCGTGATACAGCTCGTCGATGCCCGGCGCCGGCGACTCCTCCGACCACTGCAAGGCGTCCTTCACCTCCGCCCGAACCTCCTTCTGCATCGCGGCGACCGCGGCCTCGTCGAGCACGCCGGCCGAGAGCAGCACATCGCGCAGCTTGCCGATGGGGTCGCCGGACTCGAAGTGCTCTTCCTCCTCGCGGGTGCGGTACTTGCGGGGGTCGCTCATCGAGTGGCCCTTGTACCGGTAGGTCTTCATGTCGACGAAGCCGGGCCGGCTTGCGGCGCGGCAGGAGTCGCAGAAGGCCTTCATGTCCTCGTAGACCGCGATGAGATCCATGCCGTCGACCTCGATCGCGTCGAAGCCGTAGGCGGCGGCCTTGACCGAGAGGTCGTGGGCCATGGTGGTGCCGCGTTCGATCGCGGTGCCCATCGAGTAGCCGTTGTTCTCGACCACGAAGATCACCGGCAGATCGAAGAGCCCCGCGAGGTTCATCGCCTCGTGCAGCACGCCCTGATTGAGCGCCCCATCACCGAGGAAGCACAGGGTGACCCGATCGGAGCGGCCGCCGTTGATCACCTCGTCCTCGTACTTGGTCGCGAAGGCGAGTCCCGTGCCGACCGCGGTCTGGGCGCCGACGATGCCGTGACCGCCAAAGAGGTTGTTGGCACGGTCGAACATGTGCATCGACCCGCCCTTGCCCTTCGCGCAGCCGCCGATCTTCCCGAACATCTCCGCCATGCAGTGCCGCGACGACATGCCGCGGGCGAGGGCGTGCCCGTGGTCGCGGTAGGCGGTGATCATGGGGTCGTCAGGGCGAATGGCCGCGGTGCAGCCCACCGCGACCGCCTCCTGCCCGATGTAGACGTGGCAGAAGCCGCCGATCTTCTTCTCCTGGTAGGCCTGCATCGTCCGCACCTCGAACTCCCGGATGAGGAGCATGTCGCGGAACCACTTGACGATGGTGTCCGGCGGCACTCCGGCGGGGAGCGAACGGCTGGCGCGAGCCCCGCCGTGACTCCGGATCGAGGTGGACGAGATGGTCGGAATGGTCTTGGTCATCGTGATCGGGCCAACCGGGGCAACGGCCCGACGGCGATCGAAGGGGTCGACGGCCGTCGGCCTCCGATCCGGGCCGAGCCACGCAATATAGGGAGCCTCCGACCGCCACGCTATGCCCGAGAGGCAGTTTGGCGGCCGGTCGGGAGCGGCCGGCGAGAAGGGTGTCCCGCTCGACCGAGCGGAATCAGCCGCCCCGCACCGCGATCGCGGGCTCGGCGGCCTGCTCGAGGTCGGCGAGCACTCTCGCCTTCAGGACCAGCAGCGCCATCTCGAGCTGCGGGTCGAGCCCCTCCTCGACCAGCGCCGCAATCTCCGGCCGCGGCTCGCCCTCGGCATCATCGACCTCGGCGATGCGGTCGGCGCGGTCGCGCAGGGTGAGGGCCTTCTCGATCTGCGACGGGGTCATCTTGACGACCATGTCTGGATTGACGCCCCAGTCCTCGGCGCCGGGCTGCTTGTGCACGAGGCGGCCCTTCTCCTCGCCTTCGGAGGCGGGGAGCCGGTAGAGCTGGGTGGTGATCTTGAGCATCGCCGGCGACTGGCGATCGGAGAGGTCGTGCACCTCCTGCACGCTGCCCTTGCCGAAGCTGCGGTCGCCGAGAACGAGCGCCGCACCGTGGGCCTGCAGCGCACCGGCCACGATCTCGCTGGCGCTGGCGGAACCCTGATTCACCAGCACCACGGTGGGAAGGCCCGCGAGCACGGAGCGGTTTCGCTGCGCGTCGATGCGCATCGACTCGTTGCCGCGGCGATCTTCGCCGGTCACGATGACGCCGTGATCGACGTAGAGGTTGGTGAAGTCGACGGCGCTCTTGAGCAGGCCACCGGGATTGTGGCGCAGGTCCAGCACCAGGCCGCGAAGGTTGCCCTCGGCCCGCATCGCCTTCACCGCGTCGATGAAGTCGCTGAAGCTGTCGTCGTTGAAGGAGGTCAGGCGGACGTATCCGATCCCGGCCGCGCGATCGAGCCACCAATCCCAATCGGGATCGCCGTGCTCGTCGAGCCCCTTCTTCCACCAGCCGTTGACAGAGCGCATCTTGATGGGCTCGCGAATCAGGCTGATCTTGACCGGCTCCTCGGCCCCTTCACGGCGCAGGGTCAACTCCACCGGCCGCCCCGCGGGACCGGTGATCTCGTCGACGGCGCGATTGGTGCTCCAGCCGACCGTCGAGACGCCATCGACTTCGATGATGCGATCGTCGGGCTCCACGCCACCACGCCAGGCCGGCGAGCCCTCGAGGGGGTTCACCACCACGATCTCTCGCTTCTCGTCGTGGCGGATGAGGATTCCCACGCCGACGAAGCTGCCTTCGACCTGCTGCTGGAAGCGGCGGTAGCGCTCGGGCCAGATGATCTCGGTGTACTGATCCTCGAAGCGCCGGGCCAGCTGCTCGGTGGCGCCGTCGCCGAACTCTCGGAAGAGCACTGCTTCGGGGAGCTCGAGGGTCCGTTGGTTGGCCAACTGAATCTCGCCGATGATGCGCGAGGCGTGTCGGCGACCGAGGTCGCCATCCGCCACTGCGGCGAGCAGGGTTTCGCACTGGTCGCAGGTCTGCCGGAACGCCGCGGCCTTGTCGGCGTCGGCGAGTCCCGGGAACGACTCTCCCAGCGCAGAGGTCGATGCGAGGATCTCGAGGGCCTCGATCCCGCCCTCGAGCAGCGGCCGCCAACCGACGTTGGCGATGTGCTGGGTGGCGATCGTGCGCAGTGAAGCCGCGAGCATCGGCTGGCTGATGCCGCGGACCTGCTCCTTCCAGTCCTCCGCGAACGCGGGATTGAACTCGGGGAAGGTCTCGTCGGGCGCGATCCGCTTGGCCTGGGCGAGCCGCAGGTCGTAGAGGGCGCGGGGTGCGTACTGCGCGAGCAGTCCGATCCGCCGATTCACCTGCTCGAGGGCACGGTGGTATCGGAGGTAGTCCTCGCTGCGGCCGACGTCTTCATGCAGGGTTCGCAGGCGGAAGAGGATCTCCTGCGCGAGCAGCCAGTCGCCGTCGGCTTCGGCGGTGCCGCGGGCCTTCTCGGCACGCTGCACCAGATCGAGCACCTCGGCCTGGTCGAGCGCTTCCGCCCAGTCGTCGGAGAGGGTCTGCACGCGAACCGCCGCGGTGAGGGCCTTGGTCAGTTCGTTCTCGGCGAGGTCCGCGGTGAGCTCGGCCATCGCCTCGTCGCGGGCGACGCGGCGGGCTTCGTCGGAGGCGGTGGCGTGCTGGTTGCGGCTCGCGACGAAGTCGCGGAACTCGCTGGCGACCGGGCTGTCCGCCGCCGGCACCTCGCCGAGCAACCGCTCGACCTGCTCGACCTGGCCTTCCATCGCCGCATCCCAGACTCGCGTCGACCACGCGGAGAGATCCTCGTCTCCACCGATCGCGAGCGTCGCCGGAGAGAAGACCAGCGAGGCCAGCAGGGTCGCCGCGAAGGCGGCGTGGCCGGAGCGAAGGGCGAAGGTGGTTCGGTTCATGTCGGTCCTCACTCGTGGGTCGATCGAAGTCGAAGGGTCATCGGGTCGCCAAGGTCCGCGGGACGAGTTCGGTCCGGCCTTGGCAACCACCCGCCCAAGTTCCGCGGCATCGGCGGATCGAAAGGTCGGAACGATGACGGGCTCGCAGGCGGACTCATGCATCCCGGTTGGTACCGTAATAGACCGCAAAGGTTCGAGCGCGACCCCACGGATTCGGGGTTATGCGACGCCGCCCCCCTCGAGAGCCATGTCCCCGCCGTCCCCGCTTCCCGCCGCCGCCGAACTCACCGGTATCCGCAAGGCCTACCTGCGTCCCGATGGCAGCATTCTCGTCGAGGCCCTCCGCGGCATCGATCTGCGGATCGAGTCCGGCGAGTACGTCGCCATCATGGGGGCCTCCGGGTCGGGCAAGTCGACCTTGATGAACATCCTCGGCTGCCTCGACCGCCCCACCGCCGGCGGCTACCGGCTCGATGGCGAGGAGGTCGCCGACCTCGACGACCACCACCTCAGCCGCATTCGCGGCCGCCGCATCGGCTTCGTCTTCCAGGCCTTCAACCTGATCCCGGAACTGACCGTCGTCGAGAACGTCGAGGTGCCGCTCTTCTATCAGGACATCCACCGTTCGATCCGCCGCGAGCGGGCCCTCGCGATGCTCGATCGGGTGGGGCTCTCCGATCGCACCTCCCACCGGCCAGGCGAACTCAGCGGCGGCCAGCAGCAGCGAGTGGCGATCGCCCGCGCGCTGGTGACGAGTCCCGCGGTGCTCATGGCCGACGAACCCACCGGCAACCTCGACTCGAGCACCGGCTTCGCGATCCTCGGCCTCATCGACGAACTGCACGCGAGCGGCCTCACCATCATCATGGTCACCCACGACGAGCGCATCGCCGCCCGCTGCGAGCGCGTGGTTCGGCTGCGGGACGGCCTCATCGAGCGCGACGAGCCCGGCGGCGGCGCCGGCAAGCGAACCTCGCGTCGGCCCGGCGACGAGACCCTCGCCCGCGATGCGAGCGCCTGGTTCGCGGCTTCCCAAGCGCGACCGACACCGATCGCCGATGGAGATTGACGGCGGCGTGAAGACCCGAAGGAAAGGAGTCCTCGGTGCACAGAATCCTCGGCGTCGATCCAGGCCTCGGCATCACCGGCTACGCGGTGGTCGAGTCAGACGCCGGCCGTGATCCCCGGGTGATCGAAGCCGGCGCGATCCGACCGGGTCGCGGCGAAGACCTCGCCGAGCGGCTGCGAAGGCTGCACGAAGACCTTTCCGCGGTGGTCGCCGAGTTCGCGCCGCGGCGGGTCGCGGTGGAACAGGTCTTCGTGCATCGCCGCCATGTCCGCAGCGCCGTGCAGATGGGCCACGCTCGCGGCGTGATCCTGCTCACCGCGGCGACCGCCGAGATCGCCGTCGACGAGTTCAGCCCCGCGGAAATCAAGAAGTCGCTCACCGGCCACGGGCAGGCCTCGAAGCGGCAGATGCAGACTGCGGTGATGCGGGCCTGCGGTCTCGCTCGGCTGCCCGAGCCGGCCGACGTCGCCGACGCCATCGCCATTGCGCTCTGCGGCGCCACCCGCTGCGATCGGCCGCTCGAGACCGTCGCCACCCTCGCCCTGCACGCCGCGGAAGCCGATTCGCGGCCCCGTCGAAGCCGTGTCGATGGCGAGTCGATGCGAACAAGCCGAAACGGCCGCGGTGCCGGCGAGGCGCTCGCGGTGCTGCGGCTTCGCGGGGTCGAGGTCAGCGACGCGGGCGAATGACCAAGGTGACCGGCGTGCCCGGCGTGGGCGGCGTCCCCGCGCGGACCCGAAACGGCGCCGGCTCGAGGTCGACCTGGTCCGAATGAACCGATTCGAAGGCGATGACCTCGTCGCCGAAGGTCACCAGCCCCGCCACCGATCCGCTGAACTCCGCCCGGTAGATCTCCTCGCCATCCCGTCCCACGTCGAGCACCGAACCGGCGAAGACCCACGGCTGCTCCGGCAATCGTTCGCCCTCTGCGGTGGTCGCCCACGAGGTCAACGGCTCGTCCGCCGCACCCTCCCGTCGGACCAGCAGTTCGAGGCCTGCACCCCGCGGAGCCTCGCGGATGAGCGTGGTGCCGTCTGGCTCGAGGCGCCACCCGCCGGGAGCCCCGGGCTCGAGTCCAAGCAGAAGGAGCGCTGCATGGACGAGCCTCGGCGAGGTCTCGACCACCAGCAGCGACTCGTGCTCACGCGTGCCCGCAAGGCAGACCGCCTGCTCCAACCAGCCCTCGTCGAGCGCCGCCTGCGCCGCGACGCGAACCTCGCGACCGGCAAGATCAACTTCGAGACCTGGCGCGAGCCGAACGACGGGCGTCGGCTTCTCGACCGCCTCAGCCACGAGCGGCTGCGGAGAAGACGACTGCCGAGCCGTCTCGCCGCCAAGTTCGTTCGCGTGGGGAACCGCTGCCGGCTGCGGCGGCGATTCCGCCGTGGACTGACGTGGGCTCGTCACACACGAAGACCCCACCATCGCCAGCAGCACGCCGAATGACACCGTCAGCAGCAGGGAGCGTTCGGGCATCGGAGTCCGACGTCGCAGGCAAGAAAAAAGGCCCGGCAGCGACCGAAGCCAGCTGCCGAGCCCTTCCGGGGGCGAGTGATCAAAGGAGTGTAGGCGCGACGTCAGCAAAAACAAGAGGGTGGCCCGCCGCGGACGAAAAATGGCTGACATTTTCTGTCACTCGTAGGAATCGCGAGTTCGAACGCCGGAGAGGAGGTCCCAGAATTCAAAACCCGAGTTCGGGACGCCGGATGAGGTGTTCTACCTGAGCTGTTCCGACGCGCGACTGAAATCCTCGTCGCATATGCAACCGAGCCACGTGCTCGCTGACGGCGATACGCTCGGACGCATGGCTCTTGAGGTTCAAGCACCGCCGAGCGACTCGCGCCGCAGCTGTCGATTGCAGCGAACAGTGCGGATCTGGGTGGGCGGAGCGAGCGCGATGCCGCCGCATAGCGGTTTCGGGGGGATGCCCGCACCTCCGAGTCTCGTCGCGTGCTTCGAACTCGATGTCGAAGTCGCCGGAAGTCCAAGCCCGCAGACGGGATACCTCATCGGCATCCAGGATCTCGACGCGGCGGTTCGCCAGGTCGCGATGCCGCACCTCGAAACTGCTTTCAGCAACCGCGATGGCGACCTTGCCACCGTGCTCATGAGAATCACCCGCGACCTCTCCGAGTCCCTGCCGGTATCGGTCGCCAAGATCGGCCTCGCCGTGACTCCCTTTCACGTCCTCGAATGCCGCCTCCGCACCAGCCACCCCACCGCGACCTCCGGGAGCCGGGCCATGAGTCCCCCACCCCCCCCGTCCGAACACCTTCTCTTGCGGCAGCGATTCGAGTTTGCCGCCTCCCACCGCCTCCACTGCCCCGACCTCGACGAGGCGGCCAACCGGGCCGCCTTCGGCAAGTGCAACAATCCCAACGGGCACGGCCACAACTACCGACTCGAGACCTGCGTGGAGGTCCCGGTCGGCGGGAATCCGCCGCGGTGCGACTTCGCGGCGGTCGAGCAGGTGGTCGGCCGGACCGTGATCGAGCGGTTTGATCACCGCCACCTCAACCTCGACGTGCCGGAATTCCGTACGCTGAACCCTTCGGTCGAACACATCGCCGCGGTGAGTTACCGCCTTCTCGTGGATCCGATCGCCTCCTGCGGCGGAACCCTGCGAAGCGTGACGGTGTGGGAAACCGATCGCACCTGCTGCACCTACCCGGCCTGAAGCGGCCAACCGCCCGGAGTCTTCGATGAACCTCAGCACGCTCCTCATCGCAACCACCGTCCTCGCGTTGCCGGCCGCGCCTGCGGCGATGGCCCAGGAAACCCAGGCCGACGCCACCGCCTCGGCACCGGACGCCTTCGATCCGCTCAAGCAGGAGTTCGATCAGCTCTACCGCTACCTGAGCAGCCGCCGCGGCGTCGGCGAGGCGGAACGTGCGGAGCTGCTCGCGCTGCGGAGCCGGCTCGATGCCTTCGCCAACGAGCACCCCGCTGACGCCCGACCCGTCGTGCTCGACCTGCAGATCGCCCTCTGGCTCGGCGAGGACGAGCGGGTCGACGCAGCGTTCGAGTCCCTCGTCGATCGCGCCCCCGGCAACACTGCCATCCTTCGAAGGTGGGCGCAGGCCCGGGTGACCGCCAACCGCTGGGATGCCGCCCTCGAGGTGCTCGAAGCCGAGAGCCTTGCTTCCAACATCGATGCCATGCTCGAGCGAGCGCGGGTGTTGATGAACCTGAACCGATTCGCCGATGCCCTCGCGGCACTCGCTGCGATGCCCACCGAGGGCGTCGATGCGACCCGGCTGGCCTCGCAGGCCACGGCGCTGCGGCTGCAGCTCGAGACGCTCGAGACCGCGTGGGAGGCCGAGGCCGCGTTGCTCGCAGCCGAAGCCGAGAAGAACGACCTGCCGCGGGTGCGATTGGAGACGCCGCGGGGCGAGATCGTGCTCGAACTCTTCGAAGACCAGGCCCCGTACACCGTCGCCAACTTCATCGAACTCGTCGAGAGCGGCTTCTACGACGGCACCCGCTTCCACCGTGTCATTCCCGGGTTCATGGCCCAGGGCGGCGATCCCAACACCCGCGACGGCGCCAGCGGCGTCGCTGGCCAAGGCGGCCCCGGGTACACCATTCCAGACGAGAGCAGCCGCACCGACAAGCGCAAGCACTTCGCCGGCCGGCTCGCGATGGCCAAGCCGGGCGATCCCGACCGGGCCGGCAAGGCCAAGCCCAACAGCGCCGGCAGCCAGTTCTACATCACCGTGGTGCCCACCTCGCATCTCGACGAGGAGTACACCGTGTTCGGCCGCGTGCTCGAAGGCGAGTCCACCGCTCGAGCCTTGAAGGGCGACGACCTTGTCACCTCCGCCTCGGTCCTGCGCAAGCGCGACCACGAGTACAAGCCGGTGAAGCTCGGCGTCACCCCGCCCGCAACTCCGACGACAAGCGAATCCGCCGCCGACGCCGATTCGTCGACGAGCGATTCCTCCACTTCCGAATCCGCCGGCGGCTGAGCCGCCCATCCCGGAGACCATGATCGATGGCCAGACTTGTCCGCGCCGAAGCGACCGGCCCCATCCGAATCGACCCGCAGGAGAAGCCCGTCTTCATCTGTGCCTGCGGACTCACCGGCAATCCGCCGTTCTGCGACGGCAGCCACAAGCACTGCCGCGACGAGCAGCCGGGCACCCTCTACCGCTACGACCCCGAGAGCAAGCAGGTCATCGAGAGCCGACCCGACGCCGGATCCTCCGCCTGAGCGCCGAGGTCAGGCGAGGTCTTCCTCGGCGAGCAGGCGGAAGCCCTTGCGCCGAAGAATCTGCCCCGCAAGGGTGATGTCGTCGACCGCCAGCGCCACCGCCCCTTCGATTCGCGGAGAGGGCAGGATGGGATAGGCGAAGCGGATGTTGAGTTCGCCGCCGAGCAGGTAGAGGCAGACCGAGGTCAAGGTGCGGTTCTCGTCGAGTTCGACGATGAGCAGGTCGACCTCGGAGAAGCTGAACTGCTTCTTGCGGAGCAGGTGCCGCGCTGCGTCCGCGTTGTCGCAGATGAGCCGCACCACCGCGTGGTCGGAGCTGTCGAGCACCGAGATCGCCCGCACCTTGACCACTTCGCTCTCCTCGAAGGACTGCAGCAGTTCGAGGAGCTTGCCGACCTTGTTGTCGAGGAAGACCCCGAACTGCCGCACCGTCGGCGCCGCGTATCCGTGCTCGGTCATGGGCGGAACGGCCTGGGACATGGCGCTGGACGAATCCTCGAGACGGCGACGCAGGTTCCCTCGGCGGAGTCGGCGAGTATATCGGTGGCCCCGAGGCTCACCCGCTCGTGACCGCCACCGCTTCGGTGGCCACGCCGTCGGGGCCGAGGAACTCGACCGCCTCGAGCGCCGGCACCAGCCCCGCCTGCGCCGCCTCGCCAAGCAGCTTCGCCACCGCGCGGCGCCCGACCTCGCCGTAGTCGAGCGTCCACCGGTTCACGTAGAGATCGACGAATCGGTCGGCGAGCTCCCGCTCGAGCCCGCGGGCGAAGCCCAAGGCATGTCGAATCGACTCCTCGCGATGCTCGAGGGCATGTTCGACGCTGCGGCGGAGCAGTCCCGCAAGGTCGGCAGCGGCGTCCGCGCCGAGCTCTTCGACCAGATCGCGGGCGACCGCGTTGGCCCCGAGGGGCAGCGGCAACCCCGTCTGCTCCCGCCACCAGGCGCCGAGATCCGAAAGCAGCGACAGCCCGTGCCGCGCGTAGGTCAGTTGCCCTTCGTGAATGACGACTCCCGCGTCGACCTCGCCTGCGGCCACCGCCTGCTCGATGCGGTCGAACTCGATCTCGACCGCCTTGAAACGACCGGCACCGAGCAGCAGGCTCGCGGTGACGAACGCGGTGGTTCGGCGGCCCGGGATCGCGATGGCGGCTCCGGAGAGCGAGTCGAAGGTTCGCCCGGCCTTTGCGACGAGCTTGGGTCCGTACCCCTCGCCGACGCTGCTGCCGCAGGCAGTCAGCAGATAGCGATCGGCGACGCGGGGATAGGCGGCGCAACTGATGGCGGTGACCTCGAGCCGCTCCGAGGCCGAGGCGGTCTCGGCGCGGCGATTGAGCGACTCGATGTCGAGCGGAACGCACTCGAAACGGAAGCGGGGATCGGCCACCGCGGCTGGCTTGCCGTCGCGGGCAAGCAGCGGCCACCACATGAAGGCGTCGTCGGGATCCGGGCTGTGGCCAAGCCGCAGCAACCGCGGCGGAGCGCCGCTCATCGCAGGGCTCCCGGTTGCAGGAAGGGATTGCGGCGACGTTCGATCCCCATGGTGGTCGAAGGTCCGTGGCCGGGATGCAGGATGGTCTCGTCGGCGAACTCGCGCTGGATCCGCTCGAGCGACTCCGCCATCGCGGCAAGATCGGAGGTGGGAAAGACGGTGCGGCCGATGCTGCCGGCGAAGATGAGGTCGCCGACGAGCGCGAGGCCGGCCTCCGCGTCGAGCAGGCAGACCGAGCCGGGACTGTGCCCGGGGGTGTGCAGCACCTTCCAGCGGCTCGTTCCCAGTTCGAGCCACTGCCCCTCGACGAGCTCGTGGTCGGGCTCGCGACAGGTGACGGGACGGCCGCCGAACGCCGAGAGGTTCAGGACCGGCCCGCTGCAGAAGTCTCGTTCACACGCATGAAGGTGGATGGGAAGTCGACCCAGGGCCGCCTCGACCGCATCGACGCCGCCGATGTGGTCGTAGTGCGCGTGGGTCAGGAGAATCGCCCGCGGCTCGAGATTCTGGCGGCGAACCTCCGCGACCAACCGCGCCGGACCGACGCCCGGATCGACGATCCAGCAGCCGTTCGGATCGCCGTCGGCGCCACTGACGAGGTAGGCGTTGGTCTCGGTCTCGCCGAGCGGCACGGCTTGGATGGTCGGAACTCGGCGCATCGAACGCTCCCGAGGCGGGTGCCCACTCGGGACGAGTTGCCCGAGCCGAGTCCCGCGTCGGCCTCGCGCGACGCGGATCGGTAGAGTATCCCTCGTCGCGGCTCCGGACGGCGGCGACGACGCGATCGGATCGCGAGATGGCCTGACGCAGCGGATGGCGAATCAACGACCGGCCTTGAACGAACGACGCTCCGGCGGACCCCGGGCGATGGCGGCGCGACGCATGCTCGAGTGGTTGCGCGCGATCTGCTGGCCCGCGGCCGCCGCGGTGCTGCTTGCCGGATGCGACACCCTGCAGTCGGATCTCGACGGAGCCTTCGCAGACCTCAACCCCCCGACGCCTGCGGAGGCTGCGACCTGGGCGAGCGATCTCAATGATCCCGAGAACCAGCGCCGCGGGCTCTCGCTGCTCTCCAACGCGCCTTGGGGCGGCGAGGATCCCTACGTCAGGCTCTACCGCCTCTATGTCGAGGAGCCGACCGATCCGCTGGTGAAGGCGACCGCGATCCAGGCCTTGGGCCGCTGGGGCGAACCCAGCGATACCGGTCGCATCGCCGACTACCTCGGCAGTCCCTCGCCGCTGGTGCGGACCGCGGCGGCGCAGGCTCTGCAGCGACTGCACGATCCCGCGGTCGCAGACCGCCTCTGGATCCGCCTCGTCGACGAGGGCGAGGAACCCGGAGTTCGCGTCGAACTCGCCATCGCGCTCGCCCAGTATCCCGGCGACCGCTCCTTCCAGGCGCTGTGCCTGGCGTTGGATGCCCGCGAACTGGTCGTCAACCTCGCAGCCGCCGACAGCCTGCGGGTATTGACCGGCGAGGACTTCGGCATCGACCGCCAGACCTGGCTGGCCTGGTACGAGTCGACCGGCAAGCCGTTCGCCGGCGAAGAGGTCTACTTCTATCCGACCTTCACCCGCAAGATCGGACTGCTCGAACGGCTCGCCTTTTGGAAGTCGTTCAAGTTCGAGGTGCCCGCACCCCCTCGCGGCATGGATGAGCAAGGCCTCACCACCACGTACTCGACCGACCCCTTCGGGAACATCGGCGACGGCGAGACGCCGTGAGGTCTGCGCGAGTCGAGCGGGATCGGATCAACGTGCACGAAACCGCGGCGCCGGCGCGAACGGCGGGCGTGGCCTTGATCCGCGTGCGGCGGGTGCTGCTCGGCAGCGAAGACCACCTCGACTTCCACCGTCGCCGCGGCTTCTCGGGGATTCCGGGGCGCTGGTTCGCCGGCGTCGTCGAGGATGCCGGCGGCGGTCCGGTCGCCGCGGGCACCCGCGTGCTCGCCGATCCGGAGTTGCCCTGCGGCGAGTGCCCTTCGTGCCTCGCCGGCCTTGGCACGGGGTGCCCCCATCGAAGCGTGGCCGGCGTCGACGCCTTGGATGGCGCGTTGGCCGAAGTCATCGCGGTCGCCCCCTCTCGACTGGTGGCAATTCCCGAAGCGGTCGATGACGACCATGCGTGTTTCGCAGCACCGCTGGGCCGCGGAATCCTGCTTGGCCGCCGGCTCGGGCTGGCCGAATCGAGCCTGATCACGGTGATCGGCCACGGTGTCGCGGCCTTGTGCGCAAGCCTCGCGCTGCGGTTGCGGCATCCCCGGACTCGCCTGCTCTCCGACGATCCCGCCACCACCGCCGCCGCGGCGCAACTCGGCCTGCCGCACCGGCCCGTCGGAGACGCCGGAAGGCGCCACGATCAGGATGCCGTGGTCGACGCCTCGGTCTCTGCCGCTTCGCTTGAAGCCTCCGTCGGCATGATTCGCCCCCGCGGCCAGATCGCCCTCGCGGCCGAGGCGTGGGACGCGGTGCCGGCCGCGGTGCTTCGCGCCATCGCGGCGCTCGAACTCTCGGTGCTCGGCGCCCCGGCGGGGCGAAGCAGCGACGGACTGGAACTGCTTCGCCGTCGCAGCGTCGATCCCCTCGCCGCGATCGTGCGCCGCGTCGGGCTCGAGGAAGCGGTCTCGTGGATGGCCGCAGCCTCGCCCCAGGATCTCGACGGAACGCTCGCGACCTTCGCCACCGAGGCGAAGATTCGGGTCGGCGGCTCGTAGAATCCCGACTTGGCCTCGGACGACGAAACCTCTCCGCCGCGCGAGCCCTACGGCTCGTCGCACGACGCGAACCCGTCGCCGATTCGCACCGACTTCGCAGCCAACGCCGATGCGCCGCTCGATCCGCTGCTCGTCCTCGAGGAGCAGGAGGCCAATCCCGACGCGAAGGGCCAGATCCGCGCCGGCCGGCTCGCGGGCAAGACCCTGCCCGCCGCGATCGTGGTGCTGGCGGCGCCGGTCCTGCTGCAGCAGACCCTGACCGCGCTGGTCGGACTGATCGACAAGGTGATCTCGGGGAGCCTCCCCAACTCGATGGTGGCGCCGGCGATGGATGCGATCGGCATCGGCTCCTTCGTCGGGTGGTTCATCGCGATCGCGATGAGCGGGCTCGGCATCGGCGGACAGGCGATCATCGCCCGCGCCATGGGACGCGGTGATCTGCCCGAGGCGGAACGCGCCGCCGGACAGGCGTTGGCGCTGGGATTTCTCTGGGGCTTCGTGGTGGGAATCGCGATGGCCGTCGCCGCCGCACCGCTCGCCCGCGCCTGCGGCCTCTCCGCCGACGCCACCACCTACTGCGTGCAGTATGCGCAGATCCTCGCCCTCTCCATGCCGCTCTGCGGCGTGATGATGGTGGGCTCGATGGCCCTGCACGGCGCCGGCGACACCGTCAAGCCGGCGGTCATCGCGGTGCTCATCAACCTGGTCAACGTGATCTGCTCGATCGCGCTCTCGGGAGTCGAGCTTCGCACCTTCGGAACACGCCTTCCCGCGTGGCTTCCCATCGACCCTTCGCAGTACGGCGTGATCGGCATCGCCGGCGGCACCGCCATCGCCTATGCGGTGGGCGGGGTCGCGACCGCCGCGGTCCTGCTCCGCGGAGTCAAGGATCTCAAGGTGAGCCGCCTTGCGCTCAAGCCCGAGCGATCGATGTCGTGGCGGGTGATCCGCATCGGCATCCCCAACTTCCTCGAGGGCGTGGCGATGTGGGGCGTGAACCTCTTCGTCCTCGGCTTCATCGGCGTCATCGCCCTCACCGAGGGGATCGACGGGATTCCCCGCGAGGGACTCGTCGGCGCCCACACCATCGCGGTGCAGTGGGAGGCCTTCAGCTTCCTGCCCGGCTTCGCGATGGGCACCGCAGCCGGCGCGCTCGCCGGGCAGTACCTCGGTGCGGGCAACCCCCAGATGGCTCGACGCGCGATCGTGGTGTGCACGCTCGTCGCCTGCGGGTTCATGAGCCTCGTCGGCGGCGGGTTCATGTTCTTCGGCCGCCCCCTCACCGCGGTGATCAGCGACCAGCCGGTGCATCTGGAAGAGGTGCCGAAGCTCCTCTTCATCTGCGGTCTGGTGCAGATCTTCTTCGCCCTGGTGATGGTGGTGCGCCAGGCGCTGCGGGGGGTCGGCGACACCCGCGCGGTGCTCGCGATCACGGTGCTCTCGAGCTACGGGCTGCGGCTGCCGCTGGCCTGGTATCTCGGAGTGCACCTCGGCTACGGGCTCGCTGGCATCTGGATGGGTCTCTGCGGGGAACTGGTGGTCCGCGGCTCGCTCTTCCTCGGACGCTTCCTGCACGGAGGCTGGGCGAAGATCCGGGTCTGAGCAAATTGGCCCGGCCCGACGAGCGGCGGGGCTCGATCCAGGTCGTCTTCGGGTGAAGCTCGGATCGCGCGTTGCGGAAGACTCCGCCCGCCGCGAGCGAACTACAACGGCTGATGCGCCGGAGTTCCGAGCGATCGCGGATAGGCCTTGGGGGTCTCGCGGTTCTTCTCCACCACGACGATGGTGCCGGTCGGGGTGCGCAGAGAATCGACCACGCCCGCGTGCAGCATGTGCAGGGCTCGCTTGGCCTCCGTGATCTCGTCGGCGGCCCGCGCTCCCTTGACCGCGAGCATGGTGCCGCCCACCCGCAGCAGCGGAATCGCCAGTTCGACCAGCACCCGCAGCGGCCCCACCGCCCGCGCGACCACGACATCGCGCGATGCGCGAATCCACGGATCGTGGCCGAGCGTCTCCGCCCGATCGGCGAGGACCTCGACATTCGCAAGCCCGAGCGCCGATGCGGTCGCGTCGAGGAAGCGGGCCTTCTTGCCGGTCGCTTCGACGAGGGTGAACTCGACCTGCGGCATCACGCAGGCAAGCACCAGCCCCGGCACGCCCCCGCCGCTTCCCAGGTCGAGCACCCGCAGCCGCCCGCTCGACGCCTCGGCGGAGGCGACCGGCCCGACCAACGACAGCGCATCGAGCACATGCCGCGTCCACGCCTCGTCCGGGTCGCGGATCGCGGTGAGGTTCATGGTCGCGTTCGCCGCAAAGAGGAGCTTGAGGTAGGCGTGCAGCCGCTCGAGGTCGCCGGGCTCGAGTTCGACCCCGAGGGCAGCGGCCTCGGCGAGAAACTCCGCCGGAGGCGGCGTCGCCTCGACGATCGCGCGTGGTGCCCGCGGTGGATGTGCCTCGCCGCGTTCGGTCATCGATCCTCCTCCGACTCTGAAAACTCGAAGACTCGACGCGGCGCCAACGAGGCGGGCGGTCGCAATGCGATGTTGAGAACCAATCCCACCATCAGCCAGGTGACCACCAGACTCGAACCGCCGAAGGAGACGAAGGGCAGCGTCATGCCGGTGACCGGCGCGAGGCCCACCGTCATCGCCACGTTCACGATCGCCTGCCCGGCGATCATGGTGCCGAGCCCGATCGCGAGCATGCGGCCGTAGGGGTCTCGGGTCGCCCACGCCACCGCGAGACAACCACCCACGCAGAGCGAGAGCGCCGCGAGCACCGCGGCGGCGCCGAGAAAGCCCCAACGGCAGGCGATGACCGCGAAGACCATGTCGTTGTGGGCTTCCGGGAGATGGTTGAATCGGATCAGCAGCGCCGCATCCTCGCCGCGACCCTCGAGTCCGCCCGCGCCGACGAGATCCATCGCCCGCGCCGACTGGTATCCGATGTCCTGTTCGTAGCGGCGATCTCCCTCGAACTGCGCCACCAAGGCATCGACGCGAGCCTTCTGGTGCGGCTTGAGGAAGGGATACGAGGCCGGGACCGCCGCAGCCGCGATGAGGGTCAGCGCGAGCAGGTGTCGCTTGCGGGCGCCGGCGGTCCAAAGCATCGCAAGCAGCGTGGGCACGAAGAGCAGCGAGGTGCCCAGATCCGGTTCGCGCAGGATGAGCACCACCGGCACCGCAGTGAGAATCAGCGGCTTCAGGAAGCCCCAGAAAGTGCGATGGCCGCCGTCGATCCGAAGCCACGCCGCGGCGGCCAGCACGTAGACGACCTTCGTCACCTCGGAGGGCTGCAGGTCGGTGATGCCGAGGTTGATCCAGCGGCGGGCGCCGTTGCGCGGACGGACGAGCCACTCCGGTACCGCAGGCACGAGCACGAAGACGAGCAGGAAGAGACATGCCGCGGCGAGCAGCGGCGTGAAGCGCCGCAACCGTCGGTAGTCCGGTACTGCCGCAACCAGCGCCGCCAGCACGCCCACCACCGCGTAGGCCGCCTGTCGCGGGACGAGTTCGGGCTTGGTGATGCCGATCGCCGCAATGCCGAAGGCAGTCAGGAGGCCACCGGCGAGGCAGGCGATCCAGCCGGCGTTGAGCCAGCGCACCCGCGTTCGCCGACCCGCGTCGCCGCGCTCGTCGATCGCAGCCGCCGACCATGCGATCTCCGCGACGCGGCTCACCGCGCGGCCTCCGCTTCGGCGGTTGCATCGGGGAGATAGCCCTCTTCGACCAGGGCCCGGATCACCGCCGCCGCCATGGGCCCGGCGGCGCGGCCGCCGCTGCCGGCGTTCTCGAGGACCACCGCGATCGCGTAGCGGGGAGCGGGTGCGCCTGACTCTGCACACAAGCCCACGAACCAGGCGTGCTCGAGATCGGTGAGCGAGTCCTCGACGACGCCGTCGGCATCGCGATCGATGCGAACGGGCGGCGCCTGCGCGGTGCCGGTCTTGCCCCAGACCGTCACCCCCGGGACCTTCACCAGCGCTTCTCGAGCGCCATCGGCGAGGGTGAGGTGATGTCCGGTGCCCACCGGATCGGAGACGGCGCGGCGAAGACCGGTCAACGCGCGAGACACCGAGTCGCGGGTGAGCGGCAGCCGATCGTCGGGGGCTCGCCGCGAGTCCTGCCGCAGCAGGGTCGGCTCGAGCACGACGCCGCCACGGGCAAGGGTGGCGTAGGCGTTCGCAGCCTGCAACGGCGTCCACGCGATCGGCCCCTGCCCGATCCCGAGCAGCACCGGAGTCACCCGATCGCCGCCGCGGCGAATCGCCTCGAGTTCCCCGCCCTCGGGAAGGAACCCGCGGTGTTCACCGCGCGGACGCGCTGCTCCGGACTCCTCGGTCTTCCAACCGAGTCCGATTCCAAAGCGGCGATCGAGGCCGAACCGCCGCAGCCACGCGACGATCTGCTCTGGTCCGAGCCGCCGCGCGAGTTCGTAGAAGTAGATGTTGCAACTGCGGGCAATCGCCTCCTCGACGCCGAGCGGCCCGCCGACCGCGGCGGTGTGGGTGGTGAGGCCGTAGCGCTCGCGGTAGATCCAGCATCGCGCGACCTCGGGCAGGTTCTCGAAGAAGTGGCCGGTGCACTCGATGGTGCCGTCTGCAGGATGCACCCCTGCCGCCACCGCACTGGCATAGACGATCGGCTTCAGGATCGAACCCGGTGGGTAGACCCCTTCGAAGGCCCGCATCACCATCGGACTCGCCACCCGCTGCCGCCAGCTCGGCCACCCCTCGACGCCAGTCGGACTCGGCGACGAGACCGCCGCGAGGATCTCGCCGTTGGAGACGTCGAGCACCACGATCGCCCCGTCGAGCGAACCCCAGTCGGCGGGCAGCTTCTGCGGATTGGGCTCGCCGCCGCTCCAACCGGCGTGCCATTGCTGAGGCACCGCGAGTCCGATCTCGGGCGCGAAGAGCGCCGCCAGCCGCGACTCGAGCGCCGCATCGATGCTCAGCACCACGTCCTCGCCGCGGGTCGGCTCGATCCGCTCGAGCTCGCCGCTGCCGAGATTGCGCCGCACCAGGCCGCGGCGGCCGCGCAGGCGATCCTCGAAGGCCGCCTCCACGCCGCGACGCCCGATTCGTTCCTCATCCACCGCATAGCCGCCAAGGTCGATCGAGCCGTCGCCGGCGCGAAGCGGTCGGCGCTCGAGGTCTTCGCGCCAGACCTCGGTGCCGACGGCGCCGATGACGAGGCCCACCGGATCCTCCACCGCGACTTCGATCGGCGACTCGTCGCGAATCGGCGAGGGCAGTCCGCTGCGATCGACCCGCACCCGTGCGGAGGACCACGGCAGATCCCGACTCACCGAGTGCCGCACCATGATCGAGCCGGGATGAACCGCCCCCAGGCGCTCGAGCTCGATCGCTGCTTCCGCCGTGAGGCCCTCGAGCACCAGATGCGGCGAACGCTCTTCGCGAATCGGTCCTTGCGGCGGCGGCGCGCGATCCAGATCGCCCGAGGCCAGGCGCTCCGCTTCGATGGCCGCGCGACGATCGGAGACCGCGAGGGCCTGGCGTCGCACCGACCCGCGGATCTCGTCGAGACGGACTTCCAGCACGAGGCGGTCGACCCCCGCCGCTTCCGCCACCTGCGCCCAGATCCCTTCCACCTCCGCGTCGCAGGCCGGCAAGGCCTCGAGAATCGCAGCCTGCCGCGCCTCGGCATCGAGGGCAGACCACGCACTGCGCCCGCCGCGCTCGGTCACCGCCCGTCGGGCCGCGTCGCCGGCGCGGCGCACCGCCCAGATTCCGCTGATGAACTCGAACTGGGCCTCGAGGTCGCGGCTTGAACGATCCGCCGCCAGCACCCGGCCCTTGCGATCGAGGATCGAACCGCGAATCGTCGGCAGAAACTCGGCGCGATCGAGCCGTCGCTCCGCTTCGGCGAGCCGCTCTGCGCCCTCGACCACCGAGAGCCGCACCGTCTGCGAGGTCAGCACCACCAGCACCGCGAGGAACGCCACCGCAAGCAGCAGCAGCCGGCGATGAAACATCCCCAGCCCCGCGGAGGGCGGCAGCAGCGGTTGTTCGAGCGGATTCCGTCGGGCCATGCGGAGCGCGATTCCCTTCGCCGGCTCACTCTACGCGAGGTCGGCGAGGCCCGAACTCCAAGCCTGCGGGTTCAGCCGTCACTCCCGGCGAGGCCGTCGCGCTCGAGTCCGGACTCGATCCGCTCCTTCGCGCCGCGAAGCAGGGCCCCATCGCCCGCCTTCACCGAGATCTTCCGGCGAACGCCGGGGGTGTCGTCGAAGGGCGTCACCCGCACCTCCACGATTCGGCCCTTGATGAAGTCGCCGGGGGGCCGCACCCCGAAGGTCAGCACCCCCGCAGCGGGATTCGAGGCCGGCGCGAACTCGAACATCGCCTGCGACTCGTTGAGCATGGTGCAGCGGCCCTGCGGCCAATCGCCCACCATCGAGGTGCAGATGCTGTCGACGACGATCGGCGCGGGGCCGTTCGCCGAGAGGGTGGTCGAGCACCCGGCCGAGGCGAAGGCCGAAGCGACGGCGAGCACGATGGTCGTGAAGGTGATCCGGCGGGAGCGCGATGTGGGCGAGACGCTCGACTCACAAGTCATGGAGGGTTCCTGGGAAGGGATGCGCGGCGGGTTGCCGCCTGAGTTCAGAATCGCTTGTGCGCCGGCCGCTCCGCAGGCGGACGGGCTCCGAGCAGCGAGCGGACCATCGCCAGATCCTCCGGTGTGGTCACCTTGATGTTGCGGGGATCGCCCTCGACCACCACCACCGCCTCGCCGAGTCGCTCGACCACGCTCGAGTCGTCGGTGGTCCCGGCGGGATCGATCTCGGCGTAGGCCCGTCGCAAGAGATCCGCCGCGAAGACCTGCGGCGTCTGCACCAGCACCAGCCGATCGCGAGGCAGGGTCGCCTCGACCACCCGCGCCGAGACCGCCTCGCTGCCGGCGTCGCCGAGGATGGCGCTTGCGAGGGCATCGTCCTCGGCGGCGGTCACGGTGGCCTCGCTCACTCGCTTCACCGTCGCGGTGACGGTGAGACCGGGAATCACCGCGTCGTGCACCTTGGCTGCCTCGAAGATCCGGTCGATGAGTTCGTCGCTCGCAGCCGGCCGCGCCGCGTCGTGCACCGCGATGTGGGTGGCGTCCTCCGGCACCGCCGCGAGGGCGAGCTTCACCGTCTCCCAGCGCTCGATGCGTCCGCCGGGCACGATCCGAACCCCGTGGAATCCCAGCTGGGCGCCGTAGCGCTCGCGGAACTGCTCGAAGTCGTCCTCGTCGGCAGGTCCGGCCACCACGATCGCCGAGACCTCGTCGCGCTTGGTGAAGAGTTCGACGGTGCGGAGCAGGAGCGCCCGACCGCCGAGGTCCTGCCCGAGCTTGTCGCCGAGGCCGAAGCGGCGGCTCGCGCCGGCCGCGGGAATCACCGCGCAGATTCTCATGGGGATGCCTCCTCGGCGGGCTCGGCCGCAGCCGCGAGGGCCGGCCAGGTGGCCGGCGCCTGACCGAGCGGCGCGAGCAGCGCTTCGAGCGCGAGCGCCGTACCGTAGTTCGCGCTCCGCTCGAAGACGCGATCGTTCCAGGTGCCCTCTTCGCTTCGGACCTGCCGCAGCCGCTCGAGGAGCGCCTGCCGCATTGCCGGACGCCACCTCGGCGGCAGCCGTTCGATCGCCTCTCCGACCGCGCCATGGGCGTACATGAAGTAGTAGGGCGCCACGCCGTAGGGCGCGACGTGGGTGCCGTTCTGCTGCCGTCGCACTTCCAGTTCGTTCCAGTAGGCGAAGAAGCTCTCGAGCGATCGCCGCAGCGATTCCTCGTCGAGGCGACCGGCCTCGACCAGCACCAGGTCGCCGCTGGCCATGCGGCCGATCGCGCCGGGGCGCGAAGCGGGATCGATGCGTCCACCCGCTCCCGAATACTCGTAGGTGCCATCGGGTCCGCGGTTGGCCGCAAGCGAGTCGAGCCCGCGTCGCATCAGTTCGTCGTCGACGGCAAGACCCGCGGCCTTGGCCTCTGCGAGGCCCCGCAGCACCGGGGCGGTCATGAACGGCGCCGCCGGGCTTGCTTCGTGCAGCGGCCCGCGTCGGGCGTAGTTCCACCCGCCGATCTCGGGAATCTCGATCGCCGCGAGCCCTTCGAGATAGAAGCGGGTCGCCGCGTCGACCCGCGCAGAGAGCGCCGGGTCGTCGGCAAGCAGACCGCTTGCACGCAGCCGCAGGAGAAAACGCAGTCCGTAGGCGTACCCCCAGCCTCGCACGTCGTAGCCGCCGCCGTAGTCGGGATTCATGAGCGGCTCGTCGATCGCCCCGGTCACGAACCGAGCAGCGCGGAGGATCGCCTCGCGGCGTTCTGGGTCTTCAGCGAGCCCCGGCGCCTGCAGCAGCACCATCGCCACGATCGAGGTGCCACCGACGCGGTAGCCCACGGGAATCTCGCGCCGCACCCGATAGACGCCTTCGTACGGCCACTGGTCCTCTGCGTCGCCCTCCTGCATCGCGAGCAGCTGCGTGACGGCGAGCCCGACCCACTCCGCCTCCGACGCTGCAAGCCCCGCCGCACGAGCCGCCCCGATTCGCGCGGCGGTGGCGTCCGTCGCCTCCTGACTCGCCGCGGCGGCGCTCTCCGCCGCCCCGCACGAACCACCGCAGAGGACGCCCGCAAGCACAAGGTTGAAGACCAGATGCATCGCCGCACCGTAGCATCCCCGCTTCGGTTCGGAACCCCTCCCACCCGCCGCACCCCGACCATGATCCGCATCCTCTCGGGCACCTTTCGCTCCCGCCTGCTGGAAAGCCCAGCCGGCGACGACCTGACCCGGCCCATGACCGCCCGGGTCAAGGAGTCGCTCTTCGGACTCCTCCGCGGCTGGTTCGACGACGCGCGGGTGCTCGACCTCTTCGCGGGCGTCGGCACCATGGGTCTCGAAGCCGCGAGCCTCGGCGCCCGCGAGGTCGTCTGCGTCGAGCGCGACCGCACCGTGCTCGGGTGCCTTCGCCGCAACATCGAGAGCCTCGGATGCGGCGACCGGGTAAAGGTCCTGGTCGGTGATGCCCTGTCCTCGGGCACCGTCGATCGCCTCGCGGGACCCTTCGACGTGGTCTTCATGGACCCCCCCTACGAACTCATGCAGGATGAGAAGTCGCTGCAGCGGGTGCTCGACGCCGCAGCGCGATTGCGATCGGTGATGGGCGAGAGGGGATTTCTGGTGCTTCGGCGGCCGGTCGATCCGCGCACGCCGCCGCCGCCGCCGCTCGCGGGATTCGTCGGACCCGAGGTGCACGACTACGGCAAGGGCATGCAGGTGCTGCTCTACTGCCCGCAGGCGTGACCGCCGCACCACCACGCCTCGCTCGCACCGCTCGTCCATGCCCGACTTCTCGCAACGCATCCCGGCTTCGCTCGCCTCACGCAGTCGCGACCTCCGCCTGCTTGGCGGTCGCGTACCGGCGCTCGTCGTCGATCCGATTCGAGATTCGAGCGATCGCCCGCCACCGCTGCTGCTCTGGATGCATGGCCGCACCGTCGATCGCTGGCTCGATCCGGGCCGCTATCTGCGGCTGATGCGGGCGGGCATCGGAGTCTGTGCGATCGACCTTCCCGGCCATGGCGATCGAATCGACCCGACCATGCAGCAGCCCGAGGCGATGCCGCGAATCGTCCGGCAGGCCTTCGAGGAGGTCGATGCGGCGCTCGACGAGGCGATCTCGCTCGGTGGCTTCGACCCGGCGCGAGTCGCCATCGGCGGCATGAGCGCCGGCGGGATGATCTCTCTCGCGCGGCTGGCCGACCCGAAGCGGCCGTCGCGCTTCGCCGCAGCGGTCGTCGAGTGCACCACCGGAAGCTGGCGCACCCTTCCCTGGTGGCCGCTCGCAGAGTCGATCGCCGACCTCGAGCCGGCTGCGCACGCGGCGGCCTGGCCCGCGGTTCCCTTGCTCGCCCTGCACAACCGCTTCGACCACTGGGTTCCGCTTCGATCGCAGCAGGCGTTCTTCGAGGCGATCCGACCGCGCTATGCGCCACCGCTCGGCAACCCGGAGGCCCTGGAACTGGTGGTCTTCGAGAAGTCCGGAGCCCCGCAGGAACACGCAGGCTTCGGCCGCTTCGCGGCAGAGGCGAAGGAACGACTCGTCGCCTTCCTGACGCGGCATCTCGGTGTGACTCGACCGGACTAGGTCGGCCCCGCCGGTGCACCGATCGACGGTGCGGCTCGGGGGCCAGCCCGCCGCGCGACTAGCGACGTCGAGGATCGAACGGCGGTTCGTTGGCGCCGACCTCGAAGGGGTTTCGGCCGCGCCAGATCGCGGTGCCGGACCCCCGCTGCATCAAGACCGCGAGGAACGCGTCGTACTGTTCCTTGAAGAGCTCGAAGTCGGGGGTGAAGTAGACCGACAGCACCACGCGGCCGGCCTTCGACCCCAGCGCTCGCCGTCCCCGCACTCCCGTGACCTGCGCGATCCGCGACGACATGCGTCCCTCGACCGCGTCCTCGAGCAGCCGCTCGAGGCCGGCGCGGTAGCGGCCGTCCTCGCCGTTCACGAGGAACTGCACCAGCGCCCACAACTGCGCGTAGTAGGTCAGCAGCTGGTTGGGGCCACCCTCGAGAAACGACTGAGGGGTGCGCTCGAGCAGATCCTCGAGCGGAATGAGTCCGCCGCGGCGGGCCCGCGCCCGCAGTTCTCCGTAGCGCTCGAGGTTCCGCCACGGCAGGAACTCGGCGACTCCGGCCTCGGAGTCGAAGCGATGGCCCTCCATGTAGGTGGCGATGCCCTCTTCGAGCCAGATCGGCAGCGGCTCCCGGAAGACCGACTGGGTGTACTGGTGCCAGCCCTCGTGCGCGGTGAGGAAGAGGGTGTCGGTTCGGCCGAGATCATGCAGCACCACTTCGCCGTTGGTGGTGTACGCGCCGCGGCGAAGTCGCAACATCGCCGCCGCCTCTCGTGCCGGAAGCGTCGCCTCGGTGAAGCGATTCCACTCGCTGCGGCTTCCGAAGACGAAGGTCTTGAGCGGCTCGACCGGCAGCGGCAGCTCGACGATCGCGGTTCGGTAGTGGGCGAACGCCGCCTCCATGTACCGAGGCAGGATCTTCTCGAGGGTGTCGTCGCGCAGGGTCGAGTGCAGTCGATAGTTGCGGGTCGAGAGCACGCTGCCGTCGAGTCCGCCGCCGATCTCCTCGCCGCTCCAGGGACTCTCCAGCACCACGAAGGCGTCGGCGTTTCGCAGTTCGGCGGGATCGGCGGTGCGGTGGGCAAGTCCCGCGCCGCCCGCTGCGGAGGCCGAGCCGGAATCGGCGACGAGCGTCGGAGTCGGGCTCGCCGGCGGCGGAGTCGCCGCGGCCTGCGGTTCCGTCTGCGGCCCGCGGCAACCGGTCGCGGCAACGCCGGCAACGAGCCACGCCGCGAGGCCGCGGGTGATCGCGGTAACGCTGCCTGAGTGGTCGGGCCGGATTCGAGTCATGGGACCGGGACTTTCTCCGCCTGCCATCATCGGCTCATCGTGCCGCGGCGCGCTCGCGCAATCGTCCGATCAGCCCGAGATCGACGCCAGCGCCCGCTCGGCCGCCTCGAGGTCGAGTCGGGACTGCTCGAGCAGGGTACGCGTCTCCTCCACGAGTTCCGGCTTCGCCTTGGCGAGATATCCGGGATTCGACAGCTTGGCCTCGAACCCGGAAATCCTCCCCCGCAGGCTCTTGACCAGCTTCTCGAGCCGGGCCCGCTCCTCGCCGAGGCTCGATTCGTCGACGATGCCGTCGAGGCGAAGTTCGCTGCCCTCGAAGGCGATGGCGGCCGACCCCGCGGGCGGCTCGCCGTCGAGACGCTCGATGGCCTCGAGCCCCGCGAGGTGTTCGACGAGACCTCCCGCCGACGCCGCAAGTTCGAGCACCGCCGCCGAAGCCAGCAGACGCAGCCGCTTCTTGGGCGGCACGTTGCGTTCGCCGCGCACCGTGCGGATCTGCGAGACCAGCGTCCGCACCCGCTCGAAGGTCGCGAGCGCCGCTGCGTCGTCGAGCCGCTCCGTCGCGACCGGCCACGCCGCCACCGCGCAGCACTCGCAGTCGGCCAGTTCCAGCTCGGCGAGGCCCGCCGCTCCGACTGCCCGCAGGTGCGGCCAGAGGGTCTCGGTCACGAAGGGGCAGATCGGGTGCAGCATGCGCAGCAAGGCGTCGAGCACGCTGCGCAGCACCTGCCGTTGCCGCGGGTCGTCGCGCACCGTCGGCTTGATGGCCTCGAGATACCAGTCGCAGAAGTCTCGCCACGCGAAGTCGTAGAGCGCGTCCGCCGCCGCGTTGAACTGGTAGTGGTCGAGGGCCGTGTCGAGTCGTCCCAGCGCCTGCCGCAGGGTCGCGACGATCCAGCGGTCCTCAAGCCGCGCCTCGCTCAACGAGGCCGACGGCCCCGCCGCCGGCGCCTCGGCGAGGATGCCCAGCGCAAAGCGGGTGGCGTTCCAGAGCTTGTTGGCGAAGTTGCGGCCCTGATCGAAGCGGCTCGAGGTGTTGCGGGCCAGCGGCCGGTCGTCGCTCGGGGTCGCGGCTCCGCTCGCGGCGCCGTAGACGCTCACCATGAACTTCCCCGGCGCCTTGGGGCTCTCGACCACCGGCTCGGCCACGATGTGCCCGGAGGAGCTGCGGGTCCAGGGCGGGGTGAAGGTCTCGCCGGTGTGGGGGCAGACCATGTCCACCGGAATCCGCACGTCCTGGGTGCTGGTGGCCAGTTGCACCAGCGTGAAGCGCAGCGCGTCGGCGCCGTGGCTGTGCACGATGTCGCGGGGATCGAAGCCGTTGCCGAGCGACTTCGACATCTTCTGCCCGTGACCGTCCTGGATCATGGCGTGGATGAGCACGTCTCGGAACGGAAGCACGCCGCCGCGAAGATGCCGGTTGAACATCACCATCCGCGAGACCCACAAGGTGATGATCTCCCGCGCCGTGCAGAGCACCGAACTGGGGTTGAAGGTCTCGAGCAGTCCCGCGGTCTCCGGGAACCTGGCGGGGTCGGGCCAGCCCATGGTCGAGAGCGGCCAGAGCGCCGAGCTGAACCAGGTGTCGAGGACGTCGGGATCCTGGCGGTAGCCAGCCGCTTCGAGTTCGCGGCCCAGCGAAGCCTCCGCCTCCGCACCGAGCTCGCTCGGGCTCGGCAGGCAGACGAGGTGCTCGAACGAGCCGTCGGGCAGGGCGCGGAGCATTTCGGCTCCGCCGCGGGCCGCCCAGGCGCCCGCGAACGGCGAACCTTCCGCCGAGGCTCCCGCGGCGACCGAAGCATCGAGGCCGAGGGTCGCCGCATCTGCCGTGCGGCTCCACACCGGGATGCGATGGCCCCACCACAGCTGACGGCTGATGCACCAGTCGCGCAGGTTCTCGTGCCAGGTCTGGAAGGTCTTGGCGTAGCGGCTTGGCGTGAAGCGAAGTTCGCCGTCGCCTGCCCGATCGGGCAGCACCGACGCCGGCCGGGTCCCTTCGAACTGTTCGTCGGCCATCGCCTGCAGTGCCGCACCGGCAAGCCGCGGATCGGTGACCCGCACGTACCACTGGTCGCTGAGCCAGGGCTCGATCGGAACATGGCTGCGGTAGCTGTGCCCCACCGCGTGCTCGTACTCGCGGATCTCCTCAAGCAGCCCGTTGGCGCGGAACCACTCGATCACCTTGCCGCGGGCCTCCTCGCGGGAGAGTCCCACCAGCGCCCGGGCCTCGTCGGAGACATCGGTCCAACCGTGGCGATCGGAGATGGCGCCGTCCGGGCCGAGCACGTTGATCGCAGCCAGATCGTGACGGCGACCGATCTCCCAGTCGTTGGCATCGTGCGCGGGCGTCACCTTGAGGAACCCGGTCGCGAAGGCGGCCTTGGGATCGGCGGCGTCGCCCCCGAGCGAAGCGGGCATGACCACGTAGTCGTCCTCGACGATCGGGATCGAGCGGCCGACGATCGGAAGCCGCACCCGCTTGCCGCGAAGGCCCGCAGCGCGGGGGTCGCGGGGGTTCACCGCGACCGCGGTGTCGCCGAGCATGGTCTCGGGACGCGTGGTCGCCACCACCACGAACCCCGACTCGTCCTCGAGCGGATACTTGAGGTAGTGCATCCGTCCCGCGACGGTCCGCATCTCGACCTCGTCGTCGGCCAGCGCCGTCTCGGTGGCGGGGTCCCAGTTGACCAGGCGCTTGCCTCGGTAGATCAGGCCTTCGGAGAAGAGCCGGAAGAACGCGCTCCGCACCGCCGCGGTGCAGACCGGATCCATGGTGAATCGAGTGCGCTCGAAGTCGCACGAGCAGCCGAGGTTCTCGAGTTGGGCGATGATGGTCGCCTCGTATTCGTCCTTCCACTCCTGCACCCGCTCGATGAACTTCTCGCGACCGAGCTCCTGACGGCGCACCCCATCCCGCAGCAGCCGCTTCTCCACCACGGTCTGGGTCGCGATGCCGGCGTGGTCGGTGCCCGGCATCCACAGGGTGGCGAAGCCTTGCATGCGCCTGCGGCGGGTCAGCACGTCCTGCAAGGTGTTGTTCAGGGCATGACCGAGGTGAAGCGCCGCGGTCACGTTGGGCGGCGGAATCAGGATCGCGAACGGCGGCTTGCCCGCATCCCGCGCCGGGTCTGCGTGAAAGCAGCGAGCCTCGCGCCACCGCGCCCGCACCGGCGGCTCGCAGGCCGCGGGCAGATAGGATTTCTCGATCCCGGCCGCTCCCGATCCCGGGCCGGAGGCATTGGACTCTGTCGACGATGATGAACTCGCAGGCATCGCGAGGGATGGTACCGACGGCGGCGATTCGCCTGAGCCCGCAGCGCTCGCCGGGACCTCGCCGCGCTCGAACCTGCTGCGGTCCGGCGGCGGCGCTGGCCTTGCTGCTCGCCGCAACGATCGCGCTGGGCGTCTCGCCAGGATGTTCGGACGAGCCTGCGGGTCCTCCTCCGCGAAGCGAGCTTTCGGCCTCGGCTCGCGAAGCCGCGATTGCGTCGATCGAGCAGAATCTGCTCTCCCAGCGGCTCGACGAGGCTCGCAGCGTCGCCGATCGACTGCTGAAACGAGCGCCGCGGGACGCCTCGGTCAACGCCTGCGTCGCCCGCGTTCGGATCGCCGAGGGCCAACGGGCCGACGAGAACAACCGGGAGCCGTTCATGAGCGAGGCGCTGGTCTGTCTCGAGGTCGCCATCGCGGGCGGTCTCGACGACGACGAGAACCTCGCGCTCGCCGCCTCGCTCGCGGAGTCGCTCGACGACTATCGATCAGCGGCCCCACGGTGGGAGACGCTGGCGGCGAGAGATCCCGATGCGGCAGGACCGGCGGTCCGGCTGGGGCTGAACCTCTGGCAGCGTGGCCTGATCGAGCAAGCGGCCGCGCAGCTCGACGCGGCGGCCGCAAGGTTTCCCGACGACCCCACCGCCCTGGCCGCGTGGGCGGAGTTTCGCCTCGAGCGCGGTGACGCCTCGGCGCTCGAGACCTTGGTCGCCGCCCGAGCCCTCGCCCCGGCGGAGATCGGACTTCGACTCCGCGAAGCGTCGTGGCGACGGCGCCTCGGCGCCCCGAACGATGCGGTGACCCTGCTCTCGGCGCTCACGCCGGCCGAGCAGGCTCGGCCCGAGGTGACCCGTGAGCTGGCCGCGGCGTGGCTGGAGCTCGACCGACCCGAGCGAGCCGCGGAGGCGTGGGAAGCCTTGATCGCAGCGAATCTGGTCGATCCGGTCACCGGCCGCGTCGACTCGGACCGCTCGCGAGCCGCGATGCTCGAAGCGGCGGCCGCCTGGATCGAGGCGGGAGAGCCTGCTCGCGCAGCGCCTTGGCTTGATCACTGCGAACCCTTTGCAGATCGAGAGGAGCTGGCGCGGATCGCAGAACTCCGCGGCCGCGTCGCATCGGGAGAGGATTCACCGCCGCCATCCCCCTGAGCCGCTGCCGGTCGGCACGCCGCCACGCTGGTTGGCGTTCACACGGCTCGTTGCCGTGGCGTCGCACGGAGTCCTGATGGTGGCGCGGGGCCGGTGATGTCGGCCGCTCCTCGGGGGGCGCGCTCCTCCGCCGCCTCGACAGCGATCCGTACACTGCCGGCATGAGCGGAGCGGCGTCACCCATTCAGGCTGCGGCCACCGTGCAGGAGCAGTCCGAGGCGACGGCCGCCACCGAGGGCGATCCCGGCTCCGTCGGCAACGAAGGTGGCGCGTCGATCGGCACCGGCACCGTGGCGGTGCTGGTGGTCGGGATCGGAGTGCTGCTGGCGCTTCTCATCGCGAGCGTCGGTCGATCGTTTCGCGTTGCACGCAGCGGCGGTCGAAGTGCCTCGCCGCAGGATGGTGACGGCGATCCGTGGCGCGAGGCCGGGCGCCGCCACCCGGTGCCGCCACGGGATGGCGGATCCAGCGACCTGCTTCAGTAGGAGAGTTCCGTGGGCCGACCTCGAATCCTCGTGACCGGAGCGAGCCGACGCATCGGCCGCGCCCTTGCCGTCGAGCTGGCGCGGCGGGAGTGCGATCTGGTCCTCACCAGCCGCGCCGGCAAGGCAGGCCTTTTCGAGACCGTCGCCGCGGTCACGGTGGCGGCGCCCGATTCCGAACCGATGCTCGCGGAGCTCCACCTCGACGATCCCGAGTCGATCGCCGCCCTCGCCGCCTCGATCGGTGAAGGGCCCCTCGACGGCATCGTCCACAACGCAAGCAGCTACGAAGGCGGCGACCTCGACACCCTCGACCATCCCACCCTGCATCGCGACCTCGACGTCCACGCGGTGGGGCCTCTGCTGCTCACCCGGGCGCTCCGGGGAGCGCTCGAGCGCTCGACGCTTCCGGTGCGGCCGGCGGTGGTGATGCCGCTCGACATCCATGCCGCGGGCCGGCCCCGCCGCGGATTCGCGAGTTATCTGCTCGCCAAGGCTGCGATGGGAGCGCTGGTCGAACTGCTCGCGGTCGAGTTGGGGCCGTCGATCCGGTCGGTGGGCGTTTCCCTCGGTGCGGTCTTGTGGCCGGAGGGCTCCGATCCCGACACGATTCAGCGCTACGAGATGCGGGTGCCGCTTGAGCGAAGCGGCACCGGCGACGATGCGGTCGCAGCGATCGCCTGGGCGCTGCTCGAGGCGAGCTTCGTCACCGGGACCACGGTGCGGGTCGACGGCGGACGCTGGCTTCGGTAGCGACGGTCAGCCGGGCTCGATCCCGAGGCGTTGCACGCTCTCGCAGAAGGTGAAGCCGGTGCGGGCCGCGGTCGCTGCCGCCGTGATCGCGGAGGACGGCTCCGGCCGACGCTAGGGGCACTCGCCCCACGCCCCGATCTGCATGCTGAGATCGGTGCCGTCGACCTGCCCGTTGCCGTCGAGATCGCCCAGGCAGATCCCGAGCAACTCGCCAAGCAGTTGCCAGTCGACCGCGTCGACCACGCCGTTCTGGTCGAGATCCCCCAGCGCGGCGTTCAATTCGCAGTTCGCGTGAATGTGGGTCTCTCCGGCGAAATGCGCGGCGCCCGCGACCTGTGCGGAGACCTTGCCGTCTCCGTTCCCGCACACGGTCGAGTCGACGAGGAACACCGGCGTGTATGCCGGAACGCCGTTGACACCCGGGCTTCCGTTGTGCGAGATCCCATCGGGAGTGTTGCCGCTGACGGTGCATCCGACCAGCGTGGGATGACTGCCGGCGCTGTCGAACATGCCGCCACCCTGACCAGACGCGGAGTTGTTGGTGATGCTGCAGTTGGTCAGGGTGGGACTGCTGAAGGTGTTGCAGAACACTCCGCCACCGTTGCTGCTGGCGGTGTTGGCCGAGATCCGGCAGGAGCTCAGCGTGGCGCTGCTGTTGTCGAGATAGAGCCCGCCTCCGTCGATGCTGGCGTGATTTCCGCTGATGGTGCAATTCACGATCGATGGACTCGCGTTCTTGAGGTAGAGCCCTCCGCCGTAGGCGCTGTGGCCGCCCTCGAGATGCAGATTCTCCAGCACGGTCGACGGCCCCTCGTTCAGCACGCACTTCATGACGCCATGAAAGGTCCCGCCGACGAGAACGCTGGTGGGCAAGCCTGTCGCATCGATGGTGCCGCGGATGGTGATCCCCTTGCCGGCGGTGTCGATCGTCCCCGATTCGGAGTAGCTCTGGGCGGAGAGTTGGATCACGTCGCCAGGGTGCGCGGCCTGGATCGCCTGCTGGATCGAGGTGTAGTCGCACCCTTGCGAACAGACGGTGATGGTCACCGCCCTGACCGTCGTGGTGATGGCGATGGCGGCGATCAAGGCCGGGACGAGGTGGTGCTTCACAAGTCACTCCTGGCAGGGAAACGTCGTTCTCGGGAGACTCCGAGTCAGTCTGAACCTACGACGCAGGGCTGCGAAAGCACCGGACAATCTTGTCGGAATCGCAGAAACCCCTGCGGGGGTCTGCGTGAGGCCGAGGGAACGACTCGCGACAACCGATTCGATCGGTCGTGGGGCCCGTTCGAGAGACGTCGGCCCTCGGTCGCCCATCGACCCATGCCGCCTGCCCGCGGTCAGGTGCTCGCGGGCGGGCTGCCCTGGCCATGCCTCCTCGCCTTGCCCATGCCGAGCTCAACCCCGCGGCAGTTCCAGGAAGTCGATGCCCGCCTCCTTGAAGACGGCGCGGCTCTTCTCGATCGAGTCGAGCCAGTGCTCGTCGCCCGAGATCGGCTCGTAGGCGACCACGGTCTCGAGACCCGCCTGCACGATGGCGATCGCGCAGTTGATGCAGGGGAAGAACGACGAGTAGATCGCGCAGCCCGACGGCGAGACCGCGTTGCAGGCGCACTGCACGATCGCGTTCATCTCCGCGTGCACGATGAGGTCGTACTTGGCGGGGCGAGAGAGCCGCTCCGGCAGATCCTCGATCGCCCGCGGCAGGCCGTTGAAGCCGGTGGCGATGATCTGCTTCGACGGCGAGACGATCACCGCACCGACGCCTCGGGACGGGTCCTTGCTCCACGAGGCGATCTCTTCGCTCAGAGAAAGAAAGCGCCGATGCCACTTGTCGGTGAATTGGATCGCCATCGCGTGACCTCCCCGCTCAGTGGAAGAGCGACTTCGCGAGAATCGGACCCCGCTCGAGGTCCGGCCCCGACCACTCCACCGCCACGTCGTCCTGTCCGGACGCCTCGAAGAACCCCAGCTCGAAGCGGTGCAGGCCCGCGGCCAGCGCGATCGTGCCCGACCGGGTCGTCGCAGAATGCAGGCCGTCGTTGTCGACCACCAACTCGCCGTCGATCCGCAGCACGCTGCCATCGTCGGAGGTGAGGTAGAACTCGTAGACGCCGGTGGCGGGCACGTCGATGAATCCGGTGAGCTGCAGGGCGTACTGGTCTTCGCGCGGCTTGACGAGCACCGAGACGCGATCGACCACCTCGGTCGAGTGCGGCTCGAGCATGGTGAAGTCGGGCACTTCCTTCCAGCTTCCGAGATATGCGGCAGCCTGCAGACCCGGGTCGGCCTTCAGGACCTGCACCGCCGGCCGGGGCTCGACCCGCGCGAGTCTGGCCGTCGCGACCCCCGAGGCCGGCTCGCCGCGCAGGAAGCACCCCGCGGAGACGGTGCCGCTGTCGCGCACCCGGAACGGCCCTTCGTAGAGCCTCGAGGTCGCCGTCGGCGGCGTGCCGTCGAGGGTGTAGCGAATCTCGACCTCGTCGCTCGGCGAGGCGAGAGCCACCTCGATCGCATCGACGAAGATCGCGCCGTCGCCCGGCTCGATCGAGGGCGGGCCCACCACCACCGCCTCGCCTTCGATGTCGAGCACCACCACGGTGTCGATCGCGTCGGGCAGGTTCGCCGGCAGCGAGATCACCAGATCGGCGCCCTCGCGTCTCACTGCAAGATGACCCGCGCCGGGATCTGCGAGCAGGTACGCCCCGCGCTCGCCGCTGCCGGGGGCGCTCGCAAGCGGCTTGTTCATGAGGCCGGAGAGGCGAAGTTCGCCTGAGGCAGGCGCCGCGAAGACGTGCAGATAGAGACGCTCGTCGCCGTCGCTGAGGCCGCGGCGGGTGCAACGCCCCCACCCGAGCCCGCCGAAGCAGCTTGCGTGGGTTCCGCGAATGCTCTCGCCGTTCAGGTCCATCCAGCGCCCGATCGCCGCAAGCCGCGCCACCGACTCGGGTGGGAAGTTCCCGCTCGAGTCGGGCCCGACATTGAGCAGGAAGTTGCCGCCCTTGCTCGCGATGTCGACGAGCTTGCGAAGGAGATCCTCGACGCTCTTGAACTCGGTGTCGAAGGACTGGTGTCCCCAGGACCGGTTCATGGTCATGCAGGTCTCCCAGTCGACGCCCGGCGGCATGCCGGTGGCGGGAATCTCCTGCTCGGGCGTGCCGAAGTCGCCGCGGTAGCCGCCGGCGCGGGTGAGCCCCGCCATGCCTTCACGACCGACGTCCACGCGGTTGTTCACGATGATCGCCGGATCGGCGGTGCGGACGAGGTCGTAGGTCTCCGCCCCGAGGTCGTGGGTCCAGGTCGACTCCCACTCGCCGTCGAACCAGAGCACCGCGGGGTGGTAGCGATCGACCAGTTCCTTCACCTGCGCCTGCATGTGATCCACGTAGCGGCGGTAGTCCGAATCGTCGGTTGCGCGATCGTCCCAGGCCCGCCGCGGCAGATAGTCGGGGTGGGTCCAGTCCATGATCGAGTGGTAGAAGCAGAGCACGATGCCCTCGCGGCGACAGGCCTCCGCAAGCTCCCCGAGGATGTCGCGACCGAAGGGACTCTTCTCGACATCGAACTCGGTGTGCTCGCTCGGCCAGAGGCAGAAGCCATCGTGATGCTTGGAGGTGATCACGATGTACTTCATCCCCGCGTTGCGGGCCATCATCGCCCACTGCGTCGCATCGAACTCGACGGGGTTGAACTCCTGCTGCAGCGGCATGTAGTCGTCGGGGTGAATCCTCGCCGCGTTGAGAATCCACTCTGCACCGCCGGTGCGCTTGCCCTTCCAGGTTCCCGAGGGAATCGCGTAAAGCCCCCAGTGGATGAACATTCCGAATCGCGCCTCCCGCCACCAGGCCATGCGGGCGTCGCGCTCGGTCGGCGTCTCGTCGAGCGGCGTCGCGACCCGCGGCGGCAGGTCGGCGGGCCACCAGGGGTCTTCCTGGGCGACCGTCTCGATCGAGGCGGCGAGGGCGAGGGTGATCGACGAGGCAAGTGCGAGGTGGATCATGGCGATGGTCGCGACCTTGGACTTCGGGACAGCACTCCCGGGGCCACGAATGTAGCGGCAGCGCTCACCGATGGCCGGGCGGTTCGGCTCAAGGTTGGTTAGGGTGATGCCGGCGACTCCTCGAGGCCGGGCCATCCGCGTTGGTGGCACCCACGGTGCGCTCCGCCGCGGCGTTCCGTACCGCAGCGCTCGCGTCATCCCCGGCCGACGGGAGGCGTTGGAGTTCCGCCAGACCGTCCGCCCCTTCACCTTCTGCCTCGCACATTGGGACGAACCATGAGCATCTCGATCGCCTTGTCGCTGCTGCTGACCGCTTCGGCCGCCTGCGCGGCGCCTCCGGCGATCGCAGTACCCGGCGGCTGGAACGACCTCGACCCCCAAGGTCTCGGCAGCTACGACGGCTTCGCCTGGTACCTCCTGCCGATCGAGATCCCGCCGGGCTGGACGAAGACGGATCTCGAACTGCGGCTCGGCCGCATCGACGACGCCGACGAGACCTTCGTGAACGGCGTGAAGGTCGGCGCGACCGGCTCGATGCCTCCGAACGCATCGTCCGCCTGGCAGGCGGAACGCAACTACCGCGTGCCCGCGGCGCTGGTCGAGCCGGGCAGGTGGGCGGTGATCGCGGTGCGGGTCCACGACTCGGGCGGCAACGGCGGCATCTGGGATGGCACGCCACTTCTCTCAGGCCGCGAGGGAGCCATCTCCCTCGCGGGCGGATGGCTCGTGGTGCAAGGCGATGAGCCCGGCGGACTCGGCGGCGATCGCGCCGCGGAACTCACCGCGCGACTCGCGGCGGCAGGACTCCACCGCGCCGGCGGCAGCGTGCCGGGATGGACGACCCCGAGCACGGCCCCCGCACCCGAGGGACTCGTCCTCTGGTACGAGCGGCCTGCGCAGAAGTGGACCGACGCCCTTCCGATCGGCAACGGCCGTCTCGGTGCAATGGTCTATGGCGACGCCTTCGGCACCATTCAGGTGAACGAGGACTCGGTGTGGGCAGGCTCGCCGATCGATCGCCATCGCGATCCGCCCGAGGGCTCGCTCGCCAGAGCGCGGGAACTCTGGTTCGCCGGCGATGTCGTCGGCGCCCAGCGAATCATGCAGCAGGAATTCATGAGCGAGCGCCTGGTGCGCAGCCACCAGACGCTCTGCACCGTCGGCACGCGCTGGGACGACTGCTTCGACTCGATCACCGAGTACCGGCGCTCGCTCGATCTCTCGACCGGCATCGCAACCACCGAGTTCACGGCGGACGGCTCCCGATTCCGCTACCGCGTGTTCGCAAGCGAGCCCGACCAGGTGATCGTCATCCGCTGGGAGGCGCTCGGACAGAAGCCCCTGATCGCGGCACTCGCGGCGGGTCGCGACGAACTGCGCGACGGCGGCACGGATGTCGCGTACGACGAGAGCGTGCAGATGGTCGAAGGCGTCTCGACGCGACGCGTGATCGAGTTCCACACCATGTACGGCACGGCCGTCAATGGCGAGCATGGGGGCGTGCGCTTCGCGGGGTGCGCGGCGATGCGCTGCGACGAAGCGGACTCCGCGACGCGCGAGATCGCCCGCAAGCCCGCGGCGACGCTCGGGAAGGTCGAGGGGACGCCCGGCGTCGGGCTCGAATCGCGCGCCTACACCGTGGTCATCGCCGGGGCGACCGACTTCCGCGCCTTCATCGATCCGACCATCCGCCTCAAGGACCCGAAGATCACCGCCCGCGAGACCGCCAAGGCGGCACTGGCGCGGCCATTCGAGGAACTGCTCGAACGCCATGTGGCTTCGTTCACGCCGGTGATCGACCGCGTCGCCATCGATCTCGGCACAAGCGAGCAGGCGGAGAAGCCGACCGACGTGCGGCTGCGCGAACTCCGCGCGGGCGCCGACGACCCTTCGCTCTTTGCCCTGTACTTCCAGTTCGCGCGCTATCTCCTGATCTCCTGCTCGCGACCGGGAACGATGCCCGCCAACCTGCAGGGCCTGTGGAATCCCCACCTCGAGGCGCCGTGGAATGCCGACTACCACATCAACATCAACCTGCAGATGAACTACTGGCCGGCAGAGGTCGCGAACCTCGCCGAGTTCCACGAGCCGCTCTTCGACTTCACCGAGCGGCTCGCGGCGCGGGGCGAGGAGACCGCGCGGCGGCTCTACGGGGCTCGCGGCTGGATGGCCCACCACACCTCGGACGCCTGGGCCTTCACGGTGCCGATCGCCCGCACCGTCTGGGGGCTCTGGCCCCACGGCGGCGCCTGGACGGTCCGGCACCTCTGGGAGGCGTACCTCCACTCGGGCGACGAGGTCTTTCTTGCCGAACGCGCCTGGCCGCTGATGCGCGGAGCGAGCGCGTTCTATCTCGACTATCTCGTCGAGGATCCCGCGACCGGACGCCTCGTCGCCGGACCGAGCAGTTCTCCCGAGAACACCTTCATCACCGCGGACGGGCAACGAGCCGACGTCGGCATGGGCAACGCGATGGATCAGGAGATCGTCTGGGACTGCCTGACGAACCTGATTCTCGCCGCGACGGTGCTCGAACGGCTCGACGATTCCGTGGTCGTCGAGGCGATCGCGGCGCGGGAGCGCCTCGCCATGCCGCAGATCGGTGACGATGGACGGATCATGGAGTGGTCGCGTCCCTTCGGCGAGGCCGAGCCGGGCCATCGCCACATGTCGCATCTCTACGGCCTGCATCCGGGGTCGCAGTTCACCTTCGACACGACGCCCGAATTGCTCGCGGCGGCGCGGAAGACCCTCGACTTCCGGCTTGCCCACGGCGGCGGCCACACCGGATGGAGCCGGGCGTGGCTCGTCAACTTCTTCGCGCGGCTCCGCGACGGCGACGAGGCCCTCGCGAACCTGCGGCTCCTGCTCGAGAAGTCGACGCTCCCAAACCTCTTCGACGATCACCCGCCGTTTCAGATCGATGGCAACTTCGGCGGCGCCGCGGGTCTCGCCGAGATGCTGCTGCAGTCACACCTCGAGGATGACGCCGATGGCGCGGCGTTCGCGCCGGCAGAGCCTCCGCGGTTCATCCTCGATGTGATGCCCGCGTGGCCTGCGGCCTGGCCGCGAGGCGAGGTGCGAGGACTCCGTGCCCGCGGCGACGTGCTCGTCGAGCGCCTCGCGTGGAGCCCCGACTCGATCGGCGTGTCTGTTCGCGCCGAGGGACGCGAGACGGTGCGGGTGCGACCGCCCGCCGGCTGGGGACCGATCGGCGTCGAGCCGGATGCAGACGGAGCGTTCACGGTGCGTCTCGCCCCCAACGGATGCGGCGCGATCGTGTGTGCGCAGCCGGGCAACCACTGAGGCCGACCTCGCCGCACGGTCGAGCCGCCGGCGCAGGTCGAGTCCGCCGCATACCCGGCAGGCTCGATCGAGGGTCGCTCGCCCCTGGAATCGCAACGATCCGACGCACCGGCGGATTCGCCGCGCCGCCCGGTGCGGGCGGCGCGACGAATCGGCATCCTCAGACCAAAGGGGCTCCGCGGCGATCTCGGCGTCCTCGCCGCGCACCGAGGCCTGCCGCGAGCATCGCGAGCGCGGCCGCCGGAGCGGGCACCGCCACGATGGTCACGCTGCCGGCGAATCCAGCCGAACCGCCGGTGGCGTCGTAGATCACGCCACCGATCACGATCTGGTGCGAACCCGGGCCGAGCAGGAAGGAGTAGCTCACCGGCGAGTCGCTCGGGGCGATGAGGATGTCGCCGGGCGGAAACGGATCGGAGTCGATGAAGCCGCGTCCGAACTCCGAGCCGCTCACGACGCCCTCGACGGTCACGAGGACCTCGGTGTCGGTCGTGAATCCGATCAGAGAACGCGCCGCGGCAATCGAAACCGTGGGGAAACTCCACGCCGGACCGGCAACCGAGTTCTCGAACTCGAATCGGGCGTAGTCGCCGTCGTAGACGCCGCCGTTGCTCTCGAACAGCGTGTACGTGGAGACGGTCAGCACGAAGGGCTGGTTTCCGATGCCTTGCACGAACGCGCCGACGAACGGGTTGGCGATGTCGTAGATGTCGAAGAAGTCGAAGTTGTCCGGCGGCGCGACGAATCCGACGCCCGCTTCGATCAGGTCGACGTGGATGCCCGCTTCCGCCGTCCCGATCGAGCCTGCCGCGACCGCGACCGCGACGCTGGCCGCCGCCATCGAGATCGGTCCCTGTCGCTGGTGACTCGTGCGGCCCCGGGACTCGGCGGTCCAATGACATAGTTCGCGCATGAGGCGACTCCCTCTCCCGCCCCCGCCGTCATGGGGGAGCGACTTGATGATGGGTCCGGCTCGCACGACTGGCGTCGAAGGAGCGAAGCGCGGACCAGCATTGGGACTAGGCCCGCGCTCGGCCGAGTCAATCATGTTGCGCGATCGATCGCGCTCTCTTGAGAAATCGATGGCAGAACGCCCGAGGGAGCCGAAGGTCCTTCGCCATCGAAGTCGCCGCTCAGGGTGCCGTGACGGGCGTCGCCAGCACGATCTCCCAGCAGACCCCGACCACTCCCACGCACGCGCCGTCCTTGCCGATCCACGGAGCCTTCAGCGTCTCGACCTCGACTTTGCGACCGTCGGGGTAGACGAGCACCTCTCGATTCCGCTGCGGCTTGCCGCTGGCGATCATCGCTTGGTCGTAGGTTCGGAAGCTGCGGGCAACCTCTTCCGGGAAGAGATCGAGGTCGGACTTGCCGACGATCTCTCCAAGCGGACGACCAAGCAGTTCCGCCCAGGCGGTGTTGCCCCCCCGGTACACACCCTCGCGGTCCTTGAAGAACACTACCGCGGGAATCGAGTTCATCGCGGTCGTGATGGCTTCGAGCTTCTCGGCATCGCTCGGCTCATCCGAGGTGCGGGCGGCGCTCGCTGCGAGCATCGCGGTCAGGCCGGCGGCGGCAATCCAGGCGAGTTTCATGTCGATGTTCCGGTGGGAGTCTCGTGCTTCGCACGTTGAACGACGATACTCGACGGACGGATCACCCCGAATCGGGGGAGGGCGAACGAGGGATCATCTCCGAGAAGCCGAATCACCGTCGGCGGCGGGCCGCAGCCCTCACCGCCTCCGTCGCGAACCCGCCAGGCCGAGCATCGCCAGACCGGCGAGGCCGGTGCCGGGGACGGCGGTCACGCCGATGCTCAGGCCGCCCGTGGTCGCCGCGTAGATCGTGCCGCCGACCGCGTAGACGCCGAACACGAAGTTGCTCCCGAGCCCGTTTGTCGTGGTGTAGTTGGTCCAACTCGTGCCGTTGTTGGTCGACACGCTCAAGCCGCCGCCGTAAGTCCCTGCGTAGATCGTACTGCCGATCGCGTAGACGCCGAGCACGCTGTTGTTCCCGAGCCCATTGGCGGTGGTGTAGTTGGTCCAGCTCGTGCCGTTGTTGGTCGACACGCCCAGGCCGCCTTGGGTAGC
>JAPOKA010000050.1 GCA_029977865.1 bacterium
CCGCGCGGCCACGCGGGTCTCGAACTCCTCGACATGAACGAGGCGCAGCGCGAGCACGCCATGACGCTTCTGAGAAGCACGCTCTCGCTCGAGGGCGCGGCAACGGTCGAGACGATCATCGGCCTCGAACGCGTGCTCCACGAACTCGAGGGTGGACGCGGACCGCGGCGCGATCCGCTCGGGTACGCCTTCGCCGTCTTCGGAACGCCGGGCACTTCACCGTGGGGGTTCGAGGTCGAGGGCCATCACCTCTCCCTGAACCTCACCTTCACCGACGCCGGCATCTCCGCGACGCCTCGCTTTCTCGGCGCGAATCCGGCCTCGGTGCGCGAGGGGCCGCAGCAGGGGACCCGCGCCCTGGGTTTCTTCGAGGATTCCGGTCGTGGCCTCGTTCGATCGCTCGACGACGCGCAGCGTGCCGCGGCGGTGATCTCCGAACGCGCGCCCGCAGACATCCTCGCGGTGCCGGGACGGACGCCGGAGGAAATCGCCGGCCTCGACGACTCCGGCATCGCCATGTCATCGTTGGGGGAAGGCCAGCGAGCGAGCCTCTCGAGCCTGATCGAACGCTTCGCCCGGATGCTGCGCGGCCCGCTCGCAGAGGCCGAACTCGCAAGGGTCATGCAGTCGCCGACCGACTCGATTCGCTTCGCGTGGATGGGTGGTCTCGAACCGGGTGAGGGCCACTACTACCGCATCGTGGGGCCGACCTTCCTGATCGAATACGACAACACCCAGAACGGCGCGAACCACATTCACCTGGTCTGGCGCGACCGCAGCCGCGACTTCGGTGCGGACCTGCTCGCAGCGCACCTCAAATCGCGGCATGGGCAGAGTGCTCCGCCGGTCGAGAGTGACGGAGTGCGGTGAGACCACGGCGACGCGCCCGGCCGCGACATGGTGAACGGGGACTGGGCACCGCTGGAACGCCTGCGACTCGCACGCCGCGCTCGCCCCGCTGGAGCGCCTGGGAAGGACGCAACCTCGCCCTCGCCGAACGCATTCGGAACGCGCGTCGCGCCGTGCCTTCGCGGCTGCCGGAGGGGACTCTCCAACAGGGCTGAGGCCTTCGCTTGGCGGTCAAGTCGCCGTCGGCAGGCTTGCACAATGTGCACCGAAATCTCGACTCCGTGCTCGCTCCCGAGTCATCGAAGGCTAGATTTCCCGAAATGAAGCGGCAGGATCTGGTCCTGCCTTCCACCGAAGCCCTTGGAGAAGTCCGCTGATGAGACGGAATGGAATCGCATCGGTCCATGTGTTCACGATTCTCTTGGCCTCCGGATCGGTGGCGACCACCGCCGTCGCCGGTGGCGTTGACACCTACTCGACGGGTGCCGCAGTCGCCTGGCTGCCGCAGGAGTTCGTGCTCGGCGGCGCCATCCCGCTCGGGGCCAACTTCGCCTTCCCCGGCAATCCCTTCACTCCGATCGTGAACGGTGGTCCGGTCCCGCTCTACGACCCGGTGAGCCAGGCGCCGACCAACATGGTGGCCGAGGCGACCGGCGTCGACAACGGTGACGGATCGTGGACGGTTTCGCTCGAGGTCTTCACCGTCGATGGTTCGGCATTCGTGACCAAGTCGACGCCGCTGCAGGTTCCGACCGAGTGCTGCGGCCTGCAGCCGGTGACGGACTTCGTCATCGACCTCGGCAATGGCTATCAGGTGCCCGGCTTCCCGGTGGACGGGATCGACATCCCCGGCGACACCTCGGCAAGTTACTTCGTCGCGGTGGAGTACTACTTCTACCGACTCGACGGCACGCAGAACCTCGAGTTCGGGGACACCACCGGACCGTACCTGTTGCCTCAGGGCTTTTGCTTCGCATGGGGGTATGCGGTCGAGGATGCGGTCGACATGAATCGAGCCGGCTTCGTCGCGACCTTCACGCCGACTCCCGATCCGGAGTGCCCGAAGGGATGCGCGGATGTCACCGGCGACTGCGTGGTGTCGGGTGACGACCTCGCGGCGCTGCTTGCCGCGTGGGGAACCAACGATCCCGTCTTCGACTTCACCGGTGACGGAGACGTGGGCGGGGCCGACCTCGCCTATCTGCTCTCCTCCTGGGGCGACTGCGTCGGAGGCTGAGAGGAAGACACGCGTGGCCCGCTGGGTCCACGCGACACACTCTGCCGGCGCCCTTGGGGCTCGAGAGATCTCTCCCTCGAGCACCGGGGCGTCGGTTCTCATTCCGGGGCGATCGCGTCGCGGTTCAGGCGCTGCCGAGTCGCTGGCGGGCCCAGACGATCCAGGAGGAGTCCGAGTAGGGGTTGGAGCCGGCGCCACGGAGATTTCGGTGGATGAAGCTCAATTGCGCCGCGTGATAGAGCGCGTGCGTCGGCACCTGCATGCACGCATCGCCGCAACGCTGCTTGAAGACCTTGCCGTCACGGACCCGTTCGACGATGCGCTCGCACTCCGGCGGGGCAAGCGCAGCGAGGTAGCGATCCCACTCGCCGCGGGTCGACCTCCACTGACGCTCGATCGCATCGAGATCGGGATGACTCGCGCGGGTCGGCCAGACGACGCGGTCGACGGTGCCGGTGACGACGCCGATCCAGATCATCTCGGCGCCGAGCAGGTGCAGCAGCGTCTCGAAGACAGAGCCGAGACCGATCGGGAACTCGCGATGGAGCTCTTCCTCGGAGTAGGTGCGGGCGGCGGCGACGAAGCGGTCGGTCGACCATCGCAGCCAGTCGTGGGCTTCGCGGATCGTGGTGGGAGTGTGCATGGTTTCAGAACGCAAGAGAAGCGGGGAGCAGGAGAAGACAGGTGGAACACGTGAGAAGTGCAGCGAAGAGCTGGCGGAACGGAAGTCAGGCGATCACGGGATCGATCGCGTCCATGAGGCGATCGATCTCTTCGACGGTGTTGTAGTGGACCGCGCTCACGCGGACGACACCAGGCTCGGGCGGAATCTGCATCGCGGTGCAGAGCCGGTGGGCATACATGTGGCCGTGGCGAACGCCGACGCCCGCTGCGTGCGCCGCCGCCACGATGTCGCGGGGTTCGAGGCCTGGGCGCAGAAAGGAGACGGTCGCGACGCGCTCGTCGGTCGAGGCGGAACTCGGGCCGATGATTCGAACCCTCGGGTGCCGCGTGAGGCGCTCGAGCAGCCGCGCCTGCACCGGGCCTTCGAGGGCGGTCATGGCAGCGAAGGCCCGCTCGACGGTGGCGAAGGTGCAGCGATCCGCACTCGCGGCAAGCTCGTCGACGGCCGCCTCAGGGCTCGCGGGGGCATCGCCGGCAAGGATCTCGAGCAGCTTCGCCAGCCCGACGATTCCGGCGCAGCCCTCGTGGCTCGCACCGCCGAGTTCGAACTTGTACGGCACCTCGCTTCGCGGGATGAAGAAGTGGTTCGGCCCTTCGAGGGGGTGCCGAGGATCGTCCAGCATGTCGGTGCGGACGAACATGGCGCCCATGTGCGGCCCGTAGACCTTGTAGGTGCTCCAGACGTAGGCGTCGCACGACCATGCGGCCACGTCGATCGCGCGGTGCGGCGCGTACGCCACGCCGTCGACGACGACCTTCGCTCCGCACTCGTGGGCGAGCCGGGTCGCGGTCGCAACATCGACAATCTCGCCGAGGAGGTTCGAGACCTGAGGGAAGGCGACGATGCGGGTGCGATCGGAGAGGACCGACTTGAGCCCCGCGAGATCGAGCGAGCCCGTCTGCGGGTCCACCTTCCACCAGCGGATGCGGGCGCCGAGCCGCTCGAGGGCGAGCCAGCAGCCGACGTTCGATTCGTGGGCCTGATCGCAGACCACGATCTCGTCGCCCGCGGCGATGGTGCGGCCAACGCTGTGGGCGAGCACGTGCATCAGGCTCGTCGAACTCGAGCCGAGCACCACGCGGCCGAGACCCTCGCCGTTGACGAAGCGGTCGAGGAATCGGTGGGCCCGCTCGACGGTCGCGGTGGCGCGATCGCTCGCGGGGTAGCCCGCCCCGAGCTGCACGCAATCGCGAAGCAGATGATGCCGAATCGCGTCGGCAACGAAGCGAGGCACCTGCGAGCCGCCGGCGTTCTCGAGAAGCACCGTGGGTTGGTCAAGCCCCGGGTAGAGCCTGCGGATCGCGGTGATGGTGGGAGCGGTCATGGGATCGGGGAAGGTAGCGGAGGAGCGTCCGGTGAGCGGGACCGCGCCGGCTCGGTGCCGGCGACTGCCTCCGATCGCGCTCGCCGCGGGTGTTTCCTTGGCGAGACGGATTTCGGTTCCTCGCGCACATCGAGAGATCGGGCCGGGACCCGTCCGCCGACTGCGATCGACCATCCCATCGGCAGCGGCGCACGGTGATCGACGCCCGCGACCGGAGCGCGAAGCCCGGCGGGGGAGCCAATCGCACCGGCTGGTGCGGTGCAACGCGTGCCGACGGCGTGGTTGGTTCCGCTCAACCCGAGGTGGGGCTGCCGCGAACCGTCGGGGCAGCGCTCGCAGCGGGCGATCGGTCGACTACTGGCCCTGCGCCTTCGAAAAGCCGTCCTTGCCGTCCCACCGCTTGAGCGGTGCGAACTCGGCCACCTCGAACTTCTCGGCGACCTTGGCAAGCAGTTGGATCACCGGACCTTGGCCGATGCGGCCGAGGAGTGCGGGGTCCTTCAGCTCGAAGCGGCAGCGGCACTCGTCGACGATCTCGGTGTGCACCGAGCCGCTCGGCCAGACCATGGTGCCGCGGTTCGAGATCAGGGTGAGCCGGAAGGGGCCCGACTCGACGATCGGCTGCAGCTTGGCCGCGAGCTCGAAGGGCGGCAGCACCGTGGCGATCGAGATGTCGGCGCCGCAGATCTGGCTCGAGACCTGTTCGAAGGTGCGGCGAAGCGTGTAGCTGTTGGGCCGGCAGCCGGGACTGAAACGGACGCGATCATCGGTGCCCACCACCCGCGGCACGCAGGTGCGAGGCATGGTGCCGAGGCGCGAAGCCACCGCCTCGGCGAACTCCATGGTCTTGACCGGCGGCGTCGCACCCTTGACGTCGCCGGTGTGGATGCCGTCCTCGAGGGTGGCGACGAGCGCGTTGTTGATGATCGCCGCCTGCTTCGCGAGGCCGATGTGCCGCAGCATGATGAGGCCCGACAGCAGCAGCGAGGTCGGATTCGCAACGCCCTTGCCCGCGATGTCGGGAGCCGTGCCGTGCACCGCCTCGAAGATCGCGACGCCGTCGCCGATGTTCGCGGAGGGCGCGAATCCGAGGCCGCCCACGAGTCCCGCGGCGAGGTCGCTCACGATGTCGCCCTGAAGATTGGGCAGCACGATCATCTGGTAGGCGTCGGGGCGCAGCACCAGATTCATGCAGAGGGCGTCGATGATGACGTCGTTGACTTCGATCGAGGGATGATCCGCCGCGACGTGCTTGAATCGCTCGAGGAAGAGGCCGTCGGTCATCTTCATGATGTTCGCCTTGTGCGAACAGGTGACCTTGGTGATCCCGAGCCGCTCCGCGGTCTCGAAGGCGAAGCGATGGACCTGGTCGCAGCCGGGCGCCGACATCAGTCGCTTGCACTCGACGACGTCGTTGGTGAGGCGATGCTCGATGCCGCCGTAGGTGTCCTCGATGTTCTCGCGGACCACGTAGAAGTCGACCGGCACGCCCGCCTTCGAGAAGACCGTCTCGACGCCGGGCAGCGACTGGAAGTGCCGCAGGTTCGCGAAGGCGGAGAACTTCTTGCGGAGCGTCACGTTGATCGACTTGCCGCCGCCGCCGATTGGCGTCCCCATCGGGCCCTTGAAGAGAAGTCCCGTTCGTTCGATCGCCTCGATCGCCTCGTCGGAGATGCCCGAGGAGTTGCCGGTCGCGAAGACGCGATCGCCCATCGGAGCCTCGATGAACTCGATCTGGTCGAGCACGCCCGCGGCTGCGAAGACGTGCTGCACCGCCTCCATGATCTCGGAGCCGATGCCGTCTCCGGCGGCGAGGGCGATGGGCAACTTGCTGGCGGGTGACATGCGTGGGCTCGGGCGAATCGGCGGGCTGCCGCGGACGTCGCGGGGTCGGGAGGGTAGGGGAGCGGCGTCGCGGAATCGACCGCCGTCGGTTATCGGCAGGTCGGCAGGGCGACTGAAGGGCGGAAGCGTTCCACCGCGGTGTTGGACCCTCACTCGGTGACTGACGAAACCGCGTCCAGCCCCGCGCGGGTCTCTCGGCGGGGTCGAGCACTGACAAGGTCGCTCGTGAACCCGTATCCGGCACGCGATCGCGGCGATCGTCGCTCCCTGGCCGCCCTGCGAAGCCGCGGCGGCACCGGCGAGCCCGAAACTCCCAGCCCGGCCAGCGCAGCGTTCACAAGTGAGCACCTCGAAGGCGGCTCGAGTGCATCGATCCAGGCGGTCTCACCGGATCCGCCAGCCCGATCGAGTCGCGATGCCTGCCTACTCGCCGATCACCTTGACGAGGACGCGCTTCGCGCGGCGACCGTCGAACTCGCCGTAGAAGATCTGCTCCCACGGACCGAAGTCGAGGTGGCCCTTCGTGATCGCGACGACGACCTCGCGGCCCATGATCTGCCGCTTGAGGTGGGCGTCGGCGTTGTCCTCGCCGGTGTCGTTGTGGCGGTACTGGCTCGTCGGCGCGTGCGGGGCGAGCCGCTCGAGCCAGGCTTCGTAGTCGTGATGGAGTCCGCGCTCGTCGTCGTTGATGAAGACGCTCGCGGAGATGTGCATCGCGTTGACGAGGCAGAGGCCTTCCTGCACGCCGCTGCGGCGGACCGCATCCTCGACCTCGCCAGTGATGTTCACGAAGGCCCGCCGCGAGGGGATGGTGAACGTGAGATGTTCGGTGAGGTGCTTCATGCCCTCATCGCCTAGGCGGTCGCAGCGCCCGGATCGCCTTGGGGAGCCTTCTCGCCCGCGTCGGCATCCTCGTCGCCGGGCTTCTTGGTCGGATCGACCTTGAAGACCTTCACTCGGATCAGGTCGAGCCCGACGTAGAGGACCGGCACGATGAAGAGGGTGAAGAAGGTCGCGAGTGCGAGGCCGCCGATCACGGTGACGCCGATCGACTGGCGGGCGTTGGCGCCGGCACCGGTCGCGTCGGCGAGCGGCACCACGCCGAGGATGAAGGCAAAGGCGGTCATCAGGATCGGCCGCAGCCGCAACCTCGCCGCGGTGATCGCCGCCTCGCGAGCGCTCTTGCCTTGCTCGCGGGCGTCCTTGGCGAACTCGATGATGAGGATGCCGTTCTTCGCCGCGAGGCCGATCAGCATGACCAGGCCGATCTGGGCGTAGACGTCGAGGCTCTTTCCGGTCTCCTTGAGCGCGAGCACCGCGCCGAGTGCCGCGAGCGGCACCGTCACCAGCACGAGGATCGGGAGCGTCCAGCTTTCGTACTGCGCCGCGAGGAAGAGGAAGACCATGATCACCGCGAGGCCGAAGACGATCGGGGCGAGATTGCCCGCCTTCAGCTGCTGGTAGACGATCCCGGTCCACTCCATGGTGAGCCCGGTGGGCAGGACTCGCTTGGAGAGTTCATCGAGGGCCTTGATCGCCTCGCCCGAACTCACGCCCGGCGGCGACGAGCCGTTGATGGTCACCGAGTTCATGACATTGTAGTGGGTCATGTTGTCGGGCCCGGTGGTGATGCCGACGGTTGCGAAGGCGGAGAAGGGGATCATCTCGCCGTCGCGATTGCGGACGTACATCTTGAGAAGATCGTCGGCCTCCATGCGGGTCGCCGCGTCGCCCTGGATGTAGACGTCGTAGACCTGCCCGAACTCGTTGAACTGGTTGACGTACGCGCTGCCGAAGACCAGCTGCAGCACGCTGAAGGCGTTCTCGACGGTGACGCCGAGGGCCTGCATCTTGATGCGGTCGATCTCGAGTTCAAGCTGCGGCACGTTCGCCTGGAAGGTGGTCGAGACCTGCGCGATCTCGGGCAGGCTCTTGGCCTGCTGCATGAACTCGTCGGAGGACTTGACCAGGGTCTCGAGGCCGAGACCGGACTGGTCGTTGATCTGCAACTGGAATCCGCCGACGGTGCCGAGGCCGGGAATGGCTGGCGGCGGGAAGCTGAAGGCGTAGCCCTCGGTCAGCTGCATCAGCGGCGCCGCGACCCGATCGATGATCGCCTGGGCGGTGTGCTCTGCGCCGGGACGCTCGCCCCAGGGCTTGAGCACCGGCACCATGAAGCCGGCGTTGGTCTCGGCGACGTTGGTGATGAAGTTCACCCCGTTGATCTCGATGACCGTCACCACCTCGGGCTGGGCCTCGAGGATCTTCCGCACGTCGTCGGCGAAGGCCTCGGTGCGGGCGAGCGAAGCCCCCGGCGGGGTCTGGTAGAGGGTGAAGAAGTAGCCGTTGTCCTCTTCGGGGATGAACGAGGTGGGGGTGCGGCTGACGAGATAGCCGGTCACGAAGAGCAGGCCGCCGAGCACGAGCAGCATGATGACCCACACCCTCGAGAGCCCGCCGACCACCGAGGCGTAGCCGTTGCTCAGCGCGGTGAATCCCTTGTTGAACCATCCGAAGGGGCCGCGCTCGATCATCCCGCCGGGCCGCAGCAGCACCGCGGCCATCGCGGGGCTCAGGCTCAGCGAGTTGATGCCCGAGAAGATCACCGAGATCGCGATGGTCGCGGCGAACTGGTTGTAGAGCTGCCCGGTGATGCCCGGCATCAGCGCCGCGGGAATGAACACCGCCGCGAGCACCAGAGTCGTCGCCACGATCGGGCGAGCGACCTCGGACATCGCCTTGCGGGCGGCGCGGCGGGCCGAGGTCTCACCCTCCTCGAACTGCCGCTGCACGTTTTCGACGACGACGATCGCGTCGTCGACCACGAGGCCGATCGCGAGCACCAGGCCAAGCAGGGTGAGGGTGTTGATCGAGAAGCCGACCACCGGCATCACCGCGAAGGCGGCGATGATCGAGACCGGGATCGCGATCATCGGCACCAGCGTTGCCCGCACCCGCTGCAGGAAGACGAAGATCACCACGATCACCAGGATCGCGGCCTCGACGAAGGTGCGAATGAGCTCCTCGATCGAGGCGGAGACGAACTCGGTGGTGTCGTAGCTGATCTTGTATTCGAGGTCGGCGGGGAAGTCCGGGGCGAGCTTCTCCATCTCGGCGCGGATGCCCTCGGCGACGGCGTAGGCGTTGGCGGCGGGCAGCTGGTAGATGCCCAGCAGCGCCGCGGCCTTGCCGTCCTGCAGGGCGCTCGAGTCGTAGTTGGCGGCGCCGAGCTCGATGCGGGCGACATCCTTGAGCAGCACCACCGAGCCGTCCTCGCGGGTGGTGACCACGATCTCCTCGAACTGCTTCACTTCATCGAGCCGACCGAGGGCGTTGACCTGCAGGATGTACGGGGGAGCCTCGCCGACGGTGGGCGGCGAGCCGGCCTGGCCGCCGACCGCCTGCTTGTTCTGCGACTTGATCGCGCTCTCGACGACCTGCGGCTCGATGCCCATCGCGGCGAGCTTGGGCACGTCGAGCCAGATCCGCATCGAGTACTCGAGCACGCCGAAGTTGGTCACCTCGCCGACGCCCGGCACCCGCTGCAGGGCCTGCAGCACGTTGATCTGGGCGTAGTTGCCGAGGAAGAAGGAGTCCCAGGTCCCGTTGGGCGAGTAGAGGGAGACGATCAGCAGCAGATCGGTCGACTGCTTGAGGATCGAGATTCCCTGCTGCTGCACCTCGATCGGCAGCTGGGAGATCGCCACCGAGGTGTCGTTGTTCACGTTGACGGCGGCGATGTCCTGGTCGGTGCCGACGTCGAAGGTGATGGTGATCTGGCTGGTGCCGTTGTTGGTCGAGTTGGAGGACATGTAGATCATGTCCTCCACCCCGTTGATCTGCATCTCGAGCGGACGCGTCACCACTTCCGAGACCACCGCGGCGCTGGCGCCGGGGTAGTTGGCGCTCACCTGGATGGTCGGCGGCACGATCTCCGGGTACTGCGCGATCGGCAGCGTCATCAGGGCGAGGCCGCCCATCAGGATCATCACCAGCGCGATGACCGACGCGAAGATGGGGCGATCGATGAAGAAGCGGATCATGAAATCGGGTCCGCCTCGAGATGGGCAGAGATCCGCAGGGGACGTCGCTCACCCGAGCGCGGCGACTCGGTGCGGGCGGCGGCGCTGCGGGTCTCCCGCGTCGACGCGCGATTCGGCGCCGCGGAGGCTCCGGACCCGGCGGAAGGAGTCGACTTGGCGTCGCTCTTCTTGTCGGTCGAGGTGGGCGGGTCCGCAGCCGGCGCGGTGCCGCTTCCCGAACTCGAGGGCTTGGCGTACTTCTGCGGAGTCAGCACCTCGACCTTGGCGCCGTTGCGAAGCTTGGGCTGGCCCTGCACCACCACCTGTTCGCCGGCGGTGAGGCCCTTGGCCACCGAGACCTCGCTGCCGTAGCGGGGTCCGAGGGTCACCGTCTTCATGGTGGCGGTTCCCTGCGAATCGACGACCCACACCACCGACTGGGCAGCCTGCCGCACCACCGAATCCATGGGCACGACCACGGCGCCGGAGTCGAGCGACTGGCGGAACTTCGCGTTGAGGTAGGTCCCCGGCAGGATCGCGTGATCGGGGTTGGGAACCTCGACTCGCACCATGACCATCGAGCTCTCGCGCACCACCGAGTTGTCGATGAAGACGATCTTCCCGGTCTTCGTCCAGGACGAGCCCGGCATCGAGATCTCGACCCCAGGCGATGCGGCGCCGAACTGCGCCCGCAGCGCGGGCAGGTCGCTCGAGATCGCCATGAACTGCACCCAGATGGGATCGAGCGGCTGCACCGTCACCAGCGGCGATTGCTGCTGTGCCCGCACCAGATCGCCGACGTAGCGAGAGGTCGCCGAGACCTGTCCGGCGACCGGAGTGGTGATGGTGCAGTAGGAGAGGTTGAGCCGCGCGATGACGATCTCGGCCTCCGCCGATTCGACCTCGGCCTGCGCTGCGAGGTAGGCCGCCTCGAGGCTCTCGAGCTTCTCCTGCGAGACCGCGTCGGAAGCGAGCAACGGCTTGTTCCGTTCGTACTGCTGGCGAGCGTTGAAGAGCTGGGCGTTGGCGACGGCGAGCTGGGCTTGGGCAGCCTCGAGCTGCGCCTCAAAGGGGGCCGGGTCGATCTCGTAGAGGACCTGATCTGCCTCGACCATGGCGCCGTTCACGAAGTTCTGGCTGAGCAGCCATCCCTCGACCCGCGGCACGATGGAGACCGGCTGCACGCTCATCGCGGTGGCGGGGTAGTCGCGGTAGACCGGCACGTCGGCGCTCGTCGCCGAGGCCACCACCACCGTCGCCGGCGGCGGGGTTCGCGGCGCCGGCTTCTTCTCCTCGCAGGCAAGGCATGCGAGGAGCGCTGCGGCGAGGGCAATGCTTCGTTGGATCACGGCGCGGGCTCCGCGGCGGCGACGGCGGTCGCGGCCGGTGGTTCGGACTCCTCGGTCGAGGATGGCGAGTGCGGCGCGTTCTCGCCGGCAGGATCGGACTTGGGATAGGCGGCGTCGGCGGGAGCGGGAATCGGATCGGGCTCCCAGCCGCCGCCGAGCGATCGATAGAGCTCGATCACGTTCTGGGCGTAGAAGCCCCGGGCCTGGGCCTGCGAGTTCTGCAGGTCGAGCACCATTCGCTGGTACTCGATGAGCCGCGAGAGTTCGATGGTGCCGGCGGCGTACTGGTTCGCGGCGAGGGCGATGCCGCGAAGCCCGTCGACCACGGCGCCGTCGAGGCGGTCGAGGGTGGTGCGGGCGTAGCCGACGTTGCTCGCGGCAGTCTCGACCTGGGCCACCGCCTCGAGCACCGCGGCGCGGTACTGGATCTCCGCCTGCCTCGCGACCGCTTCCTGCCACTCGACCTGGGACTTGGTGCGGCCGGCGTTGAAGAAGTTCCAGGAGATCGCGGGACCGAAGCGGTAGGTGGTGTTGGAGAGGTCGAAGAGCCCCGAGAAGTCGGTGGCGAAGATCGAGACGTTGCCGAAGAGCGAGATCTCGGGGTAGTAGCCCGCCACCGCGACGCCGATGCGGGCGACCTCGGCGGCCATGAGCCGTTCCGCGGCGCGGATGTCCGGCCGTCGCAGCAGCAACTGCGCCGGCACGCCGAGCGAGAGGGTCACTTCGGGCAGCGGAACCGGCTGCGACTCGGCCATGCGTCGCGCGACCTCGCCGGGGTACTGCCCGAGCAGCACCGAGAGGCCGTCGAGTTGACCGTCGATCTCGGCATCGAGCAGCGGCACCTTTCCTTCGACGATCGCGAGCGCCGCCTCGGCCTCGGCGAGATCGAGTCCGGTCACGGTGCCGGCGGCGACCCGCGCCCTGACGATCTCGAGTTGCTTGGCGAGCAGGGCGACGGTCTCGATGAGGTTCTGCCGCCGCGACTGCAGCACCCGCACGCGGACGTAGGCGGTGGCCACCTCGGCCCGCAGCGTGATGAGGGTGTTGCGCCACTCCTCGACCGTGGCCTGGTACTCGCCTTGGGCGAACTCGATGCCACGGCGGATCTTTCCGAAGACGTCGATCTCCCACTGGGCGAGGTCGAGCCCGTAGGTCCAAGAGCTGAACGACTCGGGGTTGGCAACGCCACCGAGCATCGCGTCGTTCATCCGCACGTAGGAGTAGCCCGCGGCTGCGTCGAGGCTCGGATAGAGCCGGCTGCCGGCGATGCCGAAGCGGGCGCGGTACTGCTCGATCGCCGAGATCGCCTGCTGCAGGTCGAGATTGCCCGATTCGGCTTCGGCGATGAACTCGTCGAGCAGAGGATCTTCGAAGCGCTCCCACCAGCGGGCGAGTTCGGCATCCGAGGCGGCCTGATCGGCCTGAGGCCGATCGCCATCCTCGACGAAGCGATCGGGGATCGGAATGTCCGGACGCGTGTAGTTCGGACCCACCAGACAGCCCGCAAGCGTCAGCGAAGTCCCGAGCGCAAGGCTTGCACGCACGCCGCGAGGCTTCGCAGCCCTACCGAGTCCCTGCACGGACCAATTCATGGGCGGGACTCTACCAGCGCCGCGAAATCAGGGCGTCCTCGCAACGACGACGCGGGCCTCGGATGAGACCCGCGCCATCGAGTGATCGTGGACCGGTGCGACTCAGTCGACCGGCATGTAGCTGAAGGTCGAGCCGCCAACCGACGCCTCGCCCATCAGGCCCTTCATGTTGTCGCAGAAGATCATCACGCCGTTGCGGTAGCCGGCGTTGGCGGCTGCACCCGCTTCGACCGCCACACCGCTCGCGGTAGCGCTGCCCTTGAGGCCGCCTGCCCTGAAGTTCTCGAAGGCGGCATCGTTCTGGAAGAGGATCAGCATCGAATAGCCCTGCCCGCCGATCTGAGCGCCGATGGTGACGGTGGTGAATCCAGCCCAGCCGACCTGGACGCCATTGCGATACACGACGCCATGCGCGCCGCCGCCACCGATGATGAAGCCGCCCTTGCCGGCGTCGGGAAACACGGCGTAGGCGTAGGCGTCGTCGACCTTCGCCTCGAGCGACGGGTCGTTCGACTCGAAGGTCGCGAGGGCAGACTTGGCCTCGGCGGCGAGCGCCGAGCGACTCGATGCAGACTCGGGCGCTGCGTTGCAGCCGCCGAGCGTGGCCGCGGCGAGCAGAACGCCACCGCAGAGGGCGGCAAGGGAACAGTTCAAGCGCATGTCGAAGGCTCCGGGAAGGGGGGCGGGACTTGGAAGGCGGGGAATCTAGCCGACGCTCTATGGAGCGTCGAACCCGGCGCTGGGGTGATGGGATTGGGTGCGAGCGATTCGCTGCGGCCGTCTGTCGGCCGTGCGGCGTGGCGATCGGCTCGGGAGATGAGGCCGTCGGCTGCGTCCCTGAACGCGAGGTTCCAGACGCCGGTGCCTTCGCCCTTCTCGAAGACACCCACCCGCTGCGGTGGGGTGCCGAATCGTCTGCGCGGTCGTTCGAGAAGTTCGTCGCGCGATTCGCTGGGCGCTTCAGCCGGTCCAGTCGCTCAACAGGATCGCGAGGTCGGCGCCGTTGACGACGCCGTCGCCGTTGAGATCGGGAAGTCCGCGGCCGCCCCAACCGGAGAGCAGGATGGTCAGGTCGGCACCGTTGACGACGCCGTCGCCGTTGAGATCGGCCGGCGAGTCGCCGCCCGAGAGCGGCACGCGAATGACCGCGTCGATGACTCCTAGTTCCGGCGAGTCGACCGAAACGGTGGTGAAGGCCCAGGGCTGGTTCGAGAGCCCGATGCCCGGGCCGACCACCGAACTGACATTGAAGTCGGTCAGGGTGGCATCGCCGACGCCGTCGCCATCGAAGTCGAGTTGATCGCCGATCGAGACCAGCGCCCGGGTGGTGGTGCCGCCGGGGCCGAACTCGGTGAGGAACATGGTGCCCGCGGTCGAGCCCGACTCCCAGACGTGCACGACCTGATGCTCGTCGTTGATGGCAGCCCAGCGGACCGCGTAGCCCGAAGCGAGTTCGATGCCGTCGACGACATCGCCTTCGCGCACGATGATCTCGCCGTCGAGGGCGACGTACTCGCTGGTCGCGGCATCGCCGCCGGTGAGGGGGCCGAAGGAGAGGTAGGTGCCTTCGTTGTCGATCCCGACGCCCCGGAACGCGCCCCACTTCTCGATGGCGCCTTCCGAGATCGGATCGCCTTCGCGCTCCCGGAGCGTTCCATTCACGTACAGGAAGTCGTCGCTCGTCGTGGGGACTCCCGCCATCTTGAGGATGAGCACGAGACCCTGGGCGTCGGAGGAGGTCCCGTAGGCGAATCCGATGCCGATCGTTCCGATCTCGTAGAAGTCCCCGCCCTCCTCGATCGCGTCGCCGCTGGCGATGACGAGTTCCGAGTTCTGCGGGTTGGTCGGATCGTCGCAGCGCATGAAGCCGCGGCCGTAGGTCGATCCGCCGGGAGTGGCGGCGAGTCCGGTCACCCAGAAGGCGGTGCCGTTGGGGGCCATGGTCGGCCGGCTGTTGAAGCTGCTCCAGATCTGAACGGTGCCCGGGATCGGGTCGGGCTCGCGCTGCAGCAGCCCCGCCTGCGACCAGACCGCATCATCGCCGTCGACGGCGGGGCTGTAGACGAAGCCGCCCGCGTCGGAGATCCCCATCGTGCTCTCCGCGCCGGTCAGGACGACCCCCTTGGCGAGTCCGTTCATCCACACGATGCCCGCGCCGCTCCAGACGAACCGCTCGCCGCTCTCGAGACCTCCGGTGAAGCCCGCATCGCCGAGACCGTTCGAGAAGGCGGAGTTCAGGGTCGAGATGGCGGTGCCGTCACCGCCGGGTGCGACTTCGCCGGTGCGGGCGACCAGGCCGACCTCGACCACCTGCGCAGCGGCCGGGCCGGGGAGGCAGATCAGGAAGGCAGCGGTCGGGCAGGCCAGGCGGCGAATGGTCTGGTGCAGGGGGATCGACATGGGTGGTTGGCTCCGAAACTCTCGCCAAGGATGCCCGCCACCGGGCCGAAGTCCATCCCGGAGCGGTCGGAACTGGCCGGAAGAGTGCGAATTGACCCCGCCGCCCTCCGGCAGGGGTCGGGCGGGATCGGTCCTCGGGGGGGCGAAGGTGGTTCGAGCCTCTTGGCAGGAGCCGACACTTCCCTATACTTCCCGATTCCCCCCGAGCCGGGGGACTTCTCCCCGTTCAGGAACGAGCCGTGTACGCGATCATCGAAGACAGCGGAACCCAGATCAAGGTGTCCAAGGGCGACGTGGTCGATCTCGACCTCCGCGACCTCGAGGAGGGCGCGAAGGAAGTGGTCTTCGAGCGGGTGCTCGTTGTCGGCGGCGGAGACGGTCCGGCGACCATCGGCACGCCCTACGTGGCCGGAGCCAAGGTGGTCGGCGAGATCCTCGGAGAGCTGCTTGGCGACAAGGTCGTCAAGACCATGTACAAGCGCCGCAAGGGCTCGCGGCGCAAGATGGGCCATCGCCAGCCGTACCTGCGGGTGCGGATCGGCGAAATCTCGGCCTGATCCTCGAGCGGGACGACGGAGGGGTCGCCCCGCGAAGAGACCGATCGGAGCGTGTCCATGGAGCGATTCCGGGGAGTGCCGATCCTGCTCGCCGCCACGGCGGCGGCGATCGTCGCGTTTGATCACGCCGAACGCCCGTCCGCGAACGCTGCCGGCGATCCATGGATCGAGCTGCAGGTCGCAGGCGACTGCACGCGAACTGCCGCCGCGGCGACCGAGACGACCTTCTGGGAGGGCCGCGGCAAGTCGAAGGCGGTCTTCAACTTCGACGGCACGGTCTTCTGGGAAGGCCGCGGCAAGCACACCGCCCTCGCCAACATCCGCGGACAGACCGCGTGGAAGGAGCGGTCGGTGCTGGTGGCGATCCTCAACGTCGACTCCAACAAGGTCGCGTGGGAAGGCAACGGCCGCAGCAAGGCCCTCTTTTCGATCGACCAGAACGGCGTGGTCTGGGAGGGCCGCGGACGCAGCAAGGCGATCGCGAACTTCGACGGCCGCACCATCTGGGAAGGCCGCGGACGCTCGAAGGCGCTGGCCAACTGGGATGGCGATCGCTTCGACGATCCCGCCATGTTCACCGCGATCTGGCTGCTCTTGCGCGCCGACTGACGGCCCGCGCGGCCGGGCAGATCTCGGCGTCGCGCTCTTGCGGTGGCCGTGTCGACGCGGCGAGGACACTGGCGCCGATCGGTGACCGCGCCGGCGTCTGCACGGACCCACTCGCTACCCTCAGCCCATGACTTCAGATGCGACCACACCCTCTGCGGTGGCCACCCGCCTGCAGCCTTTCGGGGCGACCATCTTCGCGGAGATGAGCGGACTTGCCGTCAAGCACGGCGCCGTCAACCTCGGTCAGGGCTTTCCCAACTTCCCCGCCCCCGACTTCATCAAGGAGGCCGCCTGCGCCGCGGTGCGCGACGGTCGCTTCGACCAGTACGCCCGCATGAGCGGCGCACCATCGCTGACGGGAGCGTTGGCCGAGCGCTACCGCGAGCGCGGCCTCGCGTTCGATCCGGATCGCGAGATCACCGTCACCAGCGGCTGCACCGAGGCGATTCCGGCGACCATCCTCGGGCTCGTCGATCCCGGCGACGAAGTGGTGCTCATCGCGCCCTTCTACGACAGCTATCCGGCCGCGGTGGCGATGGCCGGCGGCGTGGCCAGGTACGTCACCCTGAGGGCACCCGACTTTCGCCTGACCCGCGAGGCGCTCGAAGCGGTCTGCTCTGCGAAGACCCGCGCCATCCTCGTCAACACCCCGCACAACCCGACGGGCCGGGTCTTCGATCGCAGCGAACTCGAGGCGGTCGCGGAGTGTGCGCGGCAGCACGACTGCCTGGTCTTCTCCGACGAGGTCTACGAAGACCTTCTCTTCGAGGGCGAGCACATCCACTTCGCGAGCCTGCCGGGCATGGCCGAGCGCACCGTGACGATGTCGAGCCTCGGCAAGAGCTTCTCCTGCACCGGGTGGAAGATCGGCTGGGTCGCCGCCCCCGAGCACCTGACCCGCGGTGTTCGCGCGGCGCACCAGTTCCTAACCTTCGCGGTCTCGACGCCGATGCAGGAGGCCGCTGCGGTGGCGATTCGCGAAGGCATGGGCTACGTCGCAGAGCTTCGCGACCAGTACCACCGCTCGCGCGATCGCATGTGCGACGGTCTCGCCGAGATCGGTTTCGCGGTGCATCGGCCGCAGGGCACCTACTTCGTGCTCGCCGATCACAGCGGGTTCGGCTTCGAGACCGATCGGGCCTTCTGCTACCACCTCGTCGAGCACTGCAAGGTCGCGGCGATTCCGCCGAGCGTCTTCTACAGCCGACCAGAGGATGGCCATCGCCTCGTGCGCTTCGCCTTCTGCAAGACCGACGCCACCATCGACGCGGCGCTTGAGAACATGAAGCGGCTCGCCGATCGCTGACCGGCGGGTTGCCGACGAGGCGTCCCGATTCGAGTCGGACCCGCGGGGCGTCGCGGTCCTCGCGGAGCCCGCGGCGACGCGGTCACGGCGCCGGGATCGACGCCGGTTCCCCGCGTTGCTGCGCGAACATCCACTCGATGCAGCCGCCCGGTCCGTAGGCCATCGTCCACGAGTCGTGCCCGACTCCCGGCAGTTCGGTGTAGCCGACGCTGCCGCCGGCTGACCGGATCGCCTCGACCATGTCGCGGGACGCCGACGGAGGCACCACCGTGTCCGCGCCGCCGTGGACCGCCCACACCGGTACGCGCGAGGCGACGAAGCCCGCCGCCGCGGTGGGATCGCATCCGCCGCAGACCGGCACCACCGCCGCGAACCACTCGGGATGTCGGCGGGCGAGATCCCACGATCCGAAGCCGCCCATCGAGAGCCCGGTCACATAGATGCGGCTGCGGTCGACCGCGGGATCCTGTGCGATCCGGGCGATCGCCTGTTCGAGCGCGAGCATCGGTGACGTGGGCAGCGCCTCGGCGGCGGCGAGCCAGCGTCCGTCGCCATCGCGACGAACTCGCGTCCAGGTGTCGTTGCGCGGGCACTGCATCACCAGCACGAAGGCGTGGTGGCGGGAACCCAGGTGCGGCTCGGAGACCCATCGCCGCGGAAAGTGCGCCATGGTCGACAGGTTGTCGTCGCCGCGCTCGCCGGCGCCGTGGAGGAAGACCACCAGCGGCTTGGGCGAGTCTGCGCTGGCCGAGTCGGGTCGGAGCAGCCGCCACGGCAGGCTGACCTCGGTGCCATCGATCTCGATGGTTTCGCGACCGGGCTGAAAGGCGACTTCCTGATCGCGCTCGTGGTCGGCAGCGGGTTGCTGCGGCGCGGCCACGAGGGAACTGGCGAGGGAGGTCGCCATCGAAAGCGACAGAGCAAGGCGCGAGCACCATGGGTTCAAGTTGGTCATGAGAGGTTTCTCGCACGTCGGCAGGTCGATCTCGACAGTATCGCGCCGGAAAGAGTAGTGGAGGACTTCGAGGGCCCGCCGTCGCCGCGACCTTTCCCGGCGAGATCGTGGAGCGGTCGAAGAGGGGGAGCGAGCCAAGCGCAGCACCGCTGCGGCGGAGTACCTTGCCGCGATGCTCCTCGCGGCATCTCCGCCTGCGGCCACCGGCCTCGCCATCGTCGACTGGCTGGTGATCGTGGGCTACCTCGCGGTGACGCTCGCGATCGCGCTCTTCTTTCGCCGCCGGGCAAGCCGCAGCGGCAGCGAGTTCTTCCTCGCCGGGCGAAGCCTGCCGTGGTGGGTCGCGGGCACCTCGATCGTTGCGACCACCTTCTCGAGCGACACCCCGCTTCAGGTCGTCCGCATGGTCCGCGATGGCGGCATCGGGGAGAACTGGTGGTGGTGGTCGATGGCGGCCGGCCACGCAGCGAGCATCTATCTCTTCGCCTCGCTCTGGCGACGAAGCCGCATGGTCACCGACGTCGGACTCATCGAGTTCCGCTACAGCGGCCCGGCGGCGCGGGTGCTGCGGATCTTCGACGGCGCTCATCAAGGCCTGCTCGTCGGGTCGTGCGTGGTGGCGGGGGTCTCGATCGGCCTGGGCAAGATCCTCGCGACCATGCTCGAGATCGCACCCGACGCGAAGTGGCAGTGGCTGCAGGAGACCTTCGGATTGGAACTGCCGCTCGTCTCCGCCATGGTGATGGGCCTCGCCGGCTTGACCTTCCTCTATTCGATCCTCGGCGGCCTCTACGGGGTTGCGTGGTCGGATCTGGTGCAGTTCGTGATCGCGATGGTCGGTGCGATCGCGGTGGCGTGGTCGGTGGTCGATCACTTCGGCGGACTCGCGCCGATGATCGAGCAGGCCTCGACGCAGGTTCCGACCGGCGTTCGCCACTTCGGCCTGCTGCCGGACGCATCGTTCAGCAACGCCATGGCCTTCACCGTCGCAAGTTGGTTCTTCCTGGCCTGGTGGGCGCGGGCACCCGGCCATGGCGCGACGGCGCAGCGGATTCTCGCAACGCGAGGCGAGCGCGACGGTGTGCTGGCGATGCTCTGGTTCTCGATCGCCCACTATGCGCTGCGTCCGTGGCCATGGATCGTGGTCGCGATCGGCTCGCTCGCGGTCCTGCCACCGGGCACCATCGACGGCGAGACCGCCTATCCGGCGATGATCGACCGCTTCTGCGGCGTCGGGGTCAAGGGACTGCTGGTCGCCGCCATGATCGCTGCGTTCATGTCGACGATCGACACCCATCTCAATCTCTCGGCGTCGTATCTCATGAACGACGTGATCGGCCCGCTGCGCCGCCGCAGGAGCGCGGGGCACGAGGCACCCGCGATCGACCCGATCGATCGCGACGCAGACGCCGCGAAGCAAGGCGACACCCGCGCCGCCCGCAGAGACGTGCTGCTCGGTCGGGTGCTGATGCTGCCGATCGTGGTGGTGGTGCTGCTGATCGCCTCCGGATTCAACGACATCCTCGCGATCTACAAGTTCCTCGCGGTGATGATGTCCGGCTCTGCGGCGGTCCTGGTGTTGCGCTGGTACTGGTGGCGGGTGAACGCATGGTCGGAGATCGCGGCGATGGCTGCGTCGCTCGCGGTGGGATGGCATGTGACCACCCTCGAGTCGCTCGCGATCGTGAAGGGCCAGCCGGACGAACACTTCGGGACGCGCTTGGCGATCACGATGGCGTTCGCGACCGCGACGTGGCTGGTCGTCACCTTCATCACAGCGCCAACGCGGCCGGAGACCCTCGAACGATTCTGGTCGCGGGTGCGTCCGCCGGGACCGGGGTGGCGGCGCGTGGCTTCGGCGAGCGACGCGTCGGCGACCGGTCTGGCGCGACCGGTGCTCTACGCGCTCGCGACCACGCTCGGCATCTGGTGCGCCGTGGTCGGGCTCGGAGAGATCGTGCTTGGCTCGACGCTTCTCGGCGTCGGGCTCCTGCTCGCCGCCGTGGTCTGCGTGGCGGTGCCGTGGCGAGCGGTTCAGCGTGGGACGGCGTTCGTGTGAGGGAAGAGAACTACGAGGCCAATCTCGCTTCGAGCCAACGCTCAATCGTCGCCTCAAGCACCTCGCCGTGCTCGCGCCAGACATCGTTGTGGCCGGCGTTGGCGATCACTTCGAGTCGATGCTCGCGTGCCGCGGCTGCGTAGGTCTTCGCGTCGTTGAGCGGGCAGGCGAGGTCCTGTTCGCCGTGAATGACCAGGAGCGGCGCGGCAAGTCGCGCCGCGGCTGCGCGGGTCGAGTGCTCGCGGACGCCGAGCAATCGGAGGATCGCGAGCAAGGGATGGAGCAGCGGGCCCACGGTGTAGCCACGTGACTTCAAGTCGGCGACCGCCGGCACGCGAAGGCGCTCGTAGGCCGCGATCGCGACGACGCCGACGAGGGCGGGCGAGGTGGTGGTGTCCGCGGCGGGGGCGTCCGAGCCGAGCCCTGCGCTGGTGGAGCCATGGGCGTTGTTCGCTCGCGACTCCTGCGGCGAGCGGGGTGAGCCGATTGCGTTTGCCGCCTCCGACAGCATCGCGCCGGCACGGATCGCGACCACCCCGCCCATCGAGTGGCCGGCCAGGACGAGTTGCGAGGTCGGCAGGATGTCGACGATCGCAAGCACATCGAGCACATCGCGATCGCCGAGTTCGCTCGCGCCCTCGGCGTCGCCATGGCC
>JAPOKA010000051.1 GCA_029977865.1 bacterium
GGCCGCCGATCCGTAGAGATGGCTGCCCCACTGGCTCAACTCCGGCCGCCACTCGAAGAAGCGGGGGATCGGGCTCTGGGCGTAGCGCTGCGCCGTGACGGGATTGCTGAGGTCGGGCTGGAAGTTGTCGTCGCTCTGGTTGAGCGCGGCGCCGACGTCGAGGGTGACGAAGTCGACGCTGCGCCAGTTGCCCGGGCCGCCTCGCTGGGTCTGCAGCCGCTGCCGTAGGCCGAAGGCCGCCACCGTCGCCCCCGACGCGCCTTCGATGGTCTGGTCGTAGATGGGCAGCGGACTGTTCGAGAGCGAGTCGTAGCCGTACCAGAGCGTCGCGTAGGGCTCGATGACGTGACGAATGCGGTTGAGGTCGAGGAAGCGGTTGTGGATGGAGTCGTCGACCCGGGTGAAGGTTGCGCTCATCCGGGTGCCGAGGCCGCCGACGAAGCGAAGGGTGTTGAAGTCGGGCGAATAGCTCTGGAGGAACTCGCCGCCGAGATATCCCGAGAGCTGGATCGACGCGAACGGCACGATCTTGAGCGGGCCCCACGCGAGCGGCATCGACAGCTCCTGCCGGGTCTCGAGCCGCATCACCGAGTCCTCGCTGTAGCCCGCCGCGTCGTAGAGCTCCTGCACCGCGATGTTGCGGTCGTTGGTGGCGAAGGTCTGCGGCTTCACGCCCAGCGATTGGGCGGACCCGGAGGTGATCACCAGCCGCATGGCGTCGAAGCGGTAGTCGCTCGACCAGGTGAAGAGGTCGGAGAAGAGCGAGTCGCCGACGCGGGTGTAGGCGACGGCCGGGTAGCGATCGACCGCGTAGCCGCGGCTTGCGATCAGCCAGGAGTTAGAGAGGAAGCCGTTGAGGTCGTACTTGAGCGTGGCGTCGAGCGAGGTGTTCTCGGAGACCCAGTTGAATCCGAGCGAGGTCTCGTACTCGCGGCGGATCTCGTAGTCGATCCGCCGCCACGTCGAGATGAAGCTCTCGCCGTCGATCCACGCCAGTTGTCCGCTGAGGGTCATGTCCGCGGAGAGCCGCGTCATGAAGTCGGCGGTGGCGTAGCCGCTGAATCCGGCCTCGACGTCCTGCACCACGCCCGCGTCGGTCTTGTTCTGGCCGGTCGATTGGTAGAGGCCGTAGAGGTCGAGGTCGGCCACGGTGACGTTGTCGCGCCACTTGAATTCGGTGCCCAACGCGACGCCACGCTCGGTGAAGCCGTCGATGTTGAGGTCGGCTTCGAGCTCGTCGGGAGCCTCGAGGCCGAGCAGTCCCATGAGATCCCAGCGGGTCTCGATCTCGGTGCCGCGGAAATCCTCGAAGCCGACGCGGATCGAGCGGAGCAGCAGGTCCTCGGGCCGGCCGGAGAACCCGGGCCAGTAGAAGAACGGAACGCCGCCGGCCTGCAGGGTGGCGTGCTCGCCATCGACCCAGCTGCCGTCGGATCGCTCGGTGACGGTGAACTGCTTCATGCCCAGTGAGAGATGCGGCACGAAGAACTCGCTCGTCGAGACCACCGCCTCGGAGGCGGTCCACTGATTGGCCGCGACCTGCCGCATCTCCTCCGCGCGGGCGTAGACGGGAAGGCTCGCCCGCAGCCGGACGGTGGTGCGCAGCACCGCGTCGACCGCGAGGGCCTGATTGTTCGGGAGGTCGTAGTAGATCTTCTCGGCGCGAAGGGTGATCTCGCCGTCGCTCGCGACCACGCCGCCTTCGAGGTAGATCCCCTTCACCGAGCTCACGTCGACCGCGGTCCCGCCGCGACGCACCGACTCCATGGCGCCTTCGGCGGTGAAGATCACCGCCCGCTCGGCGCTCATCTCGAGCCGCCGCTCGTCGCCGCGGTCGGCCGGCGCGTACTCCACGGTGACGCCGCGCTCCGCGACGATGGCGTCGTCGTCCGGTTCGAGGGTGGTGACTCCCGCGGTGAAGCTGATGACGCCGCCGGGCTTGAAGATGGGGACGTTCTCGAGGTCTGGCCGCGGCAGCAGCACCGACGTGGGAAGCTCCGGGAAGGCCTCTTCGGGCGAGGGCGGGGTGCCGCCGGGCACCAGCTCCGCCTCGACTCGCTTGGGAGCGTCGAGTTGCGGCCGGCCGGCCAGCGGCGGCGGGTTCGCCACGAGCCGCTGCAGGTAGCGGGCGAGCCTGGACTCGGCGGCGGCGAGCGTCGCGTTTCGCGGCGCCGGGCCGCGAACGAGGTCGGCGACGGAGAGGGTGGTCGGCCCGATGGAGCTGCCGGTGACGAGGAGGTCCTTGCCTCCCGCGGTGAGACCGGCCCGCTGGGTCGGCTCGCGCACCTCGGCGAAGTAGATCGCGAATTGCGTGATCTCGCCGCGGGCGGAGGGAAGTCGGTTGATCCAGATCACCGCCTCGTCGGAGCGGAAGCGGTAGCTGCCGAAGGAGACCGCGACCTCGTCGCGAACGACCAGCCGCTGGGTGTCGTCGACGGTCCAGGCCCACGCCCGGCGTCCGCCGATCGCGAGGTCCTCCTCGAGCGGCGTGACCGGAAGGACGAATCCGCCGAGCGAGCTGCCGGAGATGGGAGTTCGGATGGTGCCCGGAGCGCCGTCTTGTGCGGAGGTCGCCGCGGCCGCGCCGAGCCACGCCGCCAGCGCGAAGGGGACCAGCATGCGGAGGCGTCGCGCGGTCGAGCTCACGCGGGGGAGGATAGCGGGCGCGGTCGATGCCGACGGCGTCGTCGTCGTGACGGTCGACGTCACGACGTGGGTAGGATCGGCCCCGTGAAGCGGTTCGTGCTGCGGATCCTCACCGCGATCCAGTTGACGCGGCTCACCATGGCCTTCGGCGCGATCGCCGATCTGTGGCTGGTGGTGCTGATCACTCGCGCCAGCCCCGAGTACGCCTATCTGCCGACCTCGGAACTTCCGTTGCCGGGGGTGTTGCTCGTCTCGGCGGTGGTCGCGGTGGGCCTGTTCGGATTCGGCGGTGCCTTGAACGACCTGCTCGATGCCCGCCACGACAGCGCCTTCAGCCCGCAGCGGCCGATCCCAGCGGGGCGGGTCCGCGCGGGGCAGGCCGCGGTGGTGACGCTCGGCTCGCTGATGATCGCCATGGTCGCCTCGGCGGCATTCGGCACGCCCGGCATCGTCCTCACCGCGCTCGCGGCCGCCGGGATCCTCTTCTACGACGCCGCCGCCAAGCACATTCCTGCGATCGGTCTGGTGGTGATCGGATTGGTGCACGCGGTGCACATGCTCATTGCCAACCACCAGTTGACCTTCACGCTCCCGGTGTGGCTGGCAATGACCCACGCGACCGCGGTGGCGACGGTCATCTACCTGCTTGAGGGCAAGCGGCCGCCGCTCACGCCTCGCGCGAGCGTGGCGCTGGTGGCCGGATGGATCTCCTGGTCGGTGGCGATCCTCCTGCTGGGCTGGTGGCAGGCGGGGGAAGGCGGATTCTGGCCACGGAGCCTGACCTCGGGCGGCATGGCTTGGCCGGTGCTCGCGGCGGCGGTGTTCATCTGGCTTGCCCGACGCAAGATCCACGGTCTCGATCGTGCAGCCGCGGCGGAGAAGCTGCATCGCTACGGAAGCCTTTGGGGCTGCGTCTACGCGGTGTCGTGGCTCCTCGCCCTCGATCTGCCGAAGGAGGCTTTCGGGGTCGCGGTGTTCGCGGGGGTCGGCGTGACGAGCATGATCGCGATCCGCGAGATCACCGCGCTCGCCAATCGCCCGGTCGCGTTCCGTCGCTAGTCGCGGGGTTCGGTCGGTGATTCGAGGAACGAGCGCAGGATGCGGGCCGCCGCCACCGCGTCGAGCCGCTTCTTGCGGCCCTTTCGGGTGAAGACGCCGGCGATGTCGCTCGAGGCGGCACGGCTCGAGAGCCGTTCGTCGTGGAATTCGACCGGGAGCGAAGTCGCCGCGGCGAGCGCCGATCCGAAGGCGCGGACCTGCTTGGACGCCTCGCCCTCGCTGCCATCCATGTTGAGTGGCAGGCCGATCACGATCGCATCGGGCCCGTGCTCGGCGATGGTGTGCCGGATCGCCTCGATCAGCCGCGGGCCGGGCGGGATCTCGAGCACCTCGAGCGGGGTCGCGATCAGCGTCGATCGATCGCCGACCGCGAGACCGGTTCGCTTGCCTCCAAGATCGACCGCGAGGTAGCGCATGTCCAGACGATCCTGCAACCGCTACCGCAGGGCCGACGGCACCCGCTCGGCGATGAACTTGACCTGCTCGGCGAGTTCGATCGGGCAGACCAGGGTGGCGTCCGGGGTGTGGACCACCACCAGATCCTCGCAGCCGAGCACGCAGATCAGGTGCTCGGGCACGCTCGACACCGAGAGCACGCCGCGGCTCTCCACCGCGAAGAGCCGGCCCACGATCCGATTCCCGGCCGCATCGGGCTCGATGGTCTTGGCAAGGCTCGGCCAGCTGCCGACGTCGAGCCACCTCACCGCCATCGGCACGGTGGCGATCGAGAACGACTCCGACGCAGAGGCGGGCTCCATCACTCCGTGGTCGACGCTGATTCGAGTGAGGGTCGGGTAGATCTCGTTGAGCCGTCCCTGCTGATCCGGGCCTCCCCACGCCTCGGCGATGGCCCGCAGCCCCGCAGCGTTGGCGGGCAGGAACTTCTCCAGCGCCTGCATGAAGCCCGCCGCGGCGAAGACGAACATGCCGCTGTTCCAGTTCCACCGTCCGCTCGCAAGGAAGGCCTCTGCCCGGGGACGCTCGGGCTTCTCCACGAACGAGGCGGCGAGGTACGCGCCTTCGAATCCCTCGATCTCGGCGCCACGTTCGACCCAGCCGTACCCGGTGGCGGCGAAGTCGGGCCGGATCGAGAAGGTCACCAGCCGATGAGGGTCGGACTCCGCCAGGCGAAATCCCAGATCGAGGGCGCGGGCGAACTCCTCCTGCGGCTCGATGAGGTGGTCGGCGGTCAGCACCGCGAAGACCGCGGCGGGATCGCGGCGTTCGAGGATGGCTGCGGTGAGGCCCACCGCGTTGACGGTGTCGCGTCCGGTCGGTTCACCAAGCAGGGCCGCCTCTGGGAGGTTGGGCATCTCGGCGCGAATCGCCGCGCGGAAGCGCTCGGCGGTGCAGACGAGTCGGTTTTCGGCCGCCACCACGCCGTCGAGCCGTTCGACCGCGGTGGCGAGCAGGCTCTTGCCTCCCGGCAGCAGCGGAAGCAGCTGCTTGGGCTTCTCACGCCGACTCAAGGGCCAGAGTCGAGTGCCCGATCCGCCTGCCATCACCATGCCGTATCGCATGACGACGAAACTATCACGAAACCCGGAGGCGGTCACGAATGCATGAGCGAGCCGAGCCGTTCGCTGTCCTGGTGAATGGCCAAGATGTCGTGACAGCCGGACGGGGGAGGGGAGTGTTCGTCGGCCGGGAGTTGACTCACCCGCATTCCCCGTCCGACGATGAAGAAGAGCCGGTAGCCGGCTTCCAGAAGAATGGCCGCCGATGGCTCGGACCGAAGCCCTTTCGACAGATTGTGGGATTCGAAGATCCACCCGTGAGGTGGCGAGTTTGAGAGCAGTTCGGCGGCACCTCGCAGCACCTCCGACTCGAATCCCTCGACATCCATCTTCACGAGGCCGACTCTCGATCCTTCGCCCGCGAGGAGCGAGTCAAGGGTCTTCACGGGTACCGAGATCCGCGTGAGCGGGTCTTGCTTCGAGTTCGGTTCGAGGAGTGAGCCGCGTCCTGCGTGGTCGAGAGGGACGTGGAGATCAAGCGTCGTCTCTTCGGATCCCAGTCCGCATTGGTGGAGCGTCACGTTCCGGCAGTCGTTCTTCTCCAGCGACTGCCGCAGCAGCGCCGTCATGTTCGGATTCGGTTCGAACGACAACACCCTTCCGCTCGGACCGGCGATTCGTGAGGCCTGCAACGTGTGGAGTCCGAGGTTCGCGCCGATGTCGAGCAGGAGGTCGCCGGAGCGTGCGAATCGTTCGAAGGTCCTCGAGATCTTTCGGTCGAGATCACCGGAAAGGGTCAGTGCTCGACCGACGTAGTCGCCGGTTGGTACGAGGATGGCCTGTCCGCGACCGACCCTCGCCCAGCAATGTTGCGGAAGGTCTCCCGCGATCCGACGCACAAGCCAGTGATTGCCAACCGTTCCCATGCCATTCGCCAGCGGATACCAAGACATCGCCGCTCGTACCGCACGGGCCCGGAGGGAGACGAGACCGGCGGTGACTTCGATGGTCATGCTCTGAAGAGGGTAACGCCTCAGGTCGTTCCGGGCCGCTGGACGGTCGAAGGTACGATTCGATCCATGATCTCACGCCTGCGAGGCACTCTCGAATCGGTCGAAGAAGGCATCGCCGTCCTCGCCTGCGGGGACCTCGCCTACGAGGTGATGGTGCCGGCGTGCGAGGTGCAGCGGCTCGAGGGCCGCATTGGCGACACGATCACGCTGCACACCATCCACCTGCTCGAAGGCGTCTCGCAGGGGGCGAGCTACCGCCCGCGGCTCTTCGGCTTCGCGTCGATCGCGGACCGCGAGTTCTTCGAACTGTTCACGGGAGTCCGCGGCTTCGGCCCGCGCAAGGCGCTGCGGGCGCTGGCGATTCCCTTCCCGAGAATCGCCGAGGCGATCGCGACCGGCGACCTTGGGCTGCTCTCGTCGCTTCCCGAGATCGGACGCAAGTCCGCGCAGAACATCGTGGCCGAACTCGCGGAATCGGTCGACGGGTATCTCGCCTCGGTGGGCGCGTCGACGCCCCGCGCCGGCGCCGCCGCCGATCCCAACCGGCAGATGGCCCTCGACGCGATCGAGGTGCTGGTGCAACTGGGCGAGCCGCGACCGACGGCGCGGGACCTCGTCGATCGCGCCGTCGCGGTGGAGCCGGTGCCGATCTCGGTCGAGGCGACCGTCACCGCGGCACTGCGGCTGCGGGGCCGGTGAGCGATTCCGCCGCCGGCCATCCGCTCGCCTCGATCAGCGACTGCCGCATCCGCTCGAGGAACGCGTTTGGTCGCTCCCCCGGCTCGACGCGATAGAGGCCCACCGCGATCACCTTCGAGCGACTCGGTAGGAGGAAGGAACCGCCGACCCGCGGCGCCGGAGTGCCGCGCACGAGGCAGAGGAGCACCGGCGCCGAACTTCGCGAGGCGAGGAGTCCAAGTCCGGGCTGAAACGCCTGCACCTGGCCGGGTGGCCTGGCGATGCCGCCTTCGGGGAAGATCCCCAGAACCTCGCCCCGATCGAGCGCCCTCACCGCGGCCCGCACCGTCTGCAGATCGCGACCATCCTGCTCGACCGGCAAGACCTCGAGGTGCCGCCACAGCCAGCCCAGCGCCGGCGCCATCTGCCCGGTCCACATCATCCAGCGGATCCGTCGCCGCACCAGCATCTGCAGCAGCACCGGATCGAGGCCGCAGGTGTGGTTGGCGGCGACGATGAGACCCCGGCCCGCGCCGCCCGCGTCGCCGGCCAGGTTCGCGAGTCCCTCGATCCGCTCGAAGCCCTCGAGGCGGGCGCGGTGCAGCAGCCTCAGGTAGAGGCCCGCAAGCCGATGCTCCGCCGCAAGTGCGAGATCGCCGCCGAAGTCTGCGGCAAGCCGACGGATCGCGGCGATCGCCGCCAGTGCCGCCAGTGCGACCACGGTGGCGAGCCACGCGGGCGAGCCTGAGCTCGGGGCGGAAGCCTGCAGGAGGTGCAGAGGCGGAAGCAGCAGCGTCATGGTCGCGAGTTTTCTTCGGTCGGCGCTGGAAGACTTCTTCCGTGGGGGAGACGATTCCGCTAGATTCTCGCGACTTTGCGCCGAGCGGGCCGCGCCGCATGCCACGCCGAGAAGACCTTCACACCATCCTCATCATCGGTTCCGGTCCGATCGTCATCGGACAGGGCTGCGAGTTCGACTACTCCGGCACCCAGGCCTGCAAGGCCCTTCGCGAGGAGGGCTACCGGGTGGTGCTGGTCAACTCCAACCCCGCGACCATCATGACCGATCCGGACTTCTCGGATCGGACCTACATCGAACCGATCACCCCGGAGGCGGTGCGGAAGATCCTCGAGCGCGAGCGCGAGCTCGGCACGCCGGTCGACGCCCTGCTGCCCACGCTCGGCGGGCAGACCGCGCTCAACTGCGCATGCGCCCTGCACGACGACGGGACCCTTGCGGCCATGGGTGTCGAGATGATCGGCGCCGATCGCGAGGTGATCCGGCGTGCCGAGGATCGCGAGGCCTTCCGCAGCCTCGTCGAGGGCCTAGGTCTTCGTCAGCCGCGGGCCCGCACCGTCAACACGATGGACGAGGCTCGCGCGTTCCTCGCCGAGATCGGCCTGCCCGCGATCATCCGACCCGCGTACACCCTCGGAGGCATGGGCGGGGGCGTCGCCTACAACCTCGAGGAGTTCGAGGAGATCGTCCGCCGCGGCCTCAAGGCCTCGATGATCGGACAGGTGCTCATCGACCAGTCGGTGCTGGGCTGGAAGGAGTACGAGCTCGAGGTCGTCCGCGACCGCCACGACAACTGCGTGATCGTCTGCGGCATCGAGAACCTCGACGCCATGGGCGTCCACACCGGCGATTCGATCACGATCGCGCCGATCCAGACCCTCTCCGACAAGGAGTACCAGCGGATGCGCGATGCGGCCATCGCCATCATGCGGGCGGTGGGCGTCGACACCGGCGGCTCGAACGTGCAGTTCGGAGTCGATCCGAAGACCGGCGAGATGGTGGTGGTGGAGATGAACCCGCGGGTGAGCCGCAGTTCGGCGCTCGCGAGCAAGGCGACGGGGTTCCCGATCGCCCGCATCGCCGCGAAGCTCGCCATCGGATACACCCTCGACGAGCTTCGCAACGACATCACCGGCTCGACGTCGGCCTGCTTCGAGCCCTCGATCGACTACGTGGTGGTGAAGATGCCGCGTTGGACCTTCGAGAAGTTCCCCGAGGCCGACGAGACCCTCACCACGCAGATGAAGTCGGTCGGCGAGGCGATGAGCATCGGCCGGACCTTCAAGGAGGCGCTGCAGAAGGCGATCCGCTCCATGGAGGTCAAGCGGTTCGGGCTCGGCCTCGACAAGAACGATCGCTGGCTCGCGGTTCGGAGGCTCGCCCGCGCCGCCGGCCTCGCCATCGACGATCCAGCGCTCGCGGAGACCCTGCAGGGACGCGTCGCCGCCGACGGAGGGCCGCTCGAGTGGCCGGTTCCCGAGGAGAAGCTTGTCCGCAAGCTGTCGGTGCCGAGCCAGGGCCGGCTCTACTACGTCCGCTACGCCCTCAAGATGGGATGGGCGATCTCGCGGGTGCATGAACTCACCGGCTACGACCCCTGGTTCCTCGACCAGATCGCCCAACTCTGCGAGTTCGAGGAGGAGCTCTGCCGCTTCGAGCGGCTCGACGAGGTTCCGGCCGAGCTGATCGCGGAGGCCAAGCGGCTGGGCTACAGCGATCCCCAGCTGGCGAACACCTGGTTCGGCGACATCACCGCGGAGACGATTCTCGAGGTTCGCCGCCATCGCAAGCGGCTCGGCATCGAGCCGGTCTACAAGCTCGTGGACACCTGCGCCGCGGAGTTCGAGGCAGCGACCCCGTACTACTACTCGACCTACGAGTTCGCGGCGGCGGGCGAGGCGCGGGCCGAGGACGAGATCCGCGTCACCGATCGGCAGAAGATCGTGATCCTCGGTGGCGGCCCCAACCGCATCGGCCAGGGCATCGAGTTCGACTACTGCTGCTGTCAGGCCTCCTTCGCCTGCGAGCGCACCGGATTCGAGAGCGTGATGATCAACTCGAATCCCGAGACGGTCAGCACCGACTTCGACACCTCGGATCTGCTGTTCTTCGAGCCGCTCACGCTCGAGGACGTGCTGAACATCGTGGAGCGGCTCAACGGCGGCGGCATCGATGTCCCCGATCGAGCTGGCGCGGTGGCGGGGGTGATCGTCCAGTTCGGCGGGCAGACCCCGCTGAACCTCGCCCACGGCCTGGTGGCGGCGGGGGTGCCGCTGATCGGCACCGGCCTCGAAGCCATCGATCTCGCCGAGGACCGCGACCGCTTCAAGGACCTCGTCGAGGAACTCGGCCTGGTGCAGCCCGAGTCGGGGATCGCCCACTCGATCGAGGAGGCGGTCGGGGTCGCCTCGTCGATCGGCTACCCGGTGCTGGTGCGGCCGAGCTACGTGCTCGGCGGCCGCGGCATGGAGACCTGCTTCGACGAGGCGAGCCTGCGGCGCTACATGCGCGAGGCCACCGGGGCATCGGATCGGACCGACAGTCCGATCCTGATCGACCGCTTCCTCTCCGAGGCGGTCGAGGTGGATGTCGATGTGGTGGCCGACTTCGAGCCGCACTCCGCGTCGGCGTCGTCGCAGATCGCCTGCGATCCGGAACCTCCGCGGGCCCTCGTGTGCGGCGTCCTCGAGCACATCGAGGAGGCGGGCATCCACTCTGGCGACTCGACCAGCACCGTGCCGCCCTACTCGCTGCCCAAGGCGATCGTCGAGCGGATCCGAAGTCAGGCTCGGCTCCTTGCCGAACGCCTGCAGGTCCGCGGCCTGATGAACGTGCAGATGGCGGTGAAGGACGGCACCGTGTACCTGCTCGAGGTGAACCCCCGCGCTTCGAGGACGGTGCCTTTCGTGAGCAAGGCCAAGGGGCTGCCATGGGCCCGGATCGCCGCCGAAGTCATGATGGGTCGCTCGCTTGCGGCGCTGGGAGCGACGGAGCTTCCCGACACCGGATTCTGGTCGGTGAAGGAGTCGGTCTTCCCCTTCAGCCGTTTCCCTGGTGTCGATGTGGTGCTCGGGCCGGAGATGCGTTCGACCGGCGAGGTGATGGGGGCAGACCGGTCGCTGCCCATCGCGTTCGCGAAGGCGCAGATGGGTGCCGGGGTGCCGCTGCCGACCGCAGGCGCGGTCTTCGTGTCGGTTCGCGACAGCGACAAGGCCGCCGCGATCGAGGTCGCCCGTACGCTGCGTTCAATCGGCTTCAAGGTGATCTCGACCGGCGGCACCCACCGCCATCTGCTCGAGGCCGGCGTCGAAACCGAGGAGCTTCCGAAGATCTCGGAGGGTCGGCGCCCCAACATCCTCGACCTGCTCGCCAACGGCGAGATCCAGCTCATCGTCAACACTCCCACCCGCAAGGGGGCCCACACCGACGAGGGCCGCATCCGAGCGATGGCGGTCACCGCCGGCGTGCCGATGCTGACCACCGTCAGCGGCGCCCGGGCCGCGGTGCTCGCGATCGAGGCGTTGCAGCATGGTTCGTGGGGGGTGGCGGCGATCCAGGACTACTTCCCGCACCTCGCTCGCCCGGCGGCAGGCGGATGCACTCCGGTGCTGGCTTCGGCCGATGACTCGGAGCGTTAGGATCTCCCTCCCATGATCGAATCGCTCTCGACCCTCGCCGCCGTCGGCGAGACGCCCGTGCTCGTTCAGGCCGCCGCCGGGGTGCTGGTCATCCTGGTGATGCTGCACGTCATCCTCGGCGGCTGCGCCTACGCGATCCTGCTCGAGCGCAAGCTCTCCGCCTGGATGCAGGACCGGGTCGGCCCCAACCGCGTGGGTCCGATGGGTCTGCTGCAGCCGATCGCCGACGGGCTCAAGTTCATCCTCAAGGAGGAGTACACCCCGCCGGGCGTGGACAAGGTGCTGTTCATGCTCGCGCCGGCGCTGATCATGCTTCCGGCCATGCTCGGGTTCGTGGTCATCCCCTGGGCGGGGACGCTCGACCTGTCCACCTTGCCCTTCGGTCTCGGCGAGTTGATCGGCGGCGACGGCTGGAAGGTCAACCTGATCGGTGCCGACATCAACATCGGCGTGGTCTTTCTGCTGGCGACCGCGTCGCTCGGGGTCTACGGGGTGGCGCTGGGCGGCTGGGCAAGCAACAGCAAGTTCAGCTTCCTCGGCGGCCTGCGTGCCAGCGCCCAGATGATCTCCTACGAGATTCCGATGGGCCTGTCCCTGCTGGCGGTGATCCTGATGGCCGGCAGCGTCACGCCCTACGGCATCCTCGATGCCCAGCGCGAGAGCGGATGGTTCATCCTGCAGCAGCCGCTCGCGGCGATCCTCTTCTACACCTGCATGCTGGCCGAATCGAACCGCACCCCGTTCGATCTCGCCGAGGCGGAGAGCGAACTCGTCGGCGGCTACCACACCGAGTACTCGTCGATGCGCTTCGCGATGTTCTTCCTCGCGGAGTACTTCCACATGATCACCGGCGCGGCGTTCTTCGCGCTGCTGTTCCTCGGCGGCTACAGCCTCAACCCCGTTCCCTTCGGCTGGGACCTTCCCGCGGAGGGCGGCCTCGGGCTGATCCTGGTGCAGTGGGCGGTGATGCTCGGCAAGACCGGGCTGATGGTCGCCTTCGGCATGGCGGTCCGCTGGACCATTCCCCGCTTCCGATTCGATCAGCTCATGCGGCTGGCGTGGGAGGGGATGATCCCGCTCTCGCTGCTGGTGGTGCTGGTGACGGCGATCTTCGTCCACCTCGGGCTCGAACCGTGGATGTGGCTCGGCTCGATCGGCTGCGTGGTGATCGTCTACGCGGTGCTTCCGTTCATGCCGCGGCAGTCGAACCCGAATCGTCGTATCGCGATGGTCGGGAGCCGATTCAACCCGCTTCGTGAAGGCGACGCCTTGCCGCCGCGACCCGCGGTGGCGATCTCCGATGCGGCGATCCCGGATCCCCGACAGGGCCCGGCATCGATCCACTGATCGAACTCGAGCATGCCGCCATGGCGGCCGACCCGGAGAAGCTGACCGCGGACGCGGGTGGCCGGCGATGCTGTCGTCGAGTCGCGAGAACGGCTCGGGGCACCTTCGTCGATGTGCGCCGCCCCAAGCACGTTGCCGCAGGACTGCCGCGGATTCGAGATCGCGAAACCACCGAGAGTTCACCGGGTTCTGGACGAATGCGGGTCCGAGTCGATCGTGCGATTCCCCCGAGTCGAGATCAAGACAAGAAGGAAGGCGCCGATCGCGTCGGAGTGGCGATCGGCGCCTTGGAGGGGACGCGCTGGGTTGCCGCCGAAGACCGGCGAGAGAAATGTAGGGCAGGAACCGGGTGTCGCACAAGTCCGACCGACCGGCTGCGACTTCGACCGAGCCGACGAACGCGTCGTGCCGACGAACCTCGCGACGTAGACTCGCCATCGCCATGAGTTCTCGAAGTCGCTTCGTTCATTCGGTGCTCGGCCTGTTCGCCTTGGCGTCGATGGCCGCGGCGACGGGCTGGCGAACGCGCGGCGCGTACTGGTCGTGGCGGCGGGATACGGCCTTCGGCTCCGATCGCAGTCGCTGGCCGAAGCCGAAGGAACGACGCCGTGCGGTGCTCGAGTACGCCCGTTGGGTGGTCTCCATGCGGCGGCTGAACCGACGCTAGCGATGCGACCGCCGCCGTTCGCACGCGGGCTCCGGCGCACCGAGCGATCGCCGCCCCCACGAACTCGGCAATGGAGACAATGGGCCCATGCCCGTGCGATCACGACCGGTGGCCGTCCTCGATCTCGTCGCCCTCTCGCGCGGGCTCCTCGGCGAGCGCACTCCGCGGCTTGCGGCCTTTGCGGCACGCCATGGCGCAATCCGTGAGATCGTGCCGCCGCTGCCGGCGGTGACCTGCACCGTGCAATCCTCGATGCTCACCGGATCGCGGCCGGATCGCCACGGCGCCGTGGGCAACGGCTGGTTCGATCGCGAGTTGGGAGAGGTGCTGCTCTGGCGGCAGTCCAACCGTCTCGTCCATGGCGAGAAGGTCTGGGAGACCGCTCGCAGGCTCGATCCCTCGGCGACCTGTGCGAACCTCTGCTTCTGGTACGCGATGGCCGGCACGCACGACGTCTCGCTGACGCCGCGGCCGGTCTACGCCGCAGACGGACGAAAGCTCCCGGACTGCTGGACCAGGCCTGCCGATCTGCGGGATCGACTGCAGGGAAGGTTGGGTCGGTTTCCCCTCTTCGACTTCTGGGGACCTCGAGCCGGCATCGCCTCGAGCCGGTGGATCGCCGAGGCCGCCAAGGAGGTCTGGCTCTCGCACCGGCCGACGCTTTCGCTGGTCTACCTGCCGCACTTGGACTACGACCTGCAGCGGTACGGACCCGACGATCCTCGAGTCGATCGCACCTTGGCGGAGATCGACGAGGTTGCGGGAGACTTGATCGACTACTTCGAAGGCCAAGGCGTGCGGGTGCTGGTGCTGTCGGAGTACGGCATCGTGCCGGTCGAGGCTCCGATCGCGATCAATCGAGCGTTGCGACGGGGCGGCTGGCTCGAGGTCCGCCGCGAGGAAGGGGGACGTGAGATGCTCGATGTCGCGGCAAGCGCCGCGTTCGCGGTGGTCGACCACCAAGTGGCCCACGTGTACCTCTCCGAGTCGGGTCGGGCCGAGCGCGATCGAGTCGCGGGCGAGTTGCGATCGCTCGATGGCGTCGATCAGGTGCTCGAGGGCGCAGCGCTCGAAGCGGTCGGGTTGGACCATTCGCGATCGGGGGATCTGGTGGCGGTGGCTCGACCGGATCGGTGGTTCGAGTGGGGGCACTGGCTCGAGGAGTCCAAGGCCCCCGACTTCGCACGCTGCGTCGAGATCTTCCGCAAGACCGGATTCGATCCCTGCGAACTGTTCCTCGATCCGAAACTCCCCTTCCCGAGGGTCGCGGTGGCTTGGAGACTGCTTCGGAAGGCACTCGGCCAGCGCGTGCTGATGGACCTCGTGCCGCTCGACGGGTCGATCGTGGGCGGTTCGCATGGCCGGAGTGATCTGCCGCCACCGCACCGGCCGCTCCTGTTCGGCGACCTTCCTTCGAGCGAGACCGCTCCGATCGCGGCAACCGCGGTGCGCGATGTCATTCTGGACGCGATGTTCGGGAGCGATCGCCCCGAGGCTTGATCGAGACGAGGCGAGCGGATCAGAATCAAGTCGCCGGCCCCGAACGGTCACCGCCATGCTTCGAATCGGAACCCTCGAACTCGAGACCCCGCTGCTGCTGGCCCCGATGGCCGGGCACTGCGATCTGCCGTTCCGAATGCTCTGCCGGGAGCTGGGTGGAGTGGGACTGGCCTGCACCGATCTGCTGAACGCCCACTCGCTGCTGCGGGGCTCACCGACCGCCCTCGAGCTGGCGGCGACCAACGAGTTCGATCGCCCCCTCGCGATGCAGCTCTACGGCAACGGCGAGGACCCGCTCCCCGAGGCCGCATGCTGGGCGATCGACCACGGCGCGAGAGTGATCGACATCAACATGGGTTGCCCGGTCGACAAGGTCGCCAAGAAGAACGGCGGCTCGCTTCTGCTTCGAGATCCCTGTGCCACCGTGCAGTTGGTGGAACGGATCGTGGCCTCGGTTGAGCGACACGCCAAGGGCAGGATTCCGGTGACCGCGAAGTTGAGGCTCGGCTGGGACGACTCCTGCATCGTGGCGCCGACCCTGGCTCGCGACCTCGAGTCTGCCGGAGTCGCCGCGGTGACTGTGCACGGCCGCACCACCGAACAGCGGTTCAAGGGCGAGGCACGGTGGGACCGGATTGGCGATGTGGTCGCAGCGGTGCGGGCGATCCCGGTGATCGGCAACGGAGATGTGCTCGAGCCGAGCGACCCGGCGAAGATGATGGAGGCGACCGGCTGCCGAGGCGTGATGATCGGGCGGGGTGCCTTGCGGACGCCGTGGATCTTCCGGCAGGCGAGTCGATACCTCGCGACCGGATGCCTTCCGCCCGAGCCCACTTTGCACGAGAAGGTTGGGGTCGCGCGGCGGCACCTTGATCTGGCAGAGGATCTCCTCGGGGAACGGCGGGCGCTGCGGTGTCTCCAGCAGCGGATCTCCTGGTACGGCAAGACCATGGGACACGTGAAGCCCCTCAAGGAGGGGGTTCGCCTTGCGAATTCAGTCGCTGCGGCCCGGGCGGTCATGATCAACTGGCAGCAGCAAGCGGAGCTTCTGGCCGGTTTTTGACCAATGAATGGAGGTTGTCGGAGTGCGGTCGGTGCTCGCGGCTTGCCGGCGGTTCTTCTCGGTCCCCCTCCAGTTCTGATGGCTGGGTGATCGGGGAGGTCACCTGATTCGAGTCGAATCGCCACAAACCGCTTGTGGGCTCCCGAAGCGGTGATATGTTCGATGGTGGAAAAGGGCGGCGCCACGGCACCGCCGAGAGTGTCACCAGCGAATGACGTCCGACGTTAGGGATAGGGAGTCCCCGTCGACGGAGGAGGAAGGGACATGGTTGCCGCGAAGACTCGACTTGCTGCTTGTGCTGCCGTTTTGATCGGTGGTCTGGCGACGTGGGCCTCGGCCGATACGACCGAGATCCCCGACGTTCAGGTCAACCTGTTCGTCGATGGCCAGATCTACCAGTACGACCCGGCCGGTCAGACGGCTTGGGGTAATCCGAACGGCACGTTCGGCTACTACGGTGGCGGTGACAACAGCAACCACTCGATCGGGTGGGACATGCTGGTCAACCCCGATCCGTTCATCATCGCCAGCCTCATCTACACCAACACCAGCGGCATCACGCAGAACGTCGTGGTGGAAGTTGTCCTTCCCATCGGGATGCCGATGGCAAGTTCGCTGATTGGTGGTTCGGTGAGCGGATCGGTGACCGACGGAAACGGCGATGGCGCACTGTTCGCCTCGGTTGGCGGCGGAGCGGTGTACCAGGCTCAGACCGATTTCATGACGGCAGCCTCACTGCTGAACAACGCAAGTGTCAGCACCGGGGCGTACGGCTCCGCCTTGATCGGCCCTGAGAGCTTCGGCGAGCCGATCCCGAGCCAACCCCATGGTGCGATCCTCGCGACCATGTCGATTCGCTACGAGTTCTCGCTCTCCGCGGGTGACTCGGCCGCCCTCACTGGCACCTTCGTGGCGATTCCGGGCCCCGGCTCGCTCGCGTTGCTCGGGCTGGCGGGACTGGTCTCCCGTCGTCGCCGCCGGTAATTTGAAACTCCTGTCATGAGACCCGTCGATCGGGTCCACGAACCTCGAACCGGCCCGCCGCTCGGCGGGTCGGTTTGCTTTTTGCGGTCGTCATGGGAGCCGCCGAGAACTCGTGGGTCGGGAGGCTGAAAACCGCGACTTGGACCACGGTCACGCCCGTGGTACCGGCGAAAGGGGGGCATTCACCGGAGATCTCGCCAAGTTTTGGACCTACCGCTTGGCGCGACCTCGCCCGGTGGTAGATTCAGGGTGGAAAAGGGCGGCACCGCACGTTCGGTGCCGGGCGCGATGTCGCCAAGGAAAGAGGAGGGATTCCATGAAGGTTTCTGTGCTCACTCGGATCGCGGGCGGACTCGGTCTCGCTGCGGTCATGGCCTCTGCTGGTTCTGCGTCGGCAGACGGCCCCATCGTCGATCTGATGGTGAACGGCGTGTCGAGTTCATTGCTCGGTGACGCCACCGCGGCGACGAACGTCTACAACTACAGCGGTTCGCTCACCGACACGAGCTGGCAGTTGGGCTACGACTTCAACGCCTCGAACCAGGCGGACATGCAGACGTCGTTCATCAGCGGAAACTTCTTGGTGGTCAACACCTCCGCGTCGGCTCAGGACTTCGAGATCGTGCTGACTCTTCCGGTGCTGGTCACCGGCTCGAAGATGACCGTCTACGGCGGCTCGGTCGCCGGTTCGATCGTTGGTGATTCCGACGGCGGCACCTTCTCGACCATCGGCTCCTTCCCGGTTTGGGCCGCCGCGTCGAATGGCGTTGCGATCGCCGATCTGCTGACGGCGCCGATCTCGGTGTCCACCAACCCCTTCCAGACGGCCCTCATCGGTTCGGCCGCGTTCGGCGAGCCGATCCCGAGCGCTCCCGGGCCGAATCTCTCCGAGAACCTCAGCATCACGCTTCGGTTCAACCTTGGCGCCGGCGACTCCGCCGCCTTCACGAGCATCCTTGTTGCTCAGGTTCCTGCTCCCGGCGCGTGTGCACTTCTCGGCGTCGCTGGCCTCGTTGCCCGTCGTCGTCGACGCTGATCTCTCCGGTCTCCCACTTTCCAACCACGAACCGCGGCAGCCTCAGTGCTGCCGCGGTTTGCTTTTGCTTCTCCGATCTATCGCGAGCCGGATCAGGAGGATGATCCCTGCGCGAGTCGAGACGGAATCCTCAGGCCGCCGCGCTTGGGTCCGAGTGACATGCGTTTCAGGCAGCAAGCGCAGTTCGAGGAGCATCGGCACGCGTTGGCGAGGCGAGCGAGCGGTCGATTCCGCCTCGGGTGGCACCAGACCCTTGCCGAGCAGTCGTTCAACTCGCGCCACAACCCAAGCGGCGCCGCCACGGGCACCGCAGGTGCTGCTGACAGCGGGCGGCCGCCGGCGAGCCCCCCGCCGATCAGGACTCGTTCGCCGGGTCCGAAGAGTCGTCTGCGACGTCTGAGGGATCGCTGACCAACGGCTCAGACCGCTCGGACGTCGACTCGGCGGCGGCCTCCTGCGGCGAGGCTGAGTCGGCGACCGCGCGAGAAGTGGTCGCGGTCCGCCTGGGCTTCGCCTCGCCGGCGAATTCTCGCCGCTGCGGCAGGTCTGACAGATTGGCGAGACCGAAGATCTGCAGGAACTCCCGCGTGGTGCCGTAGAGCATCGGGCGGCCGAGCTCCTCTGCGCGGCCGGTGATCCGCACCAGTCGACGATCGAGCAGGGTCCGAAGCACCTCGCCCGAGGCCACGCCCCGGATCGCCTCGATCTCGGCCCGAACGATCGGCTGGCGGTACGCGACGATGGCCAGGGTCTCGAGGGCGGCGGGGCTGAGCTTCGCCTGGGTCCGCTGGCCCTTGAGTCGCTCAAGCAAATCATGGTGGCGTGGCTGGATCAGCACTCGCCAGCCACCCGCGACGCGGCGAATCCGAAACACCCGACCGGTTCGTTCAAAGTCCTCGTTGAGCCGCGCTGCCGCGGCTTCGATGACCGCCGCCGGAGGCGGATCAGCCGGCAACTGCAGCACTTCGGCGAGCCGCGCGTCGGGAACGGGTCGATCGCACGCCAGCACCACCGCCTCGAGCGCCTCGACGACTTCTCGAGATGGATCGACGCTTCCGCCGCGGCCGGATTGGGAACCTCGCGAGTGGCGTCGGGACGGGCGCGGTGACTCGGGCACGTTGGTGGCTTCAGGCTCGGCGATGGCGTTGGTCACGGACCGTTCTGCTCCGAATCACGAGTCCAAGCCGGTTCGGCCTCGGGAACCGGCGTCACACTTCCCCGGCATCACACAGGATCGGCCAAGCGGCGGTCCTCGGACGAGAGAACGACCTCATCGTCCGCTGCGGGACCGAGCAGCCGCGACGCGCTGCAGGTGGAACTGCTGGCGGCGGGTCAGGGTGTCGATCGCCTCCGCGGAATCCGACCGACCCTCGATCGCGGCGGAGAACTTCGATCGCACTTCGGCGAGCGACCTTTCCGCCTCGGCGAGGTCGATCGACTCGAATGGCTCCGCCGACTCGGTGAGCAGGGTCAGGCGATCGGAGTCCATCTGGGCGAATCCGTCCCGCAGCACGTAGTCGCGTCGGCCACCGTCGGCGGCCTCGATGTGCAGGGGACCGCAGCCGAGCTGCACCAGCATGGCAGACCGCGACGCCATCACACCCATCTGCCCATCCCAAGCCGGAAGGTCCACGTAGCTCACTTCGCCGTCGAAGACCTCTTCGGCGGGGGTCACGATCTGACATCGAAAGGTCTTGGCCACGCGGGGGCTCCGTTTCGAGATGGGTCGAAGGGGGGCATCGTAGCGGGCGCCGACGGGTCACCGCAACGGTGGCAGCGGTCCGTGGTTCCCCAATCCGAAGGCGATCGCGGAGTTGCGGTAGCGGGGATCCTCGCTGACCTCGCGGATCACCCAGCCCTCGAGCCACCTCGGCAGTTGGAGGGCCTGATCCACGGCCTTCAACTCGACCTCCGCGAGGACGAGCGGCAGGCCCTCGAATCGATCGACCTCCCAGATCACGTCGCCCTCGGCAACCCGATGGCGGACCTTCGAAATCCGCCTTCCCTCGGTGCGGGGCCAGAGCCGCTCGAACTCGCCGCACTCGATCTCCCGCTCGATCTCCTCACGAACGATGCCACCGCCCCGCTTGATGGTGTGGTGACAGCGGGTGCTTCCATCGGAGCGGGTGGTGCGACGAATCCTCCCCTCGAGAAACTCCGAGCTCCCTGCGGCAGTCTCGGGACTCTCGGGCAAGTAGCCCTGTTCGAGCGAGCAGACTTCGTGCTCGGCGGGGAGTTGCGGCATGCCCCGCAGCAGAAAGACCCGTTCGATCTCCAGGGGCGGCGAACTGCTCACGATCGCGGGCTCGCGGCGAGCGAGGTGTTCTCCCACGACGCCACCAGATCGGCGAGGGCATGCACCAGCGAGACGTTCGCGTCGAGATGCCGGTCGGCCAGGTCGAGTCGCTCGATCCACTCGGCCCACCGCGACGTCGCGGCGAGGTCGTGCGCCTCGGCGCTTGCTGCGAGTTCGCTGCGAAGTCGCGACCCGAGCATCGAGAAGAGAATGCCTGTCGCGAGTCGGTTCGCCGCCTCCTTGCTCGCCCGAGGGTCTCGCTTCACCCGTGCCTCCGCGAACGACTTGACCAGCTCCGCCATCGCCTCGGCGAATCCGACACCGCCTTCGCCCTCGGCGAGAGCCGCGAATCGACGAGAGAGTTCATCGTCCCACGTGGCAAGTCCGTTCTCGAGGGCGAGTGTCGCCCGCCCGGG
>JAPOKA010000052.1:0-12249 GCA_029977865.1 bacterium
GCCGACCCGCAGGTGCCGCTCGATGGCGTCATGTACTTCGACCTTCGCGAGTCGATGCGAAACGGTGGCGGGCCGGCTTGCCTGCGGCTGCGGGTTCCGCTGACGAGCGAGGAGTGGGAACTGGTCGCGCCGGGTTGCCGGTGCACCGCGCTCCAGGCTGATCGCATCGAGGCGTGGATCCGCCGGCACTATCGCGAATCGCTCTCCCCCAGCGATCTCGCGGATCCTCAACTGCTCGAGGAGAGTCGCGCGGCGCTCGATGAACTCACCACGATGCTCGATCTCGGAAGCATCTATCCGTTCCAACGGTGAGCGACTCCAAGCTCGTGGTCGATAAGAACCAAACCGCCGACCTCGCAGGGGCGTTTGCGATCGCGGTTGAGATTCTCGCGGTCTGGGATCGATGCAACGGGTCCCCCAAGCGAGGGGGTGAAACCGATCTGACCCGCAAGCACCGGCCCGCGACAACCCGCGGGCGACACCTGGAGATCCTCCCGTGAATCCGATGGCCCACGACTACGAGCAGCGCCTGTTCCAGTCCCTCGTCTCCGGCGACCGCCAGACCTGCCGGTCCATCGTCGCGGAAGCGATGTCCAATGGCTTCGATGCCAACGCGATGTCGCGGGAGATCTACTGGTCGGTGCTCGACACCATGAACACGCTCTTCCGCAACGATCAGATCACGACGCTCGCGTACCAGTACGGCACGCGACTGCTTCGCTCCCTCGTCGATCAGGCTCAGGCCACCTACACGCAGAACGGTCGCCGAAACCGCACCATCTGCATGTTCTGCGGCCAATCCGAGTCCGACGATCTCGCCGGCCAACTCGTGGCCGATCTCGCGGAGGCAGACGGGTACGACGTCTACTTCGGTGGCGGCGGCATCGCCAACGACGAGATCCTCGCCGAGGTCAACCAGCGTCGACCGGATGTGCTCCTGCTCTTCTCGAGCGGACCCCGCGACGCTCCGAACATCCGAGAACTCGTCGATCACGTTCGCGGCGTCAACGCCTGCCCGCAGATGCAGATCGTGGTGGGCGGAGGCATCTTCAATCGCGCCCCCGGCCTCGCCGAGGAGATCGGCGCCGACCTCTGGGCGACGAGCCCGAGGGAGTTGCTCGAAACCCTCGAGTCGATGCAGGGGATTCGCTCGGAACTCGCGGCATCGCGGGCGGAGCTGCGCAGCAAGCGGCTCCGGCCGGCAGCGTGAGGGATGACTGGTCGTGATGCGCCGCGCGCGATCACCGAATGCGTGATCGGTCGGCGCTGAACATCGGGACCAGTGTCCGCGTGAAGTGCGACACCGCTCCGCATGAGTCTCACCCAAGAGAGCACTGTCAAGTCATGAAGGTCCTCCTCACCGGCGGTGCTGGTTACGTCGGAAGCGCCTGCCTCCGGCATCTCCTTCGCCACGGCGTCGACGCGCATGCCTACGACGATCTGTCCCGCGGGCACCGCGGGGCGGTGCCTGCGGATCGTCTCGTCGTCGGGGACATTCTCGACACCGCTCGACTGACCCAGGTTCTGCGAGATGGCGGCTTCGATGCGGTGATGCACTTCGCGGCGCTTGCCTATGTCGGCGAGAGCGTCGCGGAGCCGGAGCGCTACTGGCGGATCAACGTCTCCGGCAGCGTGTCGCTCCTCGACGCGATGCTCGCCGCCGGCGTCCGGCGGATCCTCTTCTCGAGCACCTGCTCGACCTATGGCGACAGCCCGACCGTGCCGATGTCCGAGGCATCGCCGCAGACGCCCTGCAATCCCTACGCCCGCACCAAGCTCGCGATCGAGTGGGCGATACGCGACTACGCCGAGGCGCACGGGTTCGGCTTCACCTTGCTCCGCTACTTCAACGCCTCGGGTGCCGACGAGGACGGAATGCACGGTGAGGACCACGAGCCGGAAAGCCATCTGATCCCGCTCGTGCTGCAGGTCGTCTCGGGGCGTCGCGATTCGATCGGCGTCTTCGGCACCGACTACCCGACGCCCGATGGAACCTGCATTCGCGACTACATCCACGTCGACGATCTTGCGCAGGCCCATCGCCTCGCGATCGAGGCCACCGGACCCGGGTCGAGACACGTCTTCAACGTCGGCACCGGCACCGGCAACTCGGTGCTCGAGGTGATCGAGATGTGCGAAGCGGTGACCGGTCGTGCGGTCGCGCGACGAGTCGAACCGCGTCGGCCAGGCGATCCGCCGGCGCTGGTCGCCGATGCGTCGAAGCTGGTGCGCGAACTCGGATGGAAGCCGCGCTTCGCCGATCTGCGCTCGATTGTCGAGACGGCGTGGCGCTGGCATCAGCGGCATCCGCTTGGCTATCGGGATGGGGCGGTATCCTCGGATTGAGTCCGCTCGAGAAAGCGAAAGCCCAGATGTTCTTCGTCGCAGAGCCAATCTCAGTCGTCGGTGCGGCGGATTGCCCAGCCGATCCGGCTATCGCACCGCGCCGCGGGCGAGTCGCCTATCTGACCTCGATGTATCCGGCGGTGAGCCACACTTTCATTCGCAGGGAGATTGCCGCGCTGGAGTCGCTCGGATTCGAGGTCGAGCGATTCTCGATTCGTGAGTCGAATCCCGCGGACCTGATCGACCAGGCCGATCTCGGAGAGCGAGCGCGGACCCGGACACTCCTGCAAGGAGGCGTTCTCGCGCTGATCCCGGCGGTGCTGGGCTGCCTGACGACCAGACCCTTCAAGACCTTGCGGTCGCTGGCGATCGCGGCTCGACTTGCCCAGGGATCCCATGTGGGCCTCGTGCGCCATGTCATGTACTGGGCAGAGGCTTGCAGGCTGACGCGGTGGATGCGATCGAGTGAGGTCGGCCATCTGCACGCGCACTTCGGGACCAATCCCGCTGCAGTCGCCCTGCTCGCGAGCCGGATCTCCGGAATCGGCTTCAGTTTCACGATGCACGGTGCAGCCTGCTTCGATGTGATCGCGAGCATCGGCCTCGAGCTCAAGGCGAGGCACGCTGCCTTCATCGTTGCGGTGTCGAACTACGGACGGAGTCAGATCCTCCGCCGAATCCCGGAGTCGACCTGGAGTCGGGTGCACGTGGTGCATTGCGGGCTTCCGAGGTCCGCGGTGATTGCGGAGCCGGAGGCGGTACCCATCGATCGCCGCTTCGTCTGCGTCGCGAGACTTTCCCCGGAGAAGGGACATTCCATTCTGCTTGAGGCGGCAACCCTGATGGCGAGGGCCGGCGAGCGCTTCATGGTGGTCATCGCCGGTTCAGGGCCCTCGGGCGAGCAGTTGAAGAGAGAGGTCCGACTGAGGCGACTCGAATCCCACTTCGACTTCGTGGGCCCGCTTGACGGTCATGGGGTGCGGGAACAACTTCGTCTGTCCAGAGCACTTGTGATCCCGAGTTTCATGGAGGGGCTTCCGGTCGTGGCGATGGAGGCATTCGCCGCGGGGCGGCCGGTCATCGCGACTGCCGTCGCCGGAGTCCCCGAACTGGTGCAGGCCGGCGCGACAGGCTGGCTTGTGCCGCCTGGCGATGCGAAGTCGTTGGCGACCGCAATGACCGAGGCACTGGCCATGTCGCCCTCGGACCTGCAGGAGATGGGGCTGCACGGTCGCAGGAGGGTGCTCGGCGAGTTCCTGGTGGAGGATCAGGCTGAACTGCTGGCAGGGCTGTTCGATCAGTGCCTCGCCCCGGACAGGCCCAAGTCTGCCGAAGAACCGTCGTGAACCGGTGAGTCCGAGCAGTTCGCGGCACCAGCGACGCATGCGGACCCGATCGCTAGCGCTGAAGGATCGCAATCGCCGCGGCCACCTCTTCACGCCCCGGCGGCTGCACCTCTGCGCTCGCGCCGAGGCGGATGGGCATCGCCACCGTCGCCACGCCCCCGAGGTGCTCGCGGAACTCCTCGACTCCCTGCATGAGGCCGTCGAGATCGTCGAGTTCGGGGGCGGTGATCGGCAGGCCGAGTTCGAGCAGCGTGGCCACGATGCGGCGCTGCGTCGTTTCGTCGATGCGTCCATCGAGCATGGCGATGGTCGAGTCGAGGGCGACACCGATCGCGACCGCTTCGCCGTGGCGGAGGCGATGGTTCGACATCGACTCGAGCCGGTGGGCCGCCCAATGGCCGAAGTCGAGCGGCCGCGCGGTGCCGAGCTCGAAGGGATCTCCGCCCTCGAGGATGTGCCGGTAGTGCAGCTCGGCGCTGCGGCGGATGACCGGCTCGGATGCGGATCGGTCGCGCTCGCGAATCGCCTTGGCATCGCGCTCGAGGCGAGCGAAGAGGGCCTCATCGCGGATCACCGCGATCTTCACCGCCTCGGCGAAGCCGCTTCGCCAATCCCGATCGGCGAGGGTTCCGAGCAGGTCGAGATCGCACAGCACCGAGGTCGGCACCGCGAAGGTCCCGAGGAGGTTCTTCTTCCCGCGGTGGTTGATGCCATTCTTGACGCCCATCGCGGCGTCGTCCTGGGCAAGGGTGGTGGTCGGCATGCGGAGAAGCCTCACCCCGCGATGGAAGATCGCCGCGGCGTAGCCGACCACATCGAGCACCGCGCCGCCGCCGATCGCGAGCACCACGCTCTGCCGGCAGATCCGACCGCGGTCGAGGGCGTTGAGAATCGACTCCAGCACCGCCGGATCGCTCTTGCTGCCCTCGCCGCCGGGAACAACCAGCGGTTCGTCGATCGCCGGCATCGCAGAACCAGCCGACTCGATGGTCCGCCGCAGCCGTGCCGCGAAGTCGGGATTCGCTGCGGCGAAGCCGCCGTCGACGACCGGCAGCATCCGCGGACGGAATCCGGTGGCGGTTCGGGGCAGTCGGGCCAACTCCTCGACGATCGGCGGCGTGGTGCCCGAGGTCGCTTCAAGAGCCGCGCGGCAGAAGCGCACGCGATGCTCGACTCCGATGCGAAGGTCGCCGGTCAAGAGGTCGTTGGGCTGCATGGAGATCGAGGCGGCGTTCGGAGAGGGCACGGGCATTCGAGTGGTCGCAAGGCGGGGACGATAGGGCAGAGCCTTCGTCGCGGCGATCGCAGCGGTTCAGGCGAGTGGAATAAAGTCGGCTGTCTCGGCATCCAACCCGGCAGTTCGAGCGGCGAGCCTCGGCACGATCTCCGAGCTTCGGATCGGCGCTTCTCGCGGTGATCGCATGGCTGCTCGGAGCGGTCGGGGCGAACGCCGGATGCACGCGATCGCACCCTACTTGCCGCGACCCTGCCGCGACGCTTCCAGCCGCGGTCCGCAGAGTTGGGCGAGGCACGCCGCCGCGGCGACCGCGACGTTGAGGCTGTCGACTTCCGGGGCCATCGGGATGCGAGCGAGCCTGTCGCAATGGGACCGCGCCGCCGCGGTGACCCCCGGGAACTCCGAGCCCACCAGCAACAGCAGTCGATCGGGAGGATCGATCTGGTGCACCGCGGTGGCATTCGTCTCAGTGGCGGTGCCGATCAGGGTCAGGCGGTGGCGATCGCGGAACTGCGCAAGCCCCTGCGGCCACTCCGCGATGCGGGCAAAGGGAATGTCGAGGGCGTGTCCGATCGAGACCCGCAGACTCTTGCGGTAGAGCGGATCGTGGCAGCCCGGGCTCAGCAGCACGCCCTCGACGGCGAACGCGGCGGCGTTGCGAAAGAGGAGCCCGATGTTGTCGATGTTGCGGATCTCCTCGCAGGCAAGGAGCGCCACCGGACGCGACTGGTCCGCGAGGGCTGCCTCGATGCGGGCGAGTCCGTCCTCTGGTCGTCGGCCGAGTGCGAGCAGCCCGCGATGAAGATCGAATCCGACGATCGACTCGATCACCTCGTCCGAGGCGACGAGGATCGGCACATCGCGATCGCTGCCCTGGCGAACCAGGTCGACCGCCCGCTCTGCCATCCGCTCGCTCGCAAGGATCGAGACCGCGGTGCCGGTCCGTGCCAGCATCCGTTCGATCACGAGGGCCTGTTCACCGATGAACCAGCCCGCACCCTCGCCGGCGCGGACAAGGTCGGGGTCGCGCAGCGATCGGTAGGGATCGACCCGCGGGTCGGAGGCATCGATCCGCGTCGGCACCGGCTCCGGCGGAACCGCGCTCGACGCACGGCGGCGATCAGGTTCGTGGTGCTGCGGCGTGGCATCGAAGGCGGACATCACCTTGCATTGTGACCGAACGCAGGTCGCCCGCGACGACCGGATTCGCACTTGCCACCGGTACACTTTCGCGATGTCCGATCCGAAGCCGATCGAGCCGCCTCAGGGCGGCGCCGAGTCGACTGCGATCGACCGGCCGCTCGAGGCGACGGTCGAGGATCGTCGCGTCGCGGAACTGCTCTCGGCGGGCGCCGAAGCGCCCGAACTCGCCGAGGCGGTCGAGGCGCAGGAAGCGGCCGACGCCGCCGACACCCTCGAACAGCTGCCCGAGTCCGAGGCGGTCGAGGTCCTCGGCGAGATGGACCTCGATGCGGCGTCGGATGCCCTCGCCCACATGACTCCCGCGCTCGCGGCCGGCGTGCTCGAGGACCTGATGGACGACGAGCCCGAGCTTGCGGGGCAACTGCTTGCGGAGATGGCGCCGGACGACGCCACCGACCTGCTGCAGCAGCTCGACGAGGGTCTGCGGCAGCGGGTGCTCGCCACGGTCACGCCCGGTCCGGCGGCGCGAATCCGCGAACTGCTGCGCTATCCCGAGGACTGCGCGGGCGGCATGATGACCACCGACTACGTCGCGGTCCGTGCCGAGATGAGCGTGGCCGAGGCGATCGAATCGGTTCGCCGCACCTCGATCGACGAGGAGACCACCTACGCCTTCGTGATCGATCGACGCGGACACCTCGATGGCACGGTGAGCCTGCGGGCGTTGCTGCTTGCCGATCCCCGCACCCGCATCGGGGCGATCGCCGATCGCCGCGTCGACGCGGTGCCGCCGGAACTCGATCGCGAGCATGTGGCGCGGGAGTTCGAGCGCTACGACTACGTGGTGCTTCCGGTGGTCGACGATCACGGTCGCCTGCTCGGCATCGTGACCGTCGACGACGTCATCGACACCATCCGCGCCCTCAGCACCGAGGACGCCCAACTCATGGTGGGTGCCGGTCGCGAGGAGGGCGTCGGATCGTCGTTTCGCGAGAAGATCCACAGCCGGCTGCCGTGGCTGCTCGTCAACCTCTTCACGAGCGCCGTGGCGGCGATGGTGGTGCTGCAGTTCGAGGGACTCATCGCCGAGGTCGCGGTGCTCGCGGTGCTGATGCCGGTGATCGCCAATCAGGCCGGCAACGCCGGGCAGCAGTCGCTCGCGGTCACCCTCCGCGGCATCGTGCTCGACGAGATTCCACGGCAAGGCGCGTGGCCGCTGCTTGTTCGCGAAGGCGGGGTGGGACTGGTGAACGGACTCTGCTGCGGTGGGCTCGTCGGCAGCGCCGTCGCCCTGATCGAGTGGTTCTCCCATGGCGGCGAGGCCTGGCGGCTCGGCGTGGTGCTCGCGATCTCGATGAGCGTGGCCCTCACCATCGGCTGCCTCACCGGCACCGCGATTCCCATCCTGCTCCGCCGCGCCGGTGCCGACCCCGCCACCGCCTCGACGATCTTCCTGACCATGGTCACCGACAGCATGAGCTTCCTCACCTTCCTCGGCCTCGCGAGCCTGCTCGTGGGATGGATGGGAATCGCCGCGGGGTGACGGGTGCGTCGCGCGAACCTGGACCGATGGGCCTCAGGAGCCGCGATGCGCGGAGCGTCGGCCCATGGGATCGTGACTGGAGCGGGCGAGTCCCGGATTGCGTGAGGCAGCGTTCGAACGCCCTTCGTGCCGGCGAGGCCGGCTGCGCTTGCGGGGTCCGCGCGGAGCGCTCATCGCAGATGCGATGCCTCGCGGCTCGGAGTCGAATTCGTCCAGATCGCGTCCCGCCGCGCGCAGCGAGACGTGCCGCGCGAGGTGGCCCGCGCCAGACGCTTGGGGGTGCCCGCGATCGTCAGCCTCAGCCGTAGGCTTCGACCGAGTCGCAGGTGCAGACGAGGTTGCGGTCGCCGTAGGGATTGTCGACGCGTCCGACCGCCGGCCAGAACTTGAACTGCCGGAGCCAGGGCGCCGGATAGGCCGCCTGTTCGCGCGAGTAGCGGTGCGGCCAGGTGTCCGCCGAGACTGACGCCGCGGTGTGCGGAGCGTGCTTGAGCGGATTGTCGGCGCGGTCGCTGCGGCCCTCCTCGATCGCGCGGATCTCCTCGCGGATCGCGATCATCGCCTCGCAGAAGCGGTCGAGTTCCGCCTTCGATTCGCTCTCGGTCGGCTCGATCATGAGGGTGCCCGCGACCGGCCAGGACATGGTCGGTGCGTGGAATCCGAAGTCGATGAGTCGCTTCGCGATGTCGTCGATCTTGATGCCGGCGCTGCGGTCGAAGCCGCGGCAGTCGACGATGAACTCGTGGGCGCAGCGGCCCTGGGCGTTGGTGTAGAGAACCTCGTAGTGGCCCTCGAGGCGCTTGGCCATGTAGTTGGCGGAGAGGATGGCGACTTCGGTGGCCTGCTGCAGCCCGTCGCGTCCCATGAGGGCGATGTAGACCCAGGGGATGGTGAGGATCAGCGCCGAACCGTAGGGAGCCGCGGAGATCGGGCCGATCGCGTGCTTGCCCGCGGACTGCGGCCGCACCACCGGATGCCCGGGCAGGAACGGCGCGAGGGCCTCGACCACGCCGATCGGGCCCATGCCCGGACCGCCGCCGCCGTGGGGGATGCAGAAGGTCTTGTGCAGGTTCAGGTGGCAGACGTCTGCGCCCAGCTCGGCCGGCCGCACCAGGCCGACCTGCGCATTCATGTTCGCACCGTCCATGTAGACCAGGCCGCCGTTGGCGTGCACGGTGTCGCAGATCGCCCGCACTTCCTCCTCGAAGACGCCGTGCGTCGAGGGGTAGGTGATCATGCAGGCGGCGAGGCGGTCGCGGTGCGCCTCGGCCTTGCTGCGCAGGTCCGCGAGATCGATGTTGCCTTCCTCGTCGCAGGCGACCGGCACCACCCGCATGCCCGCGACGATCGCCGAGGCGGGATTGGTGCCGTGCGCAGAGACGGGAATGATGCAGGCGTCGCGCTGGGTGTCGCCACGATGCTGGTGGTAGGCGCGGATCACCATGAGCCCGGCGTACTCGCCCTGGCTGCCGGCGTTTGGCTGCAGGCTGATCGCCGCGAATCCGGTCACCTCCGCGAGCCAGCCTTCGAGCGTTCGGAAGAGCTCGGCATATCCGGGCCACTGCGACTCCGGCGCGAAGGGATGGATCGACGCGAACTCCGGCCAGGAGACCGGCATCATCTCGCTGGTGGCGTTGAGCTTCATGGTGCAGCTGCCGAGCGGGATCATCGAGTGGGCGAGCGACAGGTCGCGCGACTCGAGCCGCTTGAGGTAGCGGAGCATCTCGGTCTCGCTGCGGAAGCGCTGGAAGACCGGCTGCTGCATGAACGAGTCGCGGCGGGAGAACGCCGCCGGCAGCGGCGGCGGCTCGGTCGCGGTCGGTGCCTCGGCGTTGAAGCATGCGGCGAGGTCGGCAAGGTCGGCTTCGGTGGTGGTCTCGTCGAGGGAGATGCCGATCGATCCATCGCCGAAGCGTCGGAGGTTGATCTGCTTCGACTCGGCGGCGCGATGCACCGCTTCGGCGTCACCAGCCACTCTGACCCGAAGCGTGTCGAAGAAGGGCTCGGGCCCCACCTCGTGGCCGCGGCCGCGAAGCGCCGCCGCGAGCGAGGCGGCCATGGTGCGGATGCGGGTGGCGATCGCCACCAGACCCTCCGGTCCGTGCCAGCATCCGTAGAGACCGGCCATCACCGCGAGAAGCACCTGGGCCGTGCAGATGTTGCTGGTCGCCCGGTCGCGCTTGATGTGCTGTTCGCGGGTCTGGATCGCCATGCGAAGCGCCGGATTGCCGTGGGCATCGCGGGAGACGCCGATCAGGCGGCCGGGCATCCGGCGCACGAACTCCTCGCGGGTCGCGAGGTAGGCCGCGTGCGGACCGCCAAGCCCCATGGGAATCCCGAAGCGCTGGGTGCTGCCGACGGCGATGTCGGCTCCGAAGGAACCGGGAGTCGCAAGCAGGGCGAGCGCGAGCGGATCGGCGGCGACCACGAAGAGCGCCTTGTGTTCGTGCAGTCGCTCGGCGAGACCCGTCAGCTCGTGCAGCAAGCCGTCGGTCGCGGGGTGCTGCACCAAGGCGCCGCAGAGCTCGGAAAGGTCTGCTCGGGCCGCGAGCCCCGCCACCGGGCCGATCCGCACTTCGACACCAAGTCCAGACGCCCGAGTCTCGACCACCGCGATCGTCTGCGGATGGCAGTCCTCGGCGACGAAGAAGGCCTTGCGATCGGGGCTCTGCGCGAGGCACATGGTCATCGCTTCGGCCGCGGCAGTGCCTTCGTCGAGCAGGCTCGCGCCGGCGACGGGAAGCCCGGTCAGCTCGCAGATCATGGTCTGGAAGTTGAGAAGCGCTTCGAGTCGGCCTTGGGCGATCTCGGCCTGGTAGGGGGTGTACTGGGTGTACCAGCCGGGATTCTCAAGCACGTTGCGCAGGACCACCGGCGGCGTGATGGTGCCGTGGTAGCCCATGCCGATGTAGCTGCGGAAGACCGTGTTGCGTTCGGCGAGCGAGCGCAGCGATGCGATCAGCTCGTGCTCGCCGCGGATGTCGCTTGCTGCACCGGGGGCGTTCTCGAGTTCGAGCCGTCCGGTCATGCGGATCGAGGCGGGGATCGCCTCGGCCATCAGCGCCTCGACGCTTGCGACGCCGAGGGTCTCGAGCATCGCTGCGATCTCCGCCGCATCGGGCCCGAGATGACGTCGCGCGAAGGTGTCGAGCGGCGCGAGGCCGGGCTGGCCCGCGTTCGCGTGGGAAGTGGTCTTGGCGGTGGCCGGGCTTCCGGCGGTCGGGGTGCTCGACATGGATCTCTCGGGGGTCGGCGGGCGTCGATTCGCCAACGGAACCGCGGAGCCGAGTCGCCTCTGCGAGCGGTCGGGACTCCGCGGGGTGCGAAGTATAGAAGCGGTCGATTCCGGCACGCTTCGCAGGATCGGGCGACTTGGAGTCGGCCCGCGCGGCGAGCGAACGACCTGTCCGCAGGGTCGGTCCTTCTATAGTCGGCGTTCAACCCCCCGCGACCCCCGGAACACCCCCATGGCCTCCCTGGCACCACTCGCTCGCTCGTTTGCCACCATCGCCGCCGCCTTCATCGCCACCGGTGCGGTCGCGCAGGAGGGCGGGGCTCCGGCCGCCGGCGAGCGGATCGTGGAAGGCTCGGTCAACGTCTACGGCTTCTCCCCGGAGGAGTCCTTCGTCGAGGTCGATCCAGCGACGACCCTGCTGCGGCAGGTGCTCGAGGGCCTCGGGCCACGTGCCTGCGAGTGGTACCAGCATGTGATGACCCTCTCGAACCCCTACTTCGAGGGTCGCCAGCCCGGCTCGGCTGGCATCGAACGGGCCGCCGACTACATCGAGTACTGGTTGCGCCGCGACGGCCTCGAACCGGCCTTCGGCGACGGCTACCGGCAGGCCTTCATCCTTCCCTCGCGCCGGCCCGAGGTGCTCTTCGCAGCGATCTCGGTCGGCGGCAAGGCCCTCGAGGAAGGTGTCGACCACCGGATGCTCCCCAACTCCAGTGGCGGCGAAGTCGAGGGCGAACTCGCCTTCGTCGGCTACGGCATCGAAGAGGGGCCCGATGGCTACGACAGCTTCGCCGAAGCGGGCGACCTCGACGGCAAGGTGGTCATGGTCTTCCGCTACGAACCCGTCGGCGAGGACGGCACGAGCCGTTGGAGCGAGCAGCGCTTCAGCCGCCATGCGGCACTCGGCGACAAGTTCGCGGCGATCGCCAAGCGCGGCGCCGCGGCGATCCTGCTGGTGAATCCGCCCGGCGTGCGCGACGGCGCGGAGGGCCTCGAACTTCCCCGCCGCGGCGGGCTGGGAGCGCCGCTGTCGATCCCCGCCTTCGTCGTCTCCAACGACGCCGCGGCGCGGCTGCTTGGCGGATGGACCGCCGACGCGGGGACGCTGGGTCGCTGGCGCGAGGCCGCCGATCGGGGTCCGAAGCTCCCGGCGCGGTCGGGTGCGGCGCCGTCGGTGCGGATCGCGGTCGAAGTGCAGAACGGCGTCGAGACCGCGAACCTCGCGGGCGTGCTTCCCGGCTCGGGCCCGCTCGCCGAGGAGTGGGTCGTGCTCGGCGCCCACTACGACCACATCGGCGAGTCAGACGACGACGGTGCGATCGTGGTCAACCCCGGTGCCGACGACAACGCCTCGGGCACGTCGGCGATGCTCACCCTCGCCCGCGACTTCGCGGAACGT
>JAPOKA010000052.1:12348-19742 GCA_029977865.1 bacterium
CGCGCCGACCCGAGCGGACGCGGACCATCGGACCACAGCAACTTCTACGGTGCCGGCATCCCGGTGCTCTTCTTCTTCACCGGCGTGCACGAGAGCTACCACCAGCCCGGCGATCGCGGGCACACCGTCGATCCGCGCGGCGCGCTCAAGGTGATGAATCTCGCCGAAGCGGTGCTGCTCGATCTGATGACCGGCGAGAAGGTCGCCTTCGCCTCGCCCGAGGCGCCGGCGGCGAGCCCCGACCGTGGCTACGCGGGCGTGCGGCTCGGCGTGCAGCCGGGGCTTTCCGAAGGCGAGGGCGTCAAGGTCGAGGCGGTGTCGGAAGGGACGAGTGCCGCCGATGCGGGGATCGTCGCTGGCGATCTGATCCTCTCCTGGGACGGCACGCTCCTGGTTGGCGCGGGCGACCTGATGACGAAGCTCCGCGCGCACGAGCCGGGCGATGTGGTGACGCTCGTCGTCGTGCGCGACGGCAAGGAGCAGGAGATCAAGGTCACGCTCAAGGCTTCAGGCGGCGCGCGGCGGGGGAACTGAGACGAGGGAGCGATTCGCGGTTCGGAAGTCCATGGCTTCCATCCTGTCCAACTCGCGCCCCGCCGAGCGCAGCGAACACGAACCGTGTGACGTGGTCCGCGCCCGAAGCGCGAGCGATCGAGTCACGCCAAGCGTCCGCTTTTACGCCGTCGGCTTCTCCGGCAGCAGCCACCGCACCACCGCCCGGGTGTAGCTCGGCGGGTACTCGATGTGCATCCGAAAGCACCGGAACGCCGCGGTCTCGCGGGTGTCGCCCGTCGCCGCCGTCGCTGACGCTGCCGTCGGCGTTCCGCGAGGGTCCACATCGCACCACCGCGAATCCGCCGCCTCGGGCTCGTGCCCGGGGCGGCGGTTATGTTGGAGATGCGCGTCGTGTCCCCGTGAGCGTGTGGTTCGTTGGCGGGTTGGACGCCTTCCGAAGTTGCACGTTCCCCCCGCCTCGCTGCGCTCGGCACCTCCCCCGCGTCGCTTCGCTCCGCCGGTGAGGAGTTGGGTCGTCCTGACTCGGAAGGTCTTCCCCCTACACCCCGACCGCGATCCCATCGAGCCGCGGATCGCTCGCGCCGCACAGGCTCTCCTTGCCGAGCATGATGGCCTGCGCCGAGCGTTTTGCTTGCAGCGATGGGCCTGATGTGCCCCATGGGCCGCTGATGGGACTTGATGGGATCAGGCTCTCCGCGACTCGGAGCCCTCCGATCCCACGGTCAGGACTCCCCCGTCGCGCTCCTCCGAGCCAGACGGCCTCGAGGCACGAGAGTTGGACGCTTGATGCGGTCGCGGTCCCCCAAACGCCGATCGTCCCACGAGCGATGGGCGACCTTCCACCGTCACTTGAGGCAGGCGGCACCAGTCTGGACGTTCGTCTGCCGCGCCGCATCGGCCTGCTCCATCAGGGCGATCGATGGTGGTTCGCAGGCGTCAACTACGTCCACACCCTGCTTCGGCAGTTCGCGCTGCTCGAGAACCCTCCAGGCTGCACGCTGCTCCTCAAGCGAGGTCTCGAGGACCTGTACGCGGAGGTCGACTGCGATCGGATCTCGTTCGATTCGGTTCATTCCATCACGATTCGGAATCGCCTTGGCAGGTTGCGGCGGGGACAGTGGGCGAGAACGCTCGGCACCGCGGCCACGAGATCGCGCTGCGAGGTGATCTTCCCCCTCCAGCACTCGCCAAGCGTCGACCTGCTGGTGCCGTGGGTTGGATGGATCCCCGACCTGCAGCATCGCGTGCTGCCGCAGAACTACACCGAACGCGAGCGTCAGGAACGGGATCGCCGCATGGGCGACCTGCTTGAACGGGCAAAGCTCGTCGTCATGAGCAGCCGGAGTTCGCGTCGTGACGCGGTGGCGTTCTCGCCTGCCTCCGAGGGTCGCTTGAGGGTGGTGCCATTTGCCTCGGTTCCGCCGGAGGCGTGGTGGCCCGACGACCCGGCGCGTACGGCGAACGAACTCGGCTTGCCGGAGCGCTTCATGCTGTTTCCTGCGCAAGGCTGGCCGAGCAAGGGCCACGACACCCTGATCGCGGCGCTCGCGAGGTTGCGGGATGTCCATGTCGTGCTCACCGGGTTTGACCCGCGCGACCCGGCGCGGGGGCGCTGGATCGCCGCCTTGGTCGAGCGCGCCGGTGTCGGCGACCGTGTGACCATGCTGGGGTTTCGAAGTCGCCGCGAGGTGTTCGCGCTCCTGCGACGAGCGGTGGCGATCGTGCAGCCTTCGCGATTCGAAGGCTGGAGCCTGCTTGTCGAGGATGCACTCGCAGCGGGGCGGCCGCTGGTGCTCTCGGACCTCGAGGTGCATCGCGAGCAGGCGCCGCAGGAGGTCATGCCGGTCCACTGGTTTGCGCCCGGAGACGACGCCGGACTCGAAGCGGCGCTCGCGGAAGCGTGGCGCACCCATGCCCCCGGCCCACAGCGGGAACTCGCCAGCGCCGGACGAAAGGCGTCGTTCGAACGCGGGCGGGCATCGGCGCGGCTGCTTCTCTCGGTGCTTGCAGAGGCGATCGAGGACGCGGGCTTGGTTCGACCCGAGTGATGCATCGGGGTTCGATCCGCCGGGCGCTTCTCGGATCTCGAAGGCGCTCTCGCCGGAGCTTGTCTTCTCGATGAGGTCTCGCGATCCGCGCGTATCGGGCCAGCCGATGCGCAGGCATCGTCGGCTTCGGATCTTCCGGAGCCCATCGGTTCGCCGAGTCGGAAGGCGGTGCTGCGATGGCGGTCACACCGATCCGTCAGCGGCTCACGACCCGCGATGGCAGCGGAGCGCTCCAGGCCTCGCGCAGGATCGGCCCGTTCGAAAGGTCCTCTCCGCTCTTCGATCGCTGGCCGCCGAAGAGGAGCACCGCGTCGCCCGTCGCGGCCGCTGCGACGTTCTTCATCGGCCTTGGGAGGTGTCCGAGCAGTCGCCAACGATCGTGGTCCGGCTCGTAGCACTGCACAAGCTCGCCGCACATGTTCGGATCAAGCACGCCGCCAACGACGATCGCCACTCGTCCGTGTCTCGTCACTGAAGTGTCGGTGTGGGAGACCGGATGCGGAATCGGGGCGATCGCGTGCCAGGACCGATCCGCGGTTGAGAAGCGAAACGAATCGCCGAAGACGGGGCCTCCGAGATCGCTCAGATCGCAGGTGAAGGCGGGATCGTTCGGGAACGCTCGCGCATCGCTCTGTTGACCGCCGAAGGCGAAGAGGTCTTCTCCGATCTTGACCCCTCCGCGATGGGTGCCGGCGATCGGAATCGGCGGCTCTTCGCGCCAGGACGGTTCCGTGGCGTGCCCATCGCGCACGCCGAGGCTCCAGTGCTCGCATCGACCGCGAGGTCGCTCGGGTCCGGTGCCTCCGATCGCATGGAGGCGATCCGTCGCATGAAGCAGAATCGGGGCGTAGCGAACCTCCGGCAGCGAAGGCAGGGCGTGCCAGTTCCCGTGTTCGATCTCAAGCGCCCAAACCTGATCCGTGGCCGGCCTGCATTGCGGACCCACCTGACCGCCGGCGAGGTAGAGCCACCGGTTCTCGACGCAGGTGCATCCGAGGTGGCTCGAGGCGGAGCCGGGCGGCATGGCGATCGGCTCGAGCCAGCGCCCGCGGCGCAGGTCGAAGCGATCGATGTGGTGCAGCACCTCGTCGAGTCCGTTGCCGTACCCGGCGATCACGAGCACCTGTTCACCGACGACTGCGATCGCGGACTCCACGCGGCGGTGTCGCATCGGCGGCAGCGGCCGCCACTGCAGATCGTCGGTCCGCCTGCGGCTCCTGAACTCGCGGGCCTGCGCCCGCATCAGCGACCAGTCGGGGGCGATCCTCGCGAGCCGATTCCCGAGGATGCGCCGCAGCGACTGCATGCGCGGTGTCTATCGGCAGAGACACCCCGGTGAGGGTCAATCGGGAAGGGAGAGCCGAAGTTCGCGGTTCAGCTCCGGCGCATGGCGCGCTCGATCTCGGCAACCGTCTTCGGGATCGACGCGGTCAGATTGCGCGGGCCGCTTCTGGTCACCTCGATGTCGTCCTCGATGCGGATGCCGATCCGCTCCTGCGGGATGTAGATGCCCGGCTCCACGGTGACCACGGCGCCCACCTTCATCGGTTCGTCGGGATTGGCGTCATGCACCTCGAGGCCGAGGTGATGCCCCGCGCCGTGGATGAAGTACTCGCCATACCCGGCTGCGACGATCACCTTGCGGGCCGCCGCGTCCATGTCGGAGAGCCGCTTGCCGGGGACGCACGCCTTGATGCCGGCATCGAGGGCCTTCAGCACGATCTCGTAGAGCTCGCGCTGCCGCTTCGTGAAGACGCCGTCTGCGGGATAGGTGCGGGTCACGTCCGAGGCGTAGCCGCCCAACTCCGCACCCGAGTCGATCAGCACCAGATCGCCCGCGGCGATGGTGGCGTCGTTGGCGTGGTAGTGCAGCACCGTCGCGTTGAGCCCGGTGCCCACGATCGGGCGATAGGCGTGGCGGCGGCTGCCGGCGGCGCGATAGCCCCGGTCGAGGGCCGACTCGACCTCGAACTCGTTGATGCCCGGGCGAATGGTGCGAAGCGCCTCGAGGAAGCCCGCCTTCGTCGCCTCGCCGGCGCTGCGGATGAGCGCGACCTCGGCGGCGCTCTTGGCGGCACGATGCTTGGCGAGCAGTTCCATCCGCTCCACGATCTCGAGGCCTGGGATGCGCTCGGCGAGCTTCAGGAAGAGCGCAAGGTCCGGCGAGAGCGGCGCGTCGTAGGCGGCCGGCGGATGCAGGCAGGCGAGCTTGCGTGAACGAAGCGCCGCGGCGTTCAGGCTTCGCGCAAGAAACCGCAACCGTTGGATCGAGGTGAATCCGTAGCGGGCCTTGAGGGGACCACCGATCGATTCGCGGAGGCCGTCCCAACGCTCGAGCTCCGGATCGAGCGGACGCAGAAAGAGCACCGCGCGGCTCGCGGCGACCGGGTGCTTGGGGTCGAGCAGCAGCACCGCGCCGGGCTCGTCCGCGACGCCGGTCAGGTACTCGAAGTGGGGATGCGGCCGGAAGGGGTTCTCTCCCACCTGATCGCCGGCAAAGAGAAGGCCCACCGCGCCGCCAAGTTCTCCGAGGACCCGCTCGCGTCGCTTGGCGAGTTCGTCCGGCGGAATCGAGGTGATCTCGGCGGCGGACTTGGGGGCGGTTCGACGGGTCGACGGCTTGGCGCGGGTGGTTCGAGGCATGGCCGGATTGGACCGGCGCCAGCACGGTGCGTCAAAGGCGACTCGGGCTCCCGGATCTCGCAGTCGACTGCGGAAGCGCCACGGATCGGCATCGCCGACCGGCGGATTCGTCGGGCGAGCGTTCCCCGGCCCGAGGTGCCTGCGGTACGCTTCGACCTGCTCCACGAGCGCCCCGAACCCATGAACCTCGGCATCCTTCGAGAAACCATTGCGGGAGAGCGCCGCGTCGCCGTCGTGCCCGCGACGGTGCCGATGCTCGCAAAGGCCGGCTTTGCGGTCTTCCTCGAGCAGGGAGCGGGCGTCTCGGCGGGCTTTCCCGACGAGGCGTTTGTCGCGGCCGGCGCCACCGTGGCGACTCGCGGCGACGTGCTCAAGCGAGCCGACCATCTCCTCGCGGTGCGATTGCCGAGCGATCCGCGAGCACCGCACGCGGAGATCGCGGCCCTGGCTCGCTCCGGCCGCACCCTCTTCGGTCTCGCCGAGCCGCTCTCGGGAAGCAGTCGGCTGCGCGAACTCGCCGCCACCGGCGTCACCGCCTTCGCCATCGAGTTGCTGCCGCGAATCACCCGCGCCCAATCGATGGACGTGCTCAGTTCCCAGGCGACGATCGCCGGCTACAAGGCGGTGCTGCTCGCCGCGGCGCAGCTCGATCGCATGATGCCGATGATGATGACCGCCGCCGGCACGCTCGCCGCGACGCGGGTGCTCGTGCTCGGCGCTGGCGTGGCGGGCTTGCAGGCGCTCGCGACCGCGAAGCGGCTCGGGGCCGTCACGAGCGGCTACGACATCCGCGCCGCCGCCGCGGAACAGGTCAAGTCGGTCGGGGCGAAGTTCGTCGATCTCGGCCTCGAGGCTTCGGGCGAAGGATCGGGCGGCTACGCGAAGGCGATGGACGAAGCCTTCTATGGCGAGCAGCGGTCGCGGCTTGGCGCGGTCGCCGCGGAGCACGAGGTCGTGATCACCACCGCGGCGGTGCCGGGACGTCCTGCGCCCAAGCTCCTCACCGCCGAGGCGGTCCGCGCGATGCCCCTCGGGTCGATCGTCGTCGACCTCGCCGCCGAGCGCGGCGGCAACTGCGAACTCACCAAGCCCGGCGAGTCCGTCGAGGTCGACGGTCGCCGCGTGATCGGACCGATCGATCTCGCCTCTACGGTGCCCCATCACGCGAGCCTCATGTACGCGCGGAATCTCGCGGCGTTCCTGACGCTCTTCGCGAAGGCGGGCACTCCGGCGCTCGTGGGCGGCGACGCCGATCCAGTGGCCGACGAGATCCTCCGCGACACGCTGCTCTGCCGCGATGGCGCCCTCGCGAGCCCCACGGTGCGGGCGCGGCTTGGCACCAGCTCGGCGTCGCTCGTCGAGACGCTTCCCGTCTCTGCGAAGGGAGTCCTCACCTGATGCTCCGGCTGCTCGGCCATTCCGACGAGGCGGTGCTCGCGGCCACCTCCGCCGCAACGCAGGCGCCGGACGCCGCCACCCTGGCCCTGCTCGTGACGGTCTTCGTGCTCGCGCTCTTCGTGGGCATCGAGATCATCACCAAGGTTCCGCCCACGCTGCACACGCCGCTCATGTCCGGATCGAACGCGATCTCGGGCATCACCCTCGTCGGCGCGCTGGCCGCCGCCGGTGCCGGCGAGGGCACCCTCGCGACCTGGCTCGGCTTCGCGGCGGTGGTGCTGGCGACGGTCAACGTCGTCGGCGGATTCCTCGTCACCCACCGCATGCTGCGGATGTTCCGCAGGAAGGCTTGAGCCCGTGGGCGAGTCGCCGATTCAGATCCTGCTCTACCTCGCTGCGGCGATCCTCTTCATCCTGGGGATCCGCGGACTGACCCATCCCCGCACCGCGGTGCGTGGCAACGTGCTCGGAGCGTTGGGGATGCTCGTGGCGGTGGTCACCACGCTCGCCTTCGAGGGCGTGCTCCGATGGGAGTGGATCGTCGCGGGCCTCGCGATCGGCTCGATCGGCGGCGCGATCCTCGCGGCGCGGGTGCCGATGACCGCGATGCCCGAGATGGTCGCGGCGCTCAACGGCTTCGGCGGCGGAGCGTCGTTTCTCGTTGCCGGCGCCTTCCTGCACCAGTCCGAGGGCCCGGTCGCGATGGTCGCAAGCGCTGCGTCGGGCCTGATCGGGGCGGCGACCCTTTCCGGCAGCGGCGTCGCCTTCATCAAGCTGCGCGAGGCGAAG
>JAPOKA010000053.1 GCA_029977865.1 bacterium
GGCGAGGGTCTGATCGCGATAAACGGCCACCTCGGCTCCTCGATCGCGCATCACCTCACCCGCTTCGCGGACAGCGGCGATGCGGAACACTGGGAGGCGGCCGTCGCCGAGGCCCGCTGGCACGCCGAGACCTTCGGTCCGGACGCCCAGGGCGAGCCGCGCTTCTACATCGAACTGCAGCGGCACATTCCCGAGCAGGAGCGGATCAACCCGCTGCTGCGCAAGCTCGCGGCGGAACTTTCGCTGCCGCTGGTGGTCGACAACGACGTGCACTTCCTCCGCCGCGAGGACCACGACGTCCACGACACCCTCTGCTGCATCTCGCTCGGCAAGACCAAGGATGCCGCGGATCGACTGCACTATCCCGAGGACCTCCACCTCAAGAGCCCCGCGGAAATGGTGGCGCTCTTCCCCGAGGATCTCGAGGCGGTGCGGAACACCGTCCGCATCGCCGATCGCTGCAACGTCGATCTCGAGTTCTCCGCCAACCACGCCCCGATGGTGCGGGTGATCCGGCATGGCGCCATGCCGAAGTTCGAACCGAAGGACGTCGAGGGCTGGTTTGCAAGAGCCTGCGCGACCGTCGAGGTGCAGCCGTTCCAGCTCGATCGCTCCCTTCCCGCGGATGAGCGCGATCGCGAGCTTTCGCACCTTCGCGAGGAGAGCGACCGTGCGCTTCGCGATCTCTGCGAGATCGGTCTGCGGTGGCGCTACGGCGGCGACGGCGGGGGCGCCGAGATCCGCGAGCGACTCGAGCGCGAACTCGGCATCCTCGCGGCGAAGCTCATCACGCCCTACTTCCTGATCGTGTGGGACTTCGTGAACTGGGCTCGGCAACAGGGGATTCCCGCGGTCGCGAGAGGATCCGGCGTCGGCACCATGGTCGGATACGTGCTCGGTCTCTCCAATGCGTGTCCGGAGCGCTACGGCCTGCTGTTCGAACGATTCACCGATCCCGACCGCAGCGAGTACCCCGACATCGACATCGACATCTGCCAGGACGGTCGCGGGGCCGTGATCGACCACGTCCGGCAGAAGTACGGGCATGTGGCGCAGATCGTGACCTTCGGCCGGCTCAAGGCCAAGGCGGCGATCAAGGACGTGGCGCGGGTGATGGGGTTCGCGCCCTCCGACGGGCAGCGTCTGGCAAACCTGGTGCCGGCGGAACTGAACATCACTGTGGAAGAAGCCCTCGAGAAGTCGCCCGACCTGCGCGAAGCCGCCGAGGATCCGGCAGTGCGTCGGGTGGTCGAGACCGCGCAGGCGCTCGAGGATCACGCGCGGCACGCCGGCATTCACGCGGCGGGCGTGGTGATCGCCACCCAGCCGCTCGACAACATCGTTCCGCTCTGCCGCGGATCCGGCGGCGACTCCGAGGCGGTGGTCACGCAATGGGATGGGCCGACCTGCGAGAAGGTGGGCCTTCTCAAGATGGACTTCCTGGGGCTGCGGACGCTCTCGACGATCGAGATGGCGAAGCGGCTGGTGCGGGAAGGCCTCCCCGACGAAGCGATCTGGCGAGCGGTGGGCAAGGAGCCGCCAGCGGCGCGAGCCAAGGGCGATCGCGAGCCGCACCCGCTCGACCTCGACCGCATCGACTTCGCCGACCAGAAGGTGCTCGATCTCTTTCGTCGCGGCGAGACCGCAGGCATCTTCCAGTTCGAGTCCGGTGGCATGCGTCGGCTGCTGCTCGAGATGCAGCCCGACCGCATCGAGGATCTGATCGCCGCCAACGCCCTCTACCGGCCGGGGCCGATGGACCTCATTCCCGACTACAACGCACGCAAGCACCGCCGCCAGGAGGTGCCGAAGGTCCACCCCATCGTCGACGAACTCGTCGCCGAGACCTACGGCATCATGGTCTATCAGGAACAGGTGATGCAGGTGCTGCATCGCCTCGGCGGCATCCCGCTTCGCGGCGCGTACACCATCATCAAGGCCATCAGCAAGAAGAAGGCTTCGGTGATCGATGCCGCTCGGACCGACTTCGCGCGTGGCGCCGCCGAGCGCGGCGTCGATGCTCGTGCCGCGGAAGAGCTCTTCGAACTGATCCTCCGCTTCGCCGGCTACGGCTTCAACAAGAGCCACTCGACCGGCTACGCGATCGTCGCCTACCAGACCGCGTATCTGAAGACCTACTTCCCCGCGCAGTACCTCGCGGCGGTGCTCTCGTTCGAGAGCCAGGCCAGGAAGGTCGAGGAGTGGTCGATCTACCTCGACGAGTGCCGGCGAGTCCCGTGGCCTGATCACTCGCCCGAGCGGCCGCACGTCGGCGTGGAGGTCCGCCCGGCTTCGGTGAACCTCTCGCAGTCGGACTTCGCGGTGGTGTTCGGAGACGACGAGCCGCCTTCGAATCTCGGCGGGCACATTCGCTTCGGCCTCTCCGCGGTGAAGAACCTTCCGCAAGGTTCGATTCGCGAGATCCTCGCCGAGCGCGAGGCGCGGGGGCCGTTCGAGTCGCTCTTCGACTTCTGCGAGCGGATCGATCCCACTCGGGTCACGCCGAAGACCGTCGAGCTCCTCGTCAAGGCCGGCTGCTTCGATGCCGTGCACTCGATCGAGCAGCGGGCGGCGATGGTGGCGACCATCCCGGATTGCATGGCCGCCTCCCGCCGCGCCGCGGAGGCTCGACGCAGCGGACAGGACAGTCTCTTCGGAGGTGGCGCGGAGGCGACTGCGGAACTTCCCGAGGTTCCGCTTCGGACTGCCGATCCCTGGACTCGGGCCGAGAGCCTCGCCTTCGAGAAGGAGGCGCTGGGGTTCCACGTCTCCGGCCACCCGCTCGACGAGTGGCGCGGATGGCTCTCGGAATTCGGCAACGCGCGAGCAGTCGATGTGGCGGAGATGCCCGCCGACGCCGCGGTGCTCCTCGGAGGAACCGTGGCCCAGTGTCGGGTGATGGCGACCCGTCGCGGCGAGCGGATGGCGCGGATTCGGCTCGAGGATCAGACCGGCGTGGCCGAGGTGATCGCCTTCCCCGAGGTGTTCAGCCGGCACGCGGAGTTGCTTGCCAGCGACCGAATCGTGATGGTGGTCGGCTGGATCGACCGCTCGCGAGGCGAGGTGCAGGTGTTGGCCGACCGGGTGCTGCCGATCGAAGAGGCGCCGATTCAACTCGCGACTCGACTCGAACTCCTCGTCGACGCGAGCCCCGAGGACGGCTCGAGTCCCGCCGCCACCCTCAAGATCCTGCACGGCATGCTGAAACAGGCGGCGTCGAGCGTGGCCTCGTTGAGGGGGAGGCCGGTGGAGGTCTCGATCGCGATCCGCGTCGACGAGTTGGCGGTGGGGCTCGCACCGAGGGGGATTCGCGTGGTGCCGGAGCCGGCCCTTTTGGTCCGACTCGAAGAGCTGCTCGGACCGGGATGCGTGCGGGTGCGGGGGGGGCATCGCCCGCAGCGAGCCCGGTCGCGCCGCGGTGCTCCGAGTCGCGGCGAAGAGCCGGCCTTCGCGTAGGCCGTCGCGCCGCCACGGGCGCCGAGATCGATCGAGGCCGCCGAGCCATCGACGGGACCGCGTTGTGGCCGTACAGTCTCGTCTCGCCCGTAGGTGGCGTTCGCCGCGCGATGGATCGCGCCGCGTTCGGACCGCAGGACGGTCCGACGACCGCTTCGCCCCATGCCCAACCTCATGATCGCTCCTCCCGCCGAAGGCGAGGACGCCACCGTCACGGAGACTCACGACATCGCGGCCCGATGGACCTTCGTTCGTGGCGGGGTTCAATGGCCGACCGCGGCCGGAATCCTGCTCCTGCATCTGGGGGCCTTGGCGGCGTTGATTCCCTCGACGTTCTCCTGGGGAGCGGCCGCGACCCTGCCGCTGCTCTGGTGGATCACCGGAGGCCTGGGGATCTGCCTTGGCTACCACCGGCTGCTCACCCATCGAAGCTTCAAGACCTCGAAGTTCCTCGAGCATGTCTTCGCGACGCTCGGAGCGCTCTGCTGGCAGGGCGGTCCGCTGCACTGGGTGGGCACGCACCGCCTGCACCACGCCGAGAGCGATGGCGACCGCGATCCGCATTCACCGCAGCACGGCTTCACGTGGTCGCACATCCTCTGGTGCTTCCATCGCCGACCCGAGGGACGCGATCCCTTCGCGGTCACCAAGGATCTGGCCCGCGACCCCTACCTCGTCTGGCTCGACCGCTGGTTCCTGCTGCCGCAGGTCGCGCTGGCGGGGGTGCTCTACGGAATCGGCTTCTGGGCGACCGGCACCGCGATGGGCGCGCTCGGCTACGTGATCTGGGGAGTCTGCGTCCGCACGATCTTCTGCTACCACGCGACGTGGTTCGTGAACTCCGCGGCGCACACCTGGGGCTATCGCAACTTCCGCACCGATGACGGCAGTCGCAACACCTGGTGGGTGGCGCTGCTCTCCTTCGGAGAAGGGTGGCACAACAACCACCACGCCCAGCAGCGATCGGCGGCGCACGGCATGCGCTGGTGGGAGATCGATCCGACCTGGTGGACGATCCGGGCGCTCGAGCGGGTGGGGCTGGTGCACTCGGTAGTGCGGCCGAAGCTTGACCGCCTCGATCCGCACCGCTGAGGCCCGCGGAGTCCGAGGTTCTGGACGGGCCAAGGGATTGCGCGTGGCCCCGACTCGCCGCGAGCACCTTCCGTTCGCTCGAGGCCATGCTGGCGAGCCTGCCCGCGAGCGGCGGACCGACTCTCTCGATCGACGAGGTCCCAGTCCGGTTCTAGAATCCGACCGCGGAAAGCGTCCGCACGCTCGCGTGAATCGGACCGCGATCCGCGTCGCACCATGACCGACTCCGAACGCACCCGTTCCGCTGACGTGAGGTTCGCCGACCTCGTGGCGAACCCCGAGCCGTTGACGGGACTGTTGGTCACACGCGGTCCGGTGGCCTGGCGACCCGTGGTCACGATCAGCGCCATGCATCTGGGGGCGTTGGCGGCATTGATTCCATCGACCTTCTCGTGGGGCGCTGCGGCGATGTTTCCGTTGTTCTGGTGGATCGCCAGTGGTCTCGGGATGTACCTCGGCTATCACCGACTGATCACGCACCGGAGCTTCAAGACCTCAAAGTTCATCGAACGGTCGCTCGCGACGTTCGGGGTCCTGAACATGACCAGCGGGCCGGTGTCGTGGGCGGGAATCCACCGCCTTCACCACGCCGAGTCGGACGGCGATCATGATCCCCATTCGCCACGGCACGGCCTGGCCTGGTCGCACATCCTCTGGGGCATCCATGGTCGATCCGATGGCCGTCGACGCCGAGCGATCACCCGCGATCTGGCGAAGGACCCGTATTTCCTCTGGCTTGAACGTTGGTACCTGCTGCCTCAGTCAGTGCTTGCGGTCCTTTTGTTCGGCGCGGGGTACTGGGCGACCGGCACCGCCATGGGCGCGCTCGGCTACGTGATCTGGGGCGTCTGCGTGCGCACCGTCTTCGGCTGGCACACCGTCTGGTCCGTGAAGTCCGCGGCTCATGCGTGGGGCTACCGAAACTTTCACACCGACGACGAGAGCCGCAACAACTGGTGGGTCGCGCTGCTGACCTTCGGTGAAGGGTGGCACAACAACCATCATGCCCAGCAGCGGTCGGCCGCACACGGCATGCGCTGGTGGGAGTTCGACCCGACCTGGTGGACCATCCTTCTGCTCGAGCGCGTGGGGCTCGCCCATTCGGTGGTGAGGCCGAAGCTCGATCGACTCGATCCGCACCGAGGAAGACGGCGGAGTTCGGGGGCTCAAGCCGAGCACGAGGGTCCGGAGGGGATCGACTCGCCGTGAGGCGCCGAACCGGCGGAGACCGATCGTCGGCGAGTCCGCTCGCCGCATGCTGGTCGAACCATTCGATCGACGTTCCTGCGGTCCGGTCCTAGCATCGCCGCCTCGCTGGAATCGGTCCGCAGTCTGAGGACCGCATCGCACCATGACCGACTCCAATCGCTCCCCTTCCGCTGCCGCGGACTTCGCCAGACTCGTGGCGGACCCCGATCCGTTGGCGGGGTTGGCCGTCGTTGGCGGCAGGGTTTCGTGGCGGGCTGTGATGACCATCTTGGTCATCCACGTGGGGGCGTTGGCGGCATTGATTCCATCGACCTTCTCGTGGGGTGCGGTCGCGCTGGTGCCGCTGCTCTGGTGGATCACCGGAGGTCTGGGGATCTGCCTCGGCTACCACCGGCTGCTCACGCACCGGAGCTTCAGGACCTCGAAGTTCGTCGAGTGGACCCTTGCGACGCTTGGGGTGCTGAGCATGCAGAGCGGTCCGCTGCACTGGGTGGGCATTCATCGCCTTCACCACGCCGAGTCGGATGGCGAGCACGATCCCCACTCGCCACGGCACGGTTTCATGTGGTCGCATCTGACGTGGGGCACCCGTCGCCGATCCGATGGCCGCCGGATTCGCGCCGTGACGCTCGATCTCGCTCGAGATCCCTATCTCTGCTGGCTCGATCGTTCGGCTCGGGTGCCGCAACTCGCGTTCGCGGCGCTCTTGTTCGGCATCGGGTTCGGGGTGACAGGCACCGGCATGGGCGCGTTGGGGTACGTGATCTGGGGCGTCTGCGTCCGCACCGTCTTCGTCTGGCACATGCAGGGGTTCGTGAACTCGGCGGGGCACACCTGGGGCTATCGCAACTTCCGCACCGACGACGAGAGCCGCAACAACTGGTGGGTGGCGCTACTGACCTTCGGTGAAGGATGGCACAACAATCATCACGCTCAGCAGCGGTCGGCTGCGCACGGCATGCGGTGGTGGGAGGTCGACCCCACGTGGTGGACCATCCTCCTGCTCGAACGACTGGGCCTGGTGCACTCGGTGGTCCGACCGAAGCTCGACCGCCTCGATCCCCATCGTTGAACGACGTACTCGAGGGCTTCGTTCCCAACCCGAGGGACGGACGAGTTCGGCCATCGCCGGGGATCGCCGCCGGAGGGCATGCCCGACTTGACCGGACCGACTTCGGCGATCGCCGTGGTGGTGATCCGGTCCTAGCATCGGCAACGTTCCGCCCGGCGTGAGACCTCGCTGGGATCCGAGCGTGGTCCGCTTCGCACCATGACCGACGCCAAGCACTCTCCTGCCGCCAACGCGGAGTTCGCCAAGCTTGTGGCGATCACCGATCCATCGGTGGGTTGGAGCAGCGCCCGCGGCGGTCTGGCTTGGCAGCCCGTGCTCCTCAAATCGGTCCTGCATGTAGGGGCGTTGGCGGCGTTCATTCCCTCGACGTTCTCGTGGGGTGCTGCGGCGATGCTTCCGCTGCTCTGGTGGATCTCCGGCGGGCTGGGGGTTTGCCTGGGCTACCACCGGCTGCTGTCGCACCGCAGCTTCAAGACGTCGCGATTGCTCGAGCGGACGCTCGCGACGTTCGGCGCCTTGTGCTTGCAGGGCGGCCCGCTCCATTGGGTGGGTTTTCATCGCATGCATCACGCCGAGGCAGACGGCGAGCACGATCCCCACTCGCCGAAGCATGGGCTGGCCTGGTCCCATGTCCTGTGGTATCTCCACCGCCGAGTGGGTGGGCGCAATCCGCTCACCTTCACTCGCGATCTCACGCAGGATCCGTACCTTTGCTGGCTCGATCGCTGGTGGCTTGTGCCGCAGATCGTCCTCACCGGGATTCTGTTCGGCGTCGGGTTCTGGGCGACCGGCACCGGCATGGGTGCGTTGGGGTACGTGATCTGGGGCATCAGCGTCCGCACTGTCTTCGGCTGGCACGCGACCTGGTTCGTGAACTCCGCGGCCCACACCTGGGGCTATCGCAACTTTCGGACCGACGACGAGAGCCGCAACAACTGGTGGGTCGCGCTGCTCACCTTCGGCGAAGGGTGGCACAACAACCATCACGCCCAGCAGAGATCGGCGGCGCACGGCATGCGCTGGTGGGAGATCGATCCGACCTGGTGGACGATCCGGGCGCTCGAGCGTGTCGGCCTGGTGCATTCCGTGGTGCGGCCGAAGCTCGATCGCCTCGATCCGCACCGTTGAAAGAAGCGCCTGCTCACGGGCAGAGTCGCTGCACCGCGAATCCGCCCCCGTGGTGGGCGGTGTAGACGACCCGGTCATGGAGTCGGTAGGGGTTTCCGAACCAGAACTCGAGGCGGTCGAGCGAGACGCGGTAGCCGCCCCAGTGCGGCGGGCGCGGTACGGGACCGTCGCCGAAGCGGTCGATCATCGACTGCTGCATCGCTTCGAGCGCCGCACGGTCCGCGACCGGACGAGACTGACTGCTCGCCCACGCGTTGATCTGACTCTCCCGCGGTCGCTGCGCGAAGTAGGCGTCCGACTCATCGCTGGAGGTGTGGCTCACGCGACCCTCGATGCGGATCTGACGGTCGAGCGGATCCCAGTGAAAGAGCAGGGCGGCGCGCGGATGGGCTTCGAGACCAAGTCCCTTGCGGCTCTCGCGGTTGGTGAAGAAGACAGCGCCTCGCTCGTCGAACCCGCGCAGCAGCACGATCCTCGCCGAGGGATGCCCATCGGGATCGATGGTCGAGAGCGTCATCGCGTTGGGATTCGGCAGTCCGAGGCCCTTCGCATCCTCGAACCAGCGCAGGGCGGCCGGCACCGGATCGGCGGGGGGACGGTCGAAGTCGAACTCGGGAGCGGGGGGTCGAGCCATGAAACGGATCGGGTGGAACTCTGGTGCGGCGGACTCTAGGAGCGACCGATCGAGTCAGCGAGATCGATCGTCGGTATCAGCCCGACGATTGCGGCGACTCTCCCTCGTCAAGCCAGGCGCCCATGTCGAATCGTTCGAGTTCGTCGAGGTCGATCTCCTCGAGCGATCGAGCTCCTTCGAGCGGCCGCATGCGCCGAGGGGGGCGCTCGCGCTCGTCGCCGGCGCTCGCGGTTTCGGCGGTGGGCGATGGCGGCGGGGTCGCGACCTCGCCCACGTCGGCCACCGCAGGCTTGACCGGTTCGTCGGGCACCGCTTCCGGCGGGAGGGTGAGATCGGCCTCGGTCACCCCGAAGGCCTCGATCCACATCTCGGTCGAGGTGGACAGCACTCGTTCACCGGGCGGGGGGGCGGGCCGATGCGGGGCCGCGGTGGCGTAGTCGGCACCGAGGCGGGCTAGGAACGCCTCCGAAGTCATGGTGCGGCACTTTCGTCGCCGTGCGGCCCGCAGAATCTCGCGATCGGAGCTGACCACGAGGGTCTGGCGGGGAGCGCTGTCCCGTTTCACCATCTCGATGATCACCGAGTCAGCGGTTCGCCCGGCCCCTGAGAACAGCACGCGAACCCCACCTCGATCGGCCCCGGCGGATCGGCGGGGGCCATCCATGACGATCACGATCGAGTCGTGGCGGTGCCGGCTCGCGAGCGTCAGTGCCGCTAGGCCGTCGAGGTCGACCCCGGCGACCTCTGCCGGGAGGACTCCCTCGACGTGGAGGATGTTGCAGCCATCGATCACCACCCGCACCGGAGCCTCCTTGAGAGGGGTCTCCTCCATCATCGGGAATCCCGGGACCCTTCGAAAGGGCGCTTGCCAAAGCCGGCGGGGGGCGTTGTAATGCCCGGCTCCCCTCCGCCGGGACCCCCCGGAGCCAAGAGGGGTCCTCGGACTTGCAAGGCGTTCTCCATGGCGATTCGGATCAAGGCACGCGGCGGCGAGACGGCGGAACAGATGCTCCGTCGCTTCAAGAAGTTGTGTGAGAAGGAAGGTCTCACCAAGGACATCAAGAAGCGGCAGTACTACGAGAAGCCCTCCGAGCGTCGTCGTCGAGACCTCCGCCGCAAGGTCGTCCGGGTCGCCCGCGAGGGCATGGGCCCGATGGTCCGCTGAAGTCTTCAAACCAACCCGCCGCCTCGAGCGGACGGCGATCCCGCCCCAAACAGGGCGGTTGGAGCGTCCGCTGCGGGATTCGAGGCGATTCGGTCGATTCTTCCCGCCAACCAGTCTGATGCCCGCCGTGAACCCGGATGGTCCGGGTGCGGCATTCCTGCTTCGAGAGCATGCATCTCATGCCAATCCTGACCACCTTCGCCCTTCAAGCCGCCGACTCGGCTGCGATCGTTATTCCCGCCGCGTGGTACCTCGCCCCGATCGGTGGCGTGGTGGCGCTCGTCATGGCCTTCGTCTTCTACCGCTCGGTGGTCTCCCACACCGAGGGCGACGAGAACATGGTGCGCATCGCGGCAGCGGTCCGCGCCGGTGCCTACGCCTACCTTCGATCGCAGTGGAAGGTGGTGTCGATCGTCTTCGTGCTGCTGGTGATCGCCCTGATCGCCATGGGCTTCGCCGGCCTGCAGGAGAAGGTCGCGGCGATCGGCGTGCCGATCGCGGGCCTTCTCTCGGGCATCTGCGGCTTCTTCGGCATGAAGACCGCGACCAACGCCTCCGCCCGGACCGCCGCTGCGGCGAAGAACTCCTTGAACGACGGCCTCAAGGTCGCCTTCCGAGCCGGAGGCGTCATGGGCCTGTGCGTGACGGGTTTCGCGATCCTCGACGTATCGGCGTGGTTCTATCTGCTCACCCAGGTCTTCGGGTTCACGAGTCTGGTCGCCGTCACGACCGCCACCCTCAGCTTCGCGATGGGTGCAAGCCTCCAGGCGCTCTTCAGCCGCGTGGGCGGCGGCATCTACACCAAGGCCGCCGACGTCGGCGCTGACCTCGTCGGCAAGGTCGAGGCTGGCATCCCCGAGGATGACGCCCGCAATCCCGCGACCATCGCCGACAACGTGGGCGACAACGTCGGCGACGTCGCCGGCATGGGCGCCGACCTCTACGAGAGCTACTACGGATCGATCCTCGCGGCGATGGCCCTCGCGGCCGCTGCGGCCTTTCGGCTCGCCTCCGCCGGCGGCGCCTTCGAGGGCTTCGGAGCCGACCACGCGGTGAATCTGGTCGCGCTGCCCGCGGCGCTCGCGGGACTCGGCATCATCACCTCGGTGATCTCGATCTTCCTGGTTCGCACCCGCGAGGGCGCCACCATGGGTGAACTGCTCAAGAGCCTTCACCTGGGCGTGTGGGCCTCGAGCGCGATGATCGTGGTCGGTTCGTTCTTCCTCTTCCGCATGCTGCTCGGCGATGTGCCGGGCGTGAGCTACATGGGCATGTGGGCGGCGATTATCGCGGGACTCGTGGCGGGACTGGTGATCGCCTGGGGCACCGAACGCTACACCTCCTACGAGCACAAGCCCACCCAGCGAATCAGCGAGCAGGCCCAGACCGGACCCGCGACGGTGATCATCTCCGGCATCGCGGAGGGCATGGTGAGCACCTGGATTCCGATGCTCACCACGGTCGCGGCGATCCTGGTGGCATTCATCGCCGCGGGCGGGCGCGAGGTCTTCCTGCTCGGCGTCTTCGGTGTCGCGATCGCCGCCGTGGGCATGCTCTCGACGCTGGCGATCACCCTCGCCACCGACGCCTACGGACCGATCGCAGACAACGCCGGCGGCAATGCCGAGATGACCCATCAGCCCAAGTTCGTCCGCGAGCGGACCGACATGCTCGACTCGCTCGGCAACACCACTGCGGCGACCGGCAAGGGCTTCGCGATCGGTTCTGCCGCGTTGACGGCGCTGGCCCTTCTCGCGGCCTACGTGATCACGGTGCAGGCCTATCTCTCCGGCATGGAGCCCGAGATCACCGTGGGCGGCGAGACGGTCGAGACCGTGAAGGCCTCGCTGCCTCAACTGCTTGCCCACTTCGACGTGACCCTGCTCAATCCCCAGGTCCTCTGCGGCTTGTTCGTGGGCGTCATGCTCGTCTTCGTCTTCTGCGCCATGACCATGAACGCGGTCGGTCGCGCCGCCTACGCCATGATGATGGAGTGCCGTCGGCAGTTCGGCATCATGAAGGCCGGCTTCAAGAAGGGCGGGATGAGCGACGCCGACATGGCCGACCCCAACAAGTGGCCGTTCGAGGTGACCGTCGACGGCAAGCAGTACCCCGACTACGCCAACTGCGTGGCCATCTCGACCACCGGCGCCCTCCGCGAGATGGTGGTGCCGTCGATCATGGCGGTGCTGGTGCCGATCGTGGTGGGCCTGGTGCTCGGTGTCGCGGGCGTGATGGGCATGCTCGCGGGCGCGCTGGTCTCGGGCTTCGCGGTGGCGATCTTCATGGCCAACGCAGGCGGCGCCTGGGACAACGCCAAGAAGTGGATCGAGACCGGGCAGTTCGGCGGCAAGGGCTCGGACAGCCACAAGGCCGCGGTCGTCGGCGACACCGTCGGCGATCCCTTCAAGGACACCTCCGGGCCTTCGCTCAACATTCTCATCAAGCTCGTGAGCGTGGTGTCGGTGGTCTTCGCCGGACTCGTCGTCAAGTTCCACCCCGTGATCGCCGCGTGGCTGAAGCTCTCGTGAGCGAAGGTCGACGATGAGCCGGTCGAGCAGTTCGACCGATCCGCAGCAGGTCCGCGACTTCGCAGTCGAGGCGGCCCGGTTGCTGCACGACCGAAAGCTCGAGAACGTGCTGGTGCTCGACGTGCGCGGCCTCAGCAACGTCTGCGAGTACGTGGTGCTGGGTTCGGGCACCAGCGGTCGGCAGATGAAGTCGGTGGCCACCGAGATCGAGAAGCTCGGAAAGGAGTCGGGATTCCCGCCCTTTCGCGAGAGTCGCGACCCGTCGATCAGTTGGGTGGTGGCGGACTTCGTGGATGTGGTGGTGCACCTCTTCGAGCCGCAGCAGCGGGCCTACTACGACATCGAGACGCTCTGGAACGGGGCGCCGCAACTCGCGTGGCGGCGGCCCGCCGCCGAGGCTTCGTAGCCGCCGACGGCAGCGGTGGTTCTTGCGACCCGCTCGGTCGGGCCTTCGCGTGAGTCGCTCGACGCCGGGTTGGACGGTGAGGGGCGTTGCTGGTCCGTGGTGGAGGCGGTCCCGCTCCGAGGTTTCGTAGCGATCCGACCGCCGGGGTGATCCCCACCGCGGCAGGCGGACCGCGGTCGAGCAGATCGCCGCCTTGCCTGCGTCGAAACTCCGGACCGCGTACCGTTGTACCCATGGTTCACGCGATCACCCTCTTCGCCGCCCTCCTGACGAGTTTCCAGGTTCCGCCCGCCTCGCCGCCGCCGCCGCCGACTCCGGTGCCGGTGCCTTCGATGTTCATGGGCGAGATCGCCGCGGGAGGGGGTTCGCTCTTCGTCTTCTTCACGGTCGAATCGACGCCGGCGGGGAGTCCTCGCGTGGTGGTGACGATGCCCGCCGCGGGTGCGATGGCACAGGCTGCCGAGTCGGTCGGGATCGATGGAGACCGCCTCACATTCACCGTGGCGAGCCAAGGTGTCCGCGGACGTTTCGAAGGACGGGTGACCGAGGGCCGCTACGCCGGTGAGTTGCGCCTTTCCGCACCGAATCAGCCCGAGGCGAGGGCGAAATTCGACCTGCCGGAGTCGGTGCTTGCCCCGGAGGTTGAAGGCGCAGTGGCCTACCGGGGGCGACTCGAGGTGGGTGGCGGCGGCATCGAGATGGTGGTGGTGCTCGCGCGAGACGCCGACAAGGGACCGGTGGCGTCGATCGACATCCCCATGCAGGGAATCGACGGCTGGCCCCTCGTGGTCGAAGGCGTCGAGGCGGGAACGTGGCGACTCCTGCTGCCGGTCGGACTGGCAGCGCCCTCGTTCGAGCTTTCCGAGATCGACGACGCCAGCCGCCTTGAAGGGGTGCTGCGACAAGGCGGTGCGGAGTTGCCGCTCGCCATGGCGAGGCTGGAGAGGTACGAGCACGGTCGGCTCAGTAGGCCTCAGCATCCTCAACCACCCTTTCCCTACACCGCGCGTGATGTCGAGTGGCGCCATCCACACGGACACCGGCTCGCGGGCACGCTGACCTTGCCCGCCGCTGCGTCGGCGGAACAACCCGTGCCCGGGGTGGTCCTCGTTTCCGGCAGCGGCGCGCAGGACCGCGACGAGACCATCTTCGGCCACAAACCGTTCCTCGTGCTGGCTGACGCTCTCACTCGCGGCGGCATCGCGGTGCTGCGCTACGACGATCGTGGTGTCGGTGGTTCCGGCGGCGACTTCGGCCTCGCCGATACCTTCGACTTCGCAAGCGATGCCGATGCGGCGACCGAGTTCCTCAAGGAGCTTCCGGAGATCGACGCGAGCAATGTCGGCATCTTGGGTCACAGCGAGGGCGGATTGGTGGCGCCGATCGTGGCGAAGTGGCAGCGCGAGCAGGGCAAGCCGGAGACGATGCTGGCCTTCGCGGTCCTGCTGGCGGGGCCGGGCGTGCCCGGCGACGCGATCCTCCAAGTGCAGATGCGGCGACTGCTCGAGGCGGGCGGCGCCACCGAGGAAGAACTCGTCCCGGTGCTCGAGAGCCAATCCCGACTGCTGGCCGCGGCAAAGGCGGGCGACCTTGCCGAGATGCAGAATTCCGCCCGGGACCTCGTGGTCTCGCAGGCCGCGCTCAATCTCGGCGCCGAGCTCGACAACGAGGTGCTGCTCGAGAGCGCCGCCGGCGCCGTCGCCGAGATGCAGTCGAAGTGGATGCAGACCTTCCTCAAGCTCGATCCCGCGCCGTTGCTCGCGGAGATGGGCATTCCGACGCTGGCGGTGATCGGATCGCTCGATCGACAGGTCGATCCGGAGCAGAACCTCCCGCGGATCGAGGCGGCCCTTCGTCAGGGTGGGGCACCGTTCGAGGTGCGGCGGCTCGAAGGGCTGAACCACCTCTTCCAGCCCGCGACCACCGGGGGAATCGACGAGTACGGCGCCATCGAGACCACCATCGATCCTGCTGCGATCGCCTTGATCGTCGACTGGGTGCGCCGCACCACCGGGGTCGCCGCGAATGCCGCGGCCGTGGATCGCGCACCGTGAGCTTCGGCCTCATGCGCGGGCGCGATCCCGATGTCGCGGGTGTCGGCCTCGACCGGGACGACCTTCCGCCGTTCGAGTCGGGACGATTCGATCCGCGGACGTTCTTCACCCATCCCGATCGGCCCTTCGAGCTCGAGATCGGTTCGGGCAAGGGGACCTTCCTGCTCGCCGAGGCGTCGGCGAACCCCGAGGTCAACTACTTCGGGATCGAGCACGCCGGCGAGTTCTGGCGCTACGCCGCCGATCGACTGCGGCGGCATGGGCTCGCGAACGTCAAGGTGCTGTGGGGCGACGCCGTCGAGTTCATCCGCCATCGCGTGCCGGACGGGATCGTGCGGACGATCCATCTGTACTTCTCCGACCCTTGGCCGAAGTCGCGGCACCACAAGCGCCGGGTGCTGCAGGACCGCAGTCTCGCGGAGTTCCACCGCGTGCTCGTGCCCGGGGGAGAGTTGCGCCTGGTGACCGACCATGCTGAATTGTGGGCCTGGTACGAGGATCACGCGGCACGCCATGCGTCGCAGTGGGATCGGCTCGAGTTCTCTCGCCCCGCCCATGCGAGCGAAGGCGAACTCGTGGGCACCAACTTCGAGCGGAAGTTCCGCGAGGAAGGGCGATCGTTCCACGCGATGACGCTGCGAAGGCGGCGATAGGGCGTCGAGCCGGACATCCCGTGCGTGAGTTGCGATTCCGCAGCCGATGGGGCGGTCCGGCGTGCGAGTCCAACTCGTCGACGAGAAGACCCGCCAAGGGAAACAACCGCCGGTGGTGCGCGGGGGCGCAGCCGATCGCCGCGGCGATGTTCACCACCCGAGAACTCAGTCCCTCACTCCGCCGCCGGCATCTCCTGACCCTGCTCGCCCGGCGCGAGCGACTCGTCGACGCTCATCACGTACGTAACCAAGGCGACCAGCATCAGAATCACCCCGATGATCACGATGGTCGGCTTCCGCGAACCCGACGCGGGAGCGCCGTTTCCATGGCTTCGGTGGTGGGGGTGATCGCGGTCGTGCTGATGGTTGCTCATCGGGTTCCTCGCAGGTTCGAAGGTCGGATGCTAGCAGCCGAGCGATACGGCCACGCGTTCGCACGGGCCCGATCCGGGGAAGCCGCCTCGATTCGGCCTCGGGCGTCGGAGGAATGGTCCAAGCGAGCGCCGGTGCGGCGACTCAAGCGTCGGCCGCCGCCTCGGGACGGTGCCAGCCCAAGTCGGGGTCCTTCTCGAGCGCTCGCGCCGCGAGCTTGATGCACCGCAGACACACGAGCGCCTCCGAATCGATCGGACTTGCCCACGAGGCGTCGCTTCGCTCCTCGAGGCACATCCGGCACTTGAAGGCTCCGTGGCCGTCGTCGATCCCGCCATGCACCACTGCGGCGTAGGCGGTCGAAAGGCAGCGACCGCAGACGCAGGAGCCGTGGTGGCCTTCGATCATGGGAATCGTCTCGGTCCACTCGCGGTGGCAGTAGTCGCAGAGGACGTCGGTCATCTGCACGTCGAGCGGATCGGTTCCGGGCTTGTGCACGACGGAGCGCTTCCGAAGGTGGACGGGTGGGCGAGCGGGCGGCGGGTCGTATGCTAAGAGAAGGCAGGATCGGAGCGCAGGCCATGAATCGAGGGCTGTCCCTCGCCAACAAGTGCCAACTGATCTTTTCGGTGGCGGTGCTCGCCATTCTGGCCGCGGCGCTGAGCGTGCCGTGGGTCCGCACGCAGCGGTTGGTGCGGGAGAACCAGCTGGAGGTCTCGCGGCAGCTCGCCGAGACCTGGCTTGAGAACGGATTCACCCTGGTCCGATCGGAAGGCCTCGCCATCCCCATGCGGATGATCGACCTCGAGCCGCCGCCGGCGGAGGTCGATCACGACGAGTTCCTTTCCGCGGCTATTCGCGACTTCGAGCGAGATCCGGCGCGGAAGGATGCCTTCGCGGCATCCGAGGCGGAGGGCCGCACCGTCTACCGATACGCTCGAGCGGTCCGGCAGAGCGAGCGGTCACGGCTGCAGAGTGCGGACATCATCGACTTCTCGCCGCGGGTCGAAGTCCCCTCGGTGATCGATCCGTTGCGCGGGGTGCTGGTCATCGACCGCACCAGCCCCGCGGCGGACGGCCAACTGCTCCGGAACCGGATCTGGATCGTCGCGAGCGGCCTCGCCGCCGGCCTGCTGGCGATCCTCGCCTTCCACATCATCCTGACCAAGTTGATTCTCTCCCCCGTGCGGCAGTTGCGAGAGACGATCGATCGGGTGAAGCGGGGCGACCTCGCCGCACGCTCCACGGTCCGGACCGGCGACGACTTCGAGGATCTCGCCTCCGGGCTCGACACCATGCTCGATCAGGTCGAAAGGACTCGGGATCGGCTCGAGGCGATGAACGAATCGCTCGATCTCAAGCTCGGCGAACTCTCCGAAGCCAACGTCGGACTCTACGAGTCCAATCGCCTCAAGAGCGAGTTCCTTGCGAACGTCAGCCACGAACTCAAGACACCCCTCAACTCGATCATCGGATTCGCGGAACTCCTCGGCGAACTCGCCCGCAGCGATCCCGATGCCGATCCCAAGCGGCTCCGCTATCTCGGGAACATCGTGGCGAGCGGGAGGCGGCTCCTCGAGATGATCAACGAACTGCTGGAGATGGCGAAGATCGAGGCGGGGCGGGTGGAGTTGGTGATCGAACCCACGAGCATTTCCGATCTTGTCGAGGGCCTCGAGGCGATCATGCGCCCGCAGGCCGAAGCCCGCCGGGTGCGACTCGAGGTCCGGGTGTCGGCGGAGTTGCCGACCCTCGAGACCGACGCCGGCAAGCTGCAGCAGATCCTCTTCAACTTCCTTTCCAACGCCGTCAAGTTCTCGCCCGAGGGCGGCACGGTCTCGCTCGTGGCCGAGCGTTTCACTCGTGGTGATCAAGCGCCGGGGGTGCGCATCGCGGTGCGCGATCAAGGGCCGGGCATCCCCTACGACATGCAGGACCGCATCTTCGAGAAGTTCCGCCAGGTCGATGCCAGCCACACCCGCACCCACGGCGGTACCGGCCTCGGATTGGCGATCTGTCGCGAGTTGGCCGAACGGCTCGGTGCCACGGTCTCGCTGGCGTCCGAACCGGGACGTGGTGCCACCTTCGCGGTGGAACTGCCGCTCTACTTCGGCGGTGCGGTGTCGCCCCCGCTGATGCCGGCCTGAGCGTCGTTGACGAGGAACGACCAAGCCCGCCGAGCGTGCGGAACGCGGCCGAGATTCGCGGCGCGCTCCGGGGTTCGTCGAGTCGAGCCCCGTTCTCAGGTCGTGGGCCCCGGCTTCGAACGCCGGATTCGACACCGTGGCGAAGTGTGAATTCGACGGGTGTTGCCCGGAGTTTTTGCGGGCTGGAACGGTGCCCGGGGTACAGTTGCAGAGGCGCATGCGCATTGCTGAGACCGCATGCGATCCGGTGATTCATGCGAACGCTCGACTTCGATCGCAGCCGCCACAAGCAGACGCTTTCGCATCCGATGCTCGCCACTCTCCGACTCGGACGTCTCGCTTCGCTGGTTGTCGCCGCGACTGCGCTCATCGTTCTTCCCGCCGCCCACTCGCTTGCGCAGTCGCCGGGTCAGAGCACGCCGGGTGGTCCCGGCGGTCCCGGCACTCCCGGGTCGAGCGATCGCAGCGAGGCGCCGGTCGATCCGCGCACGAAGTTCCGCAGCGAGAACCCCTCCACCGACTTCTACCTGCTGCCCGACGGCCGCATCGGTCGCGTCTACGGCCGCGCCTTCTCGCACGGCGCCACGCCGATCGAGAGTGCCGAACGCTTCCGCACCGAGCACGCCGCGCTCTTCGACGCCATGCCGGAGGACCTCGTCCTCGAGGGTCCCTTTGCCGATCGCCGCTTCATCCAGCCCATCCTGTGGGACTCCGATATCGGCGACTTCCGCT
>JAPOKA010000054.1 GCA_029977865.1 bacterium
CCCGACAGGACCGACTCGTGCGAGTGCCTCCGATCAGCGGAGGATGCGGGAGTCGGCGGGCCGGCCGCCGAGGGTCTGGAAAACCACGCGCTGGATCACCCAGCGACCACTCGTCTCATCGAGCCTCAGCTCGAAGGACCAACCGGTGACCACCGGACCACCCATCGAACTCTCGGTCACGGTTCGGCAGCCCAGTTCGACCATGACCCGATCGGGCGCGATGGTCCGAAACGAGCGCGACAGCACGGTGTTCTCGCGGATGCGATGCCTTCTCCCGAGGGTGCGCAGCGCCGACTTGAGGCCCTCGAGCCCGACGCCCGGGCTGCGGTCGGTTCCGAAGTGGAGGCTCGCGGAGTCGGAAAGCTGCGCGAACATGCCCTCGGGTCCGTCGAAGTCGGCTTGCTCGGCTGCGGCGACGAGGCGGTCGATGGTGGCGACGGCGCGGCTCCCCGGTGTCGGCACCAGCCATGCGGCCAAGCCCAGCGTCGCGGCCGCCGCGGCCGCGGACACCGCCCCCACCAGGAGCCTCGAGTCCTCGCGTGCCCGGGCCGCCACTCCGAGGCCCACCGTGATCAGGATCAGCACCGCCAGCGGCACCGTGGGGGACTCGAGCAGGCTGACGAGGAAGGCCGGCATGAGAACGCTGCACGGTAGCACTGCAGCGACCATCCGAAGGCACGGGTCTACCATCGCCTCCGTGGCTGAGACGATCTCCATCGACTTCAACGAGCCGATCGCGCTCTTCCCGCTCTCGGGCGCAGTGCTGCTGCCGCACGCGCCGCAGGCGCTGCACATCTTCGAGCCGCGCTACCGCCAGATGATCGAAGACTGCCTCGAGTCGGTCGAAGGCGGCAACCTGCTCACCGCACAACCCGTGGCCATGGCCATCCCTGCCGGTCCGGAGTGGGAGGGGCCGACGGTCGGAACGCCGCCGCTTCGTCCGGCCGCGTGCGTGGGCAAGATCGTCCAGCACACGCGACTTCCCGACGGGCGGCACAACCTGGTGTTGCACGGCGTGTGCCGCGGGACCATTCGCGAGATCTTGGAGCCCGCTCCCGGCCGGCTCTACCGCCTCGGCACGATGGCGCCGCTTGAACAGGGTTCGAAGATGCCCAGGCTCGCCGCGACCCGGCGTCGGCTGCGGCAACTGCTCGAAGGTCCGCGGCTCTCGCGAATGGTCAGCGCCGGGAGCATTCGGCAGTGGATCGAGCGCGAGGATGTGCCGACCCACGCCCTGATCGAACTGGTCAGCTTCGCCCTCATCAAGGACGACGAACTGCGCTACCGCATGCTCGAGGAGTCCGATCCTCGCCGCCGCGCTCGCCTGCTCACCCTCGAGCTTGCCCACCTCGACCGCCTGGTGGCCCTCGCCGATCGTCAGGAGTTTCGCGATTGGCCGAAGGGACTCAGCTGGAACTGAAGCGGGGCGCCGGCATCTCGCTCACCAGGCCTTGGCTGCTCGCCAACCTGCGGAACGCGGGCCTCCGGTCCGCCGTGCGAGCGCCGACTTGCCGGCGAAATGCGGGCGACGACGCCCGCAGTCCACAGCACTTGTGCGAACTGGATGGAGGGTCACGCCTCGATCCCTTTCCGATCTCGCGGGGGAGGGTTCGCGCTGCGCACGCCTACCGAGGCCGGTCCACCGGTTCTGGAATCGAGCCGATCCGCTCGATCGCGGCAGACCACTGCGCCACCTCGCGCGGATACTGCACCCAGAGCGGTTGCGGGTCGCCTTCGAGGGTCACGGTGCGGATGCGATCGCCGTCCTGGATCGACTGCACCACGTCGAGTCCTTCGATCACGTTGGCGAAGATCGGATAGACGAGGTTCCAGCGATCCTGCGCCTTCACGGTGATGAAGAACCCAGATCCGTGCGCGGGAGAGCTGTCGGCATCGGTCACCAGGGTGGCGGCCACCCGTCCGCCCTGATCAAACCACGCACCCGGCACGAATTCGCGCGGCAGGTCGTAGCCAGGAGTGAAGCCGGGGGTGGGACGTCCCATCTGGCGCACCACGGTGCTGCGCCCGTAGAAGGGCTGACCGTCGTAGAAGCCCTTGGAGGCGAGCAGGCAGAAGTTCGCGACGGTCCGGGGCGCTCCCTCGAGGAACTCGATGACGACGGTGCCCTTGTCGGTGTCGATCACCGCGCGCAGCGGCTCAGCCGCCTGCTCGGGATCCGAAGCGATCGGGGTCGGTGGCGAAGGAGGCGGTGCCGGCGAGCGGTCGCAACCGGTCGCGACGGCCAGCGTCGCTGCGGCGGCAGCGAGCACTCGAATCGACAGCGTTGAGAGCGGACGCCTTGCAATCATGGTGCGACTCTTCCTTCGACCTCACGGCGACGGTGGTGCGGTCTCCTCCTCGACGACGCGACCGCGGAGACGTTCGACCTGATCGGCCAGCTGCGCCCGGCGGAAGACCGTCGCGCGGCGGAGGCTCTGATCGGCCTGGAGATGGGCGCGAACCGCCTCGACCGCGGACGGCGCATCGGCGGGAAGGGTGTTGAGGACCTCTTCCGCCGCAATGGCGAAGCGATCGCGACGAGCCTGGCCGAGTTCGAGGATGCGCGACTCGAGCAGCATCGACGCCTCCGCTCGAGTCAGCGGATCAGGCAGCGTCTCCACCACCGCGAGCGAATCGGCGAGTTCCATCAGCAGCAGCGCCGGCCGCTGCACCTCGCGGGTGGCTCGATCGAGCGAGAGCATGGCCGCGTCGGCGCGATCGCCGAGCAGCGCCGCCGAGACCGGTGGCGTGGCGAGCAGCGAGACGAAGCGGTCTTCGTCGCGGAAGTGCTCGGGATAGGTGAGCGACTGGTAGGCCCGCTGCAGCCGTTGGCCCTCCTCGTCGGGAAGCATCCGCCGCAGGGCGGTGATGGTCTCGCGGTTCAGCACCCGCAGCGGAGCATCGAGCTCGATGGAGCGGCGTTCGGCGTTCTGGAGCGCCTCGCGCATCTCGACCACCTCTTCTTCAGGCAGCACCAGTTCCCACGCCGGTCCGAGCTCGACCAGTCTGGTCGCTCGATCGAGTTCGAGGGCAAGCCCCTCGCGATGGCGAGTGCGGAGCAGCGAAGCGTGGTCGCGGCGATAGCGGTCGAGGGCCTCGGGCACGCCGAGATGGGCGGAAGCGTCGATCGACTCGCGTGCGAAGAGATCGACGAGGTCAAGCGTCGAACCCGGCAATCGTTCCGCCCGCAGATTGACCCGCTGGGCCCGCTCGTGGCGAATGTCCTCGAGCAGTCTTCGGGCCGAGGGATCGGCAAGGGTCTCGTACTCGCGGAAGAGCGCCGCCTCGACCGTCTCGACTTCGCTGGCGAAGCGAAGCCGCGCCACCAGCAGGTCGACCAGTTCCGGGGTCGGCACCACCACGATGCGTTCGAGCCGCTCATCGAATCGATAGGAAGACTCGATGCGGGAGAGGATCTCCGCACCGGAGTTCTCGCCCACCCGCGACCACGCCCGGCGGTAGTTGGCTTCGATGGCTGGAAGCAGCGCAAGGCCCTCTCCGCTGAATCCGGTCTCGGCGGCCCAGCTTGCAAGCTCCTCCGGAGTGGCCGGCTCGGGCATCGCCTCGCGGCGCAACCGTCGAAAGGCCTCGTTGCGCAATTCGACCCTGCGATCGGCCTCCTTCACCGCGATGCCATCCTCTGCGGCAGGCGGCGGCGCTTCAGCAGCCTCCGGCTGGAGCGGCCCTGCGAGTGTCGACGCCAGCGTCGAGGCCGGCGCGGCCGAGGCGAGGAGGCAGAGGACCGCAGGTGCAGCGAGCATGCGAAGGAGAGCGGGTCGGATGATCCGGTTCAAGGCCGATCGCCGCCAACGCACGATAGCGGAGCCGCTTGCCGCCGGCGTGCGCCTGCGGTCACCGACCGCCCGAACGCGGTGTTCGCCGGGTCGCGGCGGTGCGCCGCGGGCGAGCGGTGGGCGAGGGCTCGCCGTCGCGGCGGCGCGCTGCGAACTGCAGCCGGATCGGAACCTCCGAGAAGGGCAGCACATCCCGCAGGCGGTTGAGCAGGTAGCGCTCGTACTGGCCCGCGAAGAGCTGCGGCTTGTTCACCACCACCGCGATGGTGGGGGGATGGGTGCCGATCTGACTGGCGTAGAAGACCTTGGCTTGGGTGCCGAGCCGAGAGGAGGGACCGCGCTCGGCGAGGATTCGCTCGATGGCGGCGTTGAGCCTGCCGGTCGACTCGCGGTGCCCGGCCTGGGCGTGGAGGTTGAAGGCCAGTGCCACCACGTCCTCGAGACCCTCGCCGGACTTGCCCGAGAGCGCCACGATCGGCGCGAACGAAAGGCTCGGGAGTTCCTTGTCGAGGTGCTTGAGGTAGTCCTCGAGGGCGAGCTTGCCCTCGACGAGATCCCACTTGTTGATCGCCACCACCACCGGCTTGCCGCGATCGAGGATCTCCTTGACGAGAGCCTTCTCGACCTGGCTCGCCGGTTCGGTCGCCTCGAGCAGCAGGACTGCGACGTCGCAGCGGGCGATCGCCTCGACCGCCCGGCCGTGCGAGTAGCGCTCGACGTCGTCGACCCAGCTCTTCTTCTTGCGAACCCCCGCGGTGTCGATCGCCACCAGGGTGCGGCCCTTGATGGTGAAGCGGACGTCCACGCTGTCGCGGGTGGTGCCGGCGATCTCCGAGACGATCACCCGCGGACGTCCGGCGAGTGCGTTGACCAGGGTGCTCTTGCCGGCGTTGCGGCGACCGACGATCGCCATCAGGATCTCCGCCGCGGCCGGCGCTTCCGAGATCGCCTCGAGCCTGGCACGAAGCAGCCCAAGCAACCGCCGCACACCGAAGCCGCTCTTCGCGGAGACCCCCACTGGCGGCCCGAAGCCGAGGGCTCCGATTTCGCCGAGTGCATCGAGTCGACTGTCGTCGTCGACCTTGTTCGCCACGAGGATCGTCTTCTCGGCGAGCCGGCGGTCGCGAAGGAGTTCCGCCACCTCGCGGTCGAGTGCCGCCACTCCGTCGGTGGCGTCCACGGTGAAGAGCACCACATCCGCCTCGGCGACGGCGAGGTCGATCTGCCGCTCGATGTCCGCGTCGAGCTGCGAGAGATCCTTGCCCGCCTCGTCGATGCGGCGGTCCTGCGGGTTGTAGAGGCCGTAGCCGCCGGTGTCGACGAGATCCGCGAAGACCGGCTCGCCCGCGGGGGTCGCCTCGGGCGGGGCGATCTCGAGCAGTCCCTCGATGCGGTCGCGGGTGACCCCGGGGGTCGGATCGACGATCGAGATGCGTCGACCCATGAGCCGGTTGAACAGGCTCGACTTGCCCACGTTGGGGCGACCGACGATCGCGATGCGGGGCGTGGGCACGGGGTTGGCCTTGGAGGCGAAGCGTGAGTCTAGGAGGCCGAGCCGGTCGGCCGGACGGCTGCCGGGACGGCGGTTCGGCTTGCGGTGAATCGGGGTGTCAGCGGGCGATCGAGGCGATCGCCTCGAGGCCGCGCAGCACTTCCGGCATCGACTGCGGGCGGTTGGCCGGGTCTGGCGCGACGCAGGCGAGGATGAGCTCCGAAAGCTCGACCGGCACCATCGAGTTCTTCTCGTGAGGCGGCTTCGGCGGCTTCAACTGCTCGGCGTCGATGGCTCCCGAGAGCAGGCTGGTGCGGTCGTCCGAGGGCGGCAACGCAGTGGGGATCACCTCGCGGGTGAGGATCCAGTACATGGTCGCACCGAAGTTGTAGATGTCGGTGCGCTCGGTGATCGCCTGACGATGGGCCTGCTCTGGCGCCATGTAGCCGGGCGTCCCCTGGATCCGCTTCTTGACCGCTCCGATCTCGCAGGCCTGGCCGAGGTCGATCAACTTCACCGCGCCGCGGTCGTTGACCATGATGTTGGTGGGCTTGAGGTCCGCGTGCACGAAGCCCCGCTCGTGCATGTGGGCGAGGCCCCGTGCGGTCTGGATGAAGATGTCGAGGGCACCGGGGATGTCCGCCGGCGGATGCTGATCGACGGTCTCTGCGTCGACGAGCTCCATCACCAGCATGACCTCGGAGACCCGGAACATCTTGCGGTTGCGAATGAGCTTCTCGACCTTGCGCAGGTTGGGATGGTCGAGTTGGCTGCAGACCTCGTACTCCTGCTCCACCTGTTCGACGAAGCGGACGTCCTTGTCGCTGTTGCGAACCACATGCTTGAGCGCCCAGACCTGCTTGGTCTTGGGATTCTGCACCGCGTAGATCACGCTTGCCGCGCCCTGCCCGATGCGGGCAAGGACCTTGAATCCCGGGAACTGGGCCTCGGCGGCAATGGACACGAGTCGGCGTCCTGAACGAACTCCACCTCGCCGGTGATCGGCGAGTGGAGTGGAACCTGCGGTCCTCGGAACCCCAAAGCGATCGTCAAGGACGGGCCCCGGCCCGGCGGTCGCTTCGGATTGGTGGCCCGGCGTGGACCTGAGTCGCCGGGACAAAGACGTGAACGGCGAATGTACCGCTCGAAGGCTGCAGCGGCAAGGGTTTGGGGCTCCCGAGCAGGCTCAGGTCAGTCGAGGATCGAGTTTGAAAAGACGGCGGTCGGGAACATCGCGCCCGGGCTCTCGACCGCTGCGAGATCGGAATGGAGGCGGATCGCCGAGCCGGGGATACCCAGTTCCGACTGCAGCTTCCGGACCAGGCCGACCAGTTCACGAATCTGGGCGGCGGTGAATTCTCGCCGGTTCCCGTTGCCGACCAGGCAGATGCCGATCGAGGTTCGGTTGAGCTCGTCTGCCGAGGGGGTCTGACCGGGCTCGCGGGGGGCCACATGGGCACCCGGCTGCTGCCGGTGCCAACGGGGTCCGGCATGGATCTCGCCATCGGCGAGGCCAGCCCCGTTGCCAATCAGGAAGTGGTAGCCCAGGCTCGCGTACCCGTAGGAGAGGTGCTCGCGCTCGATCGACTCCGGGGTGCCCGCCGGCTGCCCGGAGTGGTGCACCACGATCGAGGTCCATCGGCCGCGCTCGACCGGGGCCGAGGAGGGTTGCAGCGTCGCGACAGCCTCGGGCGAGGCGAGCGAAGCCAGCGCCGGCGCGGGTCCGCGCCGCTCGCTGAGCATGAGGAGACCGGCCACCGCGGCGGTGGCGGACATGAAACTGAGCCAGACGATTCGGTTGCGGGTGGCGGTGAATGCGGCGGTGAGCCGGCGACCGCTCGTGGGAGCCGATCGTCGCGGAGTGCGGGCGGGTCGCTTCACATTCATCTCGTCGGGAGTTCGTGGCTGGAGACGACGGTGAAGTTTCGTATCGGGTGCGCTGCCGCGGAATCGTTCAATGTTTTTCGAAGCTCGCGCCACCGCGCAGCGCCTCGCGCTGCACCGAGTGCGCGCTCGATCGGATCACTCGCCAGCATCGCCGGACGCGGAGGCGTCGGAACCACCGCGACCACGACGTCGTCGGCGCCGCCGCTTGCGTGGAGCGCCACCCTCGCCGGAAGACCCGCCGGCTTCTTCAGAACTCGAAGCGGGCGAGACATCGCCGCCGGCGTCGCCGCCGCCGGAATCCGACGGAGCTCCGCTCGCAGCTCCACCGCCACCCTTTCGCTTGCGTCGTCGCTTGCGCTTCCTCCCACCGCTTGTGGTGTCACCTTCCGCCGGCGGGCTACCCGGCGCGGTCGCCGCATCGGAAGCTCCTTCGACCGCGGGTCCAACTGAAGTCGCGTCCTCGCCTGCAGCGGCCTGGCCGCCTCGGCGGCGCCGACGCTTCCGCTTGCGGCCGGGTTCAGCCGTATCGGACCCCTCGGTGGGGGGAGCGACCGGATCGATCGGAGGCGCGGCGTCCGCCTCGACCCGCGACCGTTGCCGGTCCTGGCGCGACTCCCGCTCGCGGCGACCAAGCCTCGTCGCGGACTCTGCCGCGATGCCGCGGAAGGGATCGGGCTCGGCCGACTCCGGCGGCGGGCAGGCCTCGGGATCGCAGAGCTCCTCGACCGGCACCGCGACCTCCCGGCCGTCCCGTTCGAGCTTCACCAGCACCAATTGCACCAGGATCTTCGAGTCGAGCACCGTCCCCGGGCCGTCGGGGGTGCCGACTCGGGTGCGATTCTTGGGCAACCGCTTCTTGAGGTCCTCGTAGGTCTCGTCCTCGTAGCGGAGGCAGCACATCAGGCGACCGCAGCGGCCGGAGATCTTCAACGGATCGACGGTGCCCTTCTGGGTCTTCGCGGACCGCATCGAGATCGGCTTGAGCACCTTGAGGAAGTTCTTGCAGCAGCAGTGCTGACCGCAGCGCTCGTAGTCGGCGACGAGTCGAGCCTCGTCCCGCGCCCCGACCTGCCGCATCTCGATGCGGGTCTTGAACTCCGAGGCGATCCGCTTCACGAGATCGCGGAAGTCGATCCGCTCCTCCGCGGTGTAGTAGACGGTGAGGATCTCGCCGCCGAGGATCGGCTCCACCTCGACGATCTTCATCGCAAGCCCCAGCTCGCGGGCCGCGAGCTTGATGGGGGCCACCTTCTGCCGCGCCGCCTCCTTGCTCGCCGACCACCGCGCGAGATCGTCGATGGTCGCCACCCGCAGGATCTTGCCGTCGGTGCGGAAGGGATACTCCCGCCCGCCGGAGTTCTCGATGTACTCGAGCATCTCCTGCCGCGAGACGCTCTTGCCGCAGCCGGAGTTGGAGCAGGTGGTGGTGAGCATCTCGACCACCTCGAGACCGCGGTGGGTGCGGGCGACGAGCTTGGATCCGCAGCCGGGCTTGGCGGGACCGTCGTAGGGGTACTCCGCCACCGCGGCCATCACGCCGTAGCGGATCACGATGCTCGTCGGAGGCTTGAGCCGCGCGTAGATCTCGCGATCGCTCATCGCCTCGCGGCGGTCGGGATCGGCATCGGCTTCGAAGACCGGCAGGGGGAAGATCGACATCGCTGCGGATGCTACCCGCCGCGGTCGCGCGCTTCGCGGGTACAACCACCGGCGATGGCGCGGACTGCTCCGTATCCGTTGGCATGGACGGCCGCGGCACTGCTCTCGGCGGCGTGCGGCGGTCGCTTCGAGCGTGGCTCGCCGCTGGTGCTCGGCCCGATCGTCGACGTGGTTTCGCCGGGCGAGCCCGCTCCTTTGGCCTTCAGTCGTCGCGAGGTGACCTGCCTACTTCGCAACGACTCCGATCAGGCGGTCGAGATCCGGCGCCTTCGCCCCACGGTGTCGACCACCGTCTCGAGCGACCGCGGCCTCCCGCCCTTCGTGGTGCCGCCCGGCGGATCGGTGCTGCTGTCGATCCGGGCGAGCAACCACGACCCCGAGCCGCGGACCCGCAGAGTCGAGATCGAGTTCGAGGGCGGCGCGGCGATGATCCTGGTGCCGGTCGATGCGGCTCCACGGAAGTCCGGCTGAGCAACTCGAGGCCGAGGCTTCGCCCGATGCGATCGCCGTCGGCGAACTCGCCCATCGCTACCACTCGCCGGCGTAGTCGACGCGATAGGGTTCGCCGCGGGCGGCGAGCATCTGGAACAGCCGGCGGGTGATCTGCCGCAGGTGCAGCAGGTCGTGGGCGGCCCACGCCGCGAGCAGATCTCCGGCATGAATCGGGCCGAAGCGAGGATGCTCGTAGGCCTGCCTCCAGTCGGTGGGCGGCTCCGCCGCAAGCAGACCGCGAAGCCACTTCACGCTGCGGGCCCGCTCCTGCTCGAACTCCGCGAGCACCGCCGAAAGCGGCTGTTCGCGATAGCCGCGACTCGCCGCGGCACCGGCGGGGTCGATCGGTGTCCACGACTCCGTCGAGTCGGCAAGCACCCGCTCGATGCGGGGCCTGAAGTCCTCTCGCTCCTCGTCGAGCAGATGCCGCACCGCCTCGACCACCGACCAGTCCTCGGGGGCGGGCCGCCAAAGCGACTCCTCCGGCGAGAGCGAAACGACCAGCGGCGCGAGCACCGCGGGGAATCCAGCGAGCCGTTCGACCAGCGTGGTCGGGGCAAGTTCTCGAAGGGCTGCGGGAATGGGATCGTGCCGAGGCATCGCCGCCGTCACTTCGACCAGATGGCGCGGAGTCGGGTCTGCGCCTCTTCGCCGGCGATCATGGTCGCGGAGAGTTCCGCGGCGGCATCGAGCACCGCGTCCTCGTAGGAGCCGTCGAGTTCGTTGAGCCAACGCTTGGTCGCGGCCATCGCGTTGGGGCCTCCCGAGACCAGCCGCGCCGAAAGATCGGCGACCGCGGCGTCGAGTTGCGACTCCTCGTCGACGCAGTGGGTGGCCAGTCCGCGCTCGAACCCCTCGCGGCCGCTCATGGTGCCCCCGAGAAGCAGCATGGCCCGCGCGGGACCGGCACCGATGCGCTTCACGAGCCACGGCGCCACCACCGCCGGGCAGATGCCCAGATCGACCTCGGGATAGCCGACCTTGGCGGTGGCATGGGTGACCGCGAAGTCGCAGACCACCATCAGCCCGCACCCGCCGCCGACCGCAGCGCCCTGCACCCGCGCGATCACCGGAACCCGCAGCCGCCGCACCCGCCGCGCGACCCGCGAGAGCGCCCGCAGCATGTCGGCCATGGCGTGGGGATCCTTGGCGACCGCCTTGAGATCCATGCCGGCGCAGAAGCTCTTGCCTTCGCCGGCAAGCACCGCGGCGCGAATCGAGTGGTCCTCCTCGACGGTCGCGATCGCGGATTCGAGGGCGTGGATGAGTTCGTGGCTGAGGGCGTTGCGGACTTCCGGTCGGTTCATCCGGATCTCGCAGACGCCGTCTGCGATGGTGGTCGTGACGAGTTCGCTCATGGGTCGGGCATGGTAGTGGTCGACTCCTCCGCGCGAACCCTCCTCCGCGAGATCGCCACGCGATCGAGAGGGGAATGGGCCGAGCAACGCGAGGCCAGCGGGGGCGCTGCGAGCGGGGCTTGCGTGTTTCGAGCGGCTCCCAGTCGGGCGTGCCGAAGTCGCGGCCCTTCACCGGGTCGTCGCAGGCGGGGCTTGCCTCCTTCGCCGCGGACCTTCGCGGCATTCCGCGAGCCCAAGCGCGGCACGTCGGCCTGATGCAGGCAGATTCCGGTGCCCGCTCGGTTGCCCGCGATCCTCCGCGACCGGACACTTCCATCCCCTATGCCGTCATCGCAATCCGATCCGAACGATCGTGTTCTCCGCGGAGAGGCGCGAGTGATGTTCGCCTTCGACATCGGCGCTGCGGTCGACCTCGATCTCGCGACGACCAGACTGGCCCATGCGTCGCGTGCCGGGTTGGCCGGCGTCTCCTCCACGCGGTCGCGGGATCCGGTCTTCGAATTCGAGCCGCTGCCGCTTCGGGTGGTCGAGCCGGCGCAGACGCTGGCGCCGCTCGTCGGCGAGGCGGCTGGTCCGGTCGAGGTCACCATCTACGACTTCGGGGCGGTGTCGGTGCTCTACCGCATCGCGGTCGAAGGCACGCTCGAGTCGCTGCGCGGGCGGATGCCCTCGCTGCTCGAGGCGGCGGAACTCCGCGACGACGCCCGCAGGAGGGTCGAGCGGATGGTCGAGGATCGGCTCGGCGACGCGGTCGATCGACCCGAGGTCGCCGAGGACGAAGAGGACTACCTGGTGCTGGTGTTGACGCCTCCGGACGGCGGACCCGGTGGACTCGATCGCGCGACGCTGGCCGGCCTGCTGCGAGGCGAGCCGGCATCGCTCTCCGAGGAGGAAGCCCGCGATGCCCTCGTGGAGAGTCTGCGCTACGGCGTCGACGATCTGGTCGCGGTCGACTGGCGGGCCGCGGTGGTCTTCGATCGCGAGCCCGAACAGGCGGTCGAGGTGCTCGAGTTCCTGAACGTGCAGCTGCTCGAGTTCCGCCATCTCGACCGCAAGCTCGACGATGCGCTCACCGCGGCCTATCGAACATTGCGCGGCCCCGACGGATTCGCCGGTCGCGGATTGGGTTGGCGCTTCAGCGCCGCAAGCCGCGACTGGCGCCGGCTCGCCCGCCTGCAGGTCGACGCCGCACTCCTCTACGAGAGCATCCAGAACGCCCTCAAGCTCGTGGGCGACCAGTACCTCGCGCGGCTGATGACCGCGACGAGCCGCCGCTTCCACCTCTCGCGCTGGGAGTCGAGCATCCTGCGCAAGCTCGAGGTGCTCGAGTCGATCTACGCCAAGTTCGCAGACAGCCAAGCCCACCGACGCTCCGAGATCCTCGAGTGGATCATCATCGCCCTCATCGCCTTCGAGGTCTTCTTCGGATTCCTGCCGACCTTGTGGCGATAGGGCGGGTCGCGTCGCCCGCGACAGGGGTGCTCCTTCGCAGGGAACCTATCCCGCGAAGGCCTCCGGACGCACGTCCCACACCCCCAACCTCGACTCGACGGCGCGGCCGAGGCGAACCAGCGTGCCTTCGTCGAAGAGCCTTCCGGTGAAGGTGATCGAGAGCGGCCGACCGCGATCGCTGAAGCCGATTCGCTGCACCAGCGCGGGATGGCCGGTCGAGTTGGAGACCACCAGGATCTCGCCGGCGTAGGGCGGCGAGACGATGGCGTCGACCGAATCGAAGACCGCGTCGAAGCGGCGCATGGCCTCGCGGCGGAAGCGATCGGCCTGCACGAGTTCGATCGCGGGAATGAACCAGGTGCGGCGGAAGGTGTTGGGCCAGGCCTGCGGCGCCTGCCAGGCGAGGGTGTCGTCGCGGCCGTCGCGGGTGATGTCCTCGAAGGCCGCCGCCGCCTCGGCGTGCAGCGGCACCAGCAGCACGTCGGAGGAGAGCGAAGGCAGCTCGAGTTCGACGAGACCCACTCCGGCATCGCGCAGCGCGTCGAGCGCCGGCCGAAGCGGCGTTCCGCCCTCGTCGAACCACCGGGGGTCGTAGCCGACCTGCAAGCCCTTCGCATCGGCGGATGGATCGAAGCGCATCGGAGCCGAGACCGAGGATGGATCGCCGGGATCGGCGCCTTCGATCGCCGCAAGCACCAGCGCGGTGTCGGCGACGGTGCGGGCGATGGGTCCGATCTTGTCCATCGACCAGCACAGCGACATGCATCCGGTGCGGGCCACGCGACCGAAGGTGGGCCGCAGTCCGGTCGGTCCGCAGCGGGTGCAGGGCGAGACGATCGAGCCGAGCGTCTCGGTGCCGAGGGCAAACGGCACCAGTCCCGCGGCGACCGAGGCTGCGGAGCCGGCGCTCGAGCCGCTCGAGCCCTGCTTGGGATCGAACGGGTTGTTGGTGCGGCCGTCGAACCAGATGTCGCCGTAGGCGAGCGCGCCCACCGAGAGCTTTGCGCAGAGCACCGCACCCGCGTCGGCGAGCCTTCGCACCACCACCGCGTCCTCGGTCGGCACGCGATCGCGATAGGGCTCGGCACCCCAGGTGGTCGCGATGCCGGCGGTGTCGAGGATGTCCTTCGCGCCCCAGGGGATCCCGTGCAGCGGACCGCGCCAGTTGCCGGCGGCGATCTCGGCGTCGGCCCGCTCCGCTTCGGCGATGGCGCGATCGCGGCAGAGGGTGATCACGCACTTGAGTTCGCGATCGGCCCGCTCGAGTCGACGCAGACAGAGTTCGGTGAGGCGGCGGCTCTTGAGGTCGCCGCGGCGGATCCACCCCGCAAGCCGCGAGATCGGCGCAAAGGCGAGGTCGACCTCCTTCGCCGGAAGCGGGCCGGGATTCGCTTCGACGAAGCCTGCGACATCGCCCGCCGCGGTGCGGAAGACCGGCCGCGATCCCGGCGGAAGGGCGTGGAACACCGTCGCCGGCGCGAGGGCGTTGGGAAGCGGACCCTGCGAGGTTCGCAGTTCAAACCATGCAAGCTGCTCCGAGATCGTCGCGGCGATCTGGGTTCGCTCCTCCGGCGTGAACTCGATGCCCGCGAGCCGCTCCGCCATCGCGATCACATCCGGAGGGATCGCGGCGGCATCGGACTGCTGCCCCGATGAACCCGCTGCCGCAGGCTCGAGCGGCGCGGCAAGCGCGGGGATGCTGCCCGCGGCTTCGGCGGCAGCGAGGGTCGCGGAAGCGCGGAGGATGAAATCGCGACGCGAGGGTGGCTTGGTCACCGGCGGATCTCCGAGCGACTCCGGGGCGCCGCAAGGTCGTGGAGCCGCCGGACGCGCCGCGATGCTACCGAAGGAGGCGCCTCACGCCTTCGCAGCCTCAGACGAGCGCACGATTCCCTTGAGCATGCCGCGGAAGACCACTCCGTGCAGGGGCAGCACCGAATACCAATAGGCGATGCCGGAAAGCCCCCGCGGTCGGAATCGCGCCGTCGAGGTCACCGTGCAGCCGCCTTCGGTGCGAGGTTCGACTTCGAGGGTGAGGGTCGCGACGCCGGGAAGCCGCATCTCCGCGGTCAGCTCGAGCCGCTGTTTCGGATCGATCGCGGTGACCCGCCAGAAGTCCAGGGCATCACCGACTCTGAGGTCGGTCGCGCTGCGGCGACCGCGGCGCAGTCCCGGTCCGCCCACCAGTCGATCCATGCGACCGCGCAGCCGCCACAGCCAGTCCGCCGCGTAGTAGCCGCGCTCGCCGCCGATGCCGCAGACCGCCCGCCAGGCCGCGTTGGCATCGGCGCCGGTCTCGAGGTGGTGGCGATCGATGAAGACGGTGCCGCCTGACCAGTGCGGATCGCCCGGCATCGTTCCCGCATCGGACCACGCGGTCTCGACGTCGCCGCTCGAGCGGCGATCGACCGCGGCCTTGATCGCTTCGGGAATGGAGAGGCAGCGGTGCGGCATGAGCTGCTGCGCCTGGTCGTCCCGGCAGACCACGCGATTGCGCAGACCCTCCGCGAGCGGCTGGGCGATGCTTGCTCCCAGCGGCGTGACCAGGTGGATCCACAATGAACTCAGCTTCGGCGTGAGCACCGGCACCGGTATCACCAGCCGCCGGCCCAGGCCGAGGGCCCTGGCCATCTCGCGCATCACCTCGGCGTAGCTCCAGATGTCCGGGCCGCCGATGTCGAGGGTGCGGCCGGTGGTGGCGGGATTCTCGAGCGCCGCGATCAGGTAGTGCAGCACGTCGCGCACCGCGATCGGCTGCGACTCGGTGTGGACCCACTTCGGCGTCACCATCACCGGCAGCCGCTCGACGAGGTAACGCAGGATCTCGAAGCTCGCCGAGCCCGAACCGATGATCATCGCGGCGCGGAGCACCGTCACCGGCACCCCGCCGCGGCCGAGGGCTCGCTCGACCTCGCGTCGGGAGGCGAGGTGCTTGCTCAGCCCCTCGCCGGTCTCGCCGAGTCCGCCGAGGTAGATGATCCGACGGACTCCTGCCGCAGACGCCGCCCGCCCGAAGCTCTCCGCGATGGCGAGGTCGCGCTCGCGGTACTCGTGCCCGGCGGCGTCCATCGAGTGGACGAGGAAGTAGCCCGCATCGCAGCCCGACATCGCCGCGGCCACCGCGGCCTCGTCGCCGGCGTCTCCTTCCACGATCTCGACGCCCGGCTGCGACGCCCAGGGTCGAGCCAGCACCTTGCGGCGGCTCCGGGTGAGACAGCGGATGCGATGTCCGCGCTCGAGCAGTCGCGGTGCCAGCCGGCCGCCGATGTAGCCGGTGGCGCCGGTGAGCAGGATGGTCGCCGGCGCGACCGACCGCTCGCTCAAGAGCCTTCCCGCACGCGGCGCATCGCATCCTCGGTCGAGACCGAGAGCAGGTAGCCCATCACCTCGCGGTCCTGTTCGCTCCAGCGGCGCTGCGCCATGTAGTCGTTGAGCCGCTCGGAGAACTCCGCGTACTGCTCGTCGATCTTGAGATAGGCGGTGGTCTCGTTCGCTCCGCCGCTCTTCATGGCCTTGCGGGCGCGGGCGAGCTTCACCAGCATCTCGGTGTTGCGATCGCACAGCTCGCGGAACTCTGAATAGCGGGAATCGGCGCCGCTGCGCTCGAGCGACTTGGTGTCGGAGAAGGCCGCCTCGATGGGATCCTTGGGTTGGGGAACCGCGATCGGCACTGCGGGCGGTTCGGGTGCCTCGGGCGCCTCGCGGGCCGCATCGCGCGGCGTGGCCGGCTCGCTCGTGGCAGCGGATGCTGCGGCGTTTCCGCCGCCGTTGTCGTTCGCGAAGTCGCCGGAATCGAAGTCACCGGAGGCGTCGCCGCTTGCGCCGAGTCCCATGCGGCTGCCCGGCGCCGCGATGACGCCCGAAGGTGCTTCCACCGACTCCTCGACCACGATGTCCTCGTCGACGAATGTTCCGGTGGGCTCGTCGCCGCCGCAGCCGGCGAGCGAGAGGGGAATCAGGCAGGCGATCGAAGCGGCGAGCCGGGAAAGATGGTGAGCGTTCATCTCCGCATGCTATCGAGGGCGACGCGCCTTCCGCTCCTGAATGCCGCAGCGAATCGCCAACTCCGCCGCGTCCGACGCTCAGGGCCAGCAGGGACCCCAGGCCGCAAGCACCTCGGTGAGGTCGCCGGCATCGACGACGCCGTCTCCGTCGAGATCGCCCGCGCAGGACCCGCATCCGCCGCCGACCGACCAGGAGGCCAGCACGATGGTGAGATCGCCCGGTCCCACCAAGCCGTCGCCATCGAGATCGGCCGGGCAGGGCTCGCAGGAGTCGGGGATGCCGTTGCCGTTGGCGTCGTTCTCGAAGCCGTCGAGGATGTCGCAGATGTCGATGATGCCGTTGGCGTTGCAGTCGCCCGGCAGGGCGCCGTCGAAGGCCATGCCGCGGACGATGCCCGAGTAGTAGGGGAACTGGCTCAGGAAGCCGGCGCCGAGGTCGTTGGGATCGAGCTCGACGGCGACGCTCGCGGCGATCCAGAACCGGTCGCCCTGGGTGTCGACGTCGATCGCGGTGGGAGCGGTGCCCTGCACGTTCGGCACCAGCGCCCCGATGAAGAACCGGGTTCCGGGCGGACCCACATGCACCGGCGGCACCGCAACGCGAACGAGGGTGTTGGTGTTGGGCGACACCGTGGTGGTGTTCGCGATCGAGATCACCTGCGCGTCGTCGGGAACGCCGTCCTGATTGGGGTCGCTCCACACCACCGCCTGCGCCGGGAGCCCGGGGTAGGTGTTGCCCCACATCACCTCGACTGCGCCGATCCACTCGCGGCCTGTCAACACCTCGAAGCGCTGCATCCACGCGACCGAGTAGGCGCCGATGACGTTGACGTTGGACTCGCGGGTTCCGTCGTCGGCGATGTAGCGATACGGGGTCTCCGGATCGCCGAACTGGCACTCGTCGGGCACCCCGTCACCGTCGCAGTCGGCACTGTCGCCGAAGAGGATGTCGAGCGAGTCGAGTTCGCCGTTGCCGTTGCAGTCCTCGCACTCGTCGGGCACGCCGTTGCCGTCGAAGTCGAGACTGAATCCCGAGTCGATGTCGCAGTGGTCCGGCACCTCGTTGCCGTTGCAGTCGTTCTGCGCGAGCTCGCAGGCGTCGGGCACGCCGTCGCCGTCGCAGTCGGAAAGCGGGCCCTGGCACTCGTCGGGAATGCCGTCGAGCTGGCAGTCCACGCTGGTTCCCGCGGCGATGTCCAAGCCGTCGGGAACGCCGTTGGCGTTGCAGTCCTCGCAGGCATCCGGCACGCCGTTGCCGTCGAGGTCGAGTTCCTTGCCGGCGGCAATGTCGCAGGCGTCGAGCACCCCGTTCTGGTTGCAGTCTCCTTCGACCGACTGCATCACCGCTCGCAGGATCCAGTTGCCGGGGAAGAGGGCCTGCTCGATGGGGCCGTACTCGATGGCTCCGGCTGCGAGATTGCTCGGATCGATGGGGAACTGCGAACCGACGATCCAGCTGCGGTTGGGAACCGCGGTGCCGGAGATGTCCAGCGCCGCGGGGAACATGCTGTCGTCGACGGCGAGCACGCATCCGACGAAGAACTTGCCGCCGGGAAGCCCGGCCACCACGTTGGGCACCTCGATGCGGCGGATGGTCCCGGTGGGCCCGCCGAGAATGCTCGTCGTCCACAGCGGATGGGCGTCGGCGGGATTGCCGTCGGAGTCGTAGTCGGCCCAGACGTAGACGTCGATCGGGTGGAACGATTCGACCGCTTCGGTCATCAGCTCGATCGCCACCACGGTGTCGGCGAAGGGCTCGATGGGGAAGGCGTTGAGCCAGGCCATGTAGGAGCCGTTGCTGCGCACCCCGTACTCGGAGATGCCGTCGTCGTAGGCGAGCTCGAGCTCGCCGCCCCGCTCGCAGAGATCGGGAATCAGGTTCCCGTCGCAGTCCTCGGCGCCGGCGGCCACGTCGCAGGCATCGACGATGCCGTTGCCGTTGCAGTCCTCCTGCTCGATCTGGCAGAGATCGAGGCGGCCGTCGTCGTCGCAATCGCCGGCCCCGGCGGCGATGTCGCAGGCGTCGAGCAGGCCGTTGCCGTCGCAGTCCTCGCCGAGTCCCGCGAGGATCTCGCACACGTCCGCGATGCCGTTGCTGTTGCAGTCGACCTCGCAGTCGTCGAGCACGCCGTT